>CACHWJ010000042.1 GCA_902583635.1 uncultured Pelagibacteraceae bacterium | reverse complement strand
TTCTCTAATTTAGGAAGATCACTAAGTGGATATGATTTTGGCATCCCACCTTTAGGATCATCGTATAATACGCACAATATCTTCATTTACTCTCCTGTATGTAATAAAATATTAATTTATTTTTTGACATCTAACCTTATTTTCAAAGGGCTAGCAAACAAATTATTTCTTAGAAGGATAATTTTTTTTTAAGATAAATTTATTAATAATAATTGCAAAAAATAGAATGATTATTGAACCAGAAATCACAGGGGTCAATAAGTAATCCACCGACACACTACCCATTATGACTATAATGGGATTACCACCAGCTGGCGGATGAGTTACATTAAACAATATCATAAAACCCACACCAAAACCTACAGCTAAAGGGATATTTAAATACAAAGGTAAAGGTATAAAGTATAAAAAAAACATTCCTACAATTGCAGTAAGAACGTGACCAAAGAAAACATTTTTTGGTTGGGCGAAAGGACTTTCAGGATATCCATAGAGTAGAACCATTGAAGATCCAAAGGAAGCAATCAAAAATACTCCATACTCAGTTTTGTAAGTTAAAAGAGTAAGAATTCCTATTGTAATAATTGAAAAGAGTCCTGCTAAAAATGATTGCTTAAAATTTCCCATGATTTAATTTGATATAATTTTTTTTAATGCGTTGAAAGGAAGAAGAATACATTCTTTTCTAGATATATTTTTTTGATCAAACAATCTACTTAAAAAAGACCATTTTTTTTCTATACTGTTTTGTTCTTTATTAAAAAAAGATTTTGCATAATCACACAGTTCTTTAATTTTATTTTTTTTGGAGTTAATCAAATTTTTTGACAACACACTTGCAGTAGCTTGACAATAAACACATGATTTTCCCTGATAGCCAAAGTCAACTAGTTTTTCATCTTCAATTACTAACTTAATTTGAATTTCATCACCACATAAAGGATTTTTAGATTTTGCAACATGAGTGTAGTTTTCGATATTTTTGTTATTTTTGGTATCCGAAGCAATCTCTAAAATTTTTAAATCCATATAAACTTTTAATTTTATTTAATATATATCACTGATTTTATATTTAGATTTAAACTATATTTTTGTTGTAGAAAATTCTATTTAGAATTAGATTTCGGCATATGATTGAGC
Source organism: uncultured Pelagibacteraceae bacterium (assembly GCA_902583635.1). Classification (GTDB taxonomy): domain Bacteria; phylum Pseudomonadota; class Alphaproteobacteria; order Pelagibacterales; family Pelagibacteraceae; genus Pelagibacter. The sequence goes on along the minus strand of CACHWJ010000042.1, from coordinate 1,336 downwards.
TTAGAAGTCCCAAAATTGCTATTCCAGTTGTTTTATTTGCAGGCTTACTGTGGTCATTTGGCCCCTTAGTTGTGAAATACATGGATAATCCACAATTAGTCCCATGGCAGTATATTTTTGGACGAGGTTTAACTATTTTTATTTTATTAAATCTTTATTTACTTTTTGAAGAAGGAAAAAATTTTTACAAAAATTATTTCAAAATAGGATTATCAGGTATGATAGGTGGCTCTGGTCTAGGGGTTGCAATGATCACCTTTATTTATTCAATTACCAACACTAGTGCCGCGGTAACATTACTTTGTTTGGCCGCAATGCCTTTTTTTACCGCATTATTAGCTTTTTTATTTTTAAAAGAAAAAATTTCTTTAAATGTTTGGACTTCAATTGTTATAGCAACTGCAGGTATACTAATTATGGCACTTGGTAATACCAGTGAAAAATCTTTAATAGGATTTGTATTTGGTCTTACGGCTTCGATTGGTTTCTCAGTTTTTTCAGTATCATTAAGGTGGAGAAAAGAAACTCCTAAATTTACAACAGTTGCTTTTGCAGGATTTTTTTGTGTTGTTTTTTCATCTATAGCAATCATTACAAATGATTTAGTATTTTTTTCATCAAGCTATAATGGAACTTTATTTTCTTTACACGGAACATTAGTTTGCTTTGGCTTAATTTTATATTCAATAGGCTCAAAAGCTATTCCAGCGGCAGAACTCACATTACTATCTTTAACTGAAGTAGTGGGTGGAATATTTTGGGTGTGGCTACCATTATTTGGTATCAATGAGGTTCCTACAACAAACACAATTATTGGTGGTTTTTTTCTTTTTGTTTCAATAATTTATTACAGTTTGATCATGAGATGGAATAAAAGATACATCGCTCTAAATTAATCTATGAATAAAAATAACATTATTGTGAATAGTTGGAATGAATGGGATCCACTAAAACATGTAATTGTTGGAAGAGCAGATGGCACTTGTATACCGGCCCCTGAGCCAGCACTTGATGCTAAAGTTCCTGAAGATAGTGATATGCGAGGCCAGTTTGGACCAAGAACTAAAGATACAGTTGATAAAGCCAATCAACTTTTAGATGATTTTTCAAATATACTTAAGAAAAGAGGAATTAAAGTTGATCGACCAACACCTTTAGATTTTAATCAAAAAACATCTACCCCTGATTGGGAAGCAGAGACCATGTTTGGCTGTATGCCACCAAGAGACGTTTTGCTGACTGTTGGTAATGAAATTTTAGAGGCGACAATGAGCTATCGTTGTCGTTGGTTTGAATATTTATGTTACAGACCACTTCTACAAGATTATTACAACCA
>CACHWJ010000041.1 GCA_902583635.1 uncultured Pelagibacteraceae bacterium | reverse complement strand
AAAGACTAACGATTTACTGATTTGGAAATTAAATAATTATATAATTTGTTTGGAAGAATTTGTATTAATTTATAAATAATTTTAATTGGCAAAGGAAAAATTATTTCAAAACTATTTTTTTTGACTAATCCATTATAAATCTCTTCTGCTGCATAGTCTGTACTTTTTAAAAAAGGCATCTTAAATTCATTTTTATCTGTTAAAGCAGTTTTGATAAATCCTGGAGTTATTAGGGAAACCTTGACATTAAATTTTTTAAAATCAAAATAAATACCTTGAGTAAAATTGTTTAAAGCAGCTTTAGAGGGAGTATAACCTGAAGATTTGGGCAAACCTCTATATCCAACTGGCGATGAAACTATAGCAATATGGCCATTATTTTTATCTTTATAATATTTTTCAACAGCACTAACACAATTTATTACCCCGAGGAAATTAACCTCGATCACATGTCTTATATTTTGTACATCTAATTCTTTTTCAGATTTTCTCTCGTAAGTTCCAGAACTAAATATGCAAAGATCGACCTGTCCATGATCCTCTATAATTTTTTTGAACACCTCTTTAGCTTTAACACTATCAGTTACATCTAAAGGATAAGAAAATATGTTTTCATCTGTTGAAAGTTTTTCTAAAAGTTCAACTCTTCTAGCAGAGATGATCACTTTCCATCCTTCTTTAGCAAATTTTCTTGCTGATGCTTCACCAATGCCACTACTTGCACCAGTTATCCATATTGTTTTTTTATTCATAGCTAATCGTATATATTACTAACATGTTTAAAAATAAACTTTTAACTTTTATGTACTTTCTTATGGTTACTTTTGGCGCTTCAGCTGTTGGAAGCTTATCTACAATTAATTATAAAGAGCCATGGTATTCATTATTAAATAAACCATTTTTCAATCCTCCAGATTGGGTCTTCGGACCTGTGTGGACAACTTTGTATTTGATGATGACACTTGCAATATGGTTATTTTGGCACTCAAAGAATAAGGATAAAAATACAGTTTATATTTATTTAATTCATCTGGTGTTTAATACAACTTGGAGTGTAGTGTTCTTTGTTTTACACAATATGGTTTTGGCTTTATTTGTATTAATTTTATTGATTGGACTGATAATTAATCTCATTTTAAGATTTAAACGTGTCAATGTAGTTAGTTTCTATCTAATGATTCCTTATTTACTTTGGTGTAGCTTTGCACTATTCCTCAATATTAATCTTATAATGATAAATTAAAATGGATGATGTTGTAGTAATAGGTGGTGGAATTATTGGAGCAGCTACAGCCTATTTTCTATCCAAAGAAGGCAGAAAAGTAAAAGTAATTGAAAGAGATCCAACATATAAAACTGCCTCGTTCCCACTATCATTAGGTGGATTTAGAAGACAGTTTTTTCAAAAAGAAAATATTTTATTAGGGAAATTTGCTAGAGAATTTATTAATCAAATACCACAATTATTAAAAACTGAAAAAAATCCTAACCCTACTGCGAGTATGGTAACAAATGGTTATCTATTAATGTTTGGACCAGAACATGCTGAAGAACAATACCGAGCATTAGAAAATCATAAAAAGTGTGAGGCAGGAACAAAAAATATTAAAGGATCAGAATTATCTGATATATTTCCCTATATAAATAATGAGGGAATAGAAACAGCAACGTATACTGACAATCAAACTGAAGGTTGGATTGACCCTTTTCTTTTTCATACAGCTTTAAAAAGTAAAGCTATTGAGCTTGGAGCTGAATTCATTAAAGGAGAAATTAAAAACATTTCTGAAGTTAAGGCTAAAACTATTGTTTCTGCTGCAGGATGTTGGACAAAAAAATTGCTTGAAGATATTCCTGTAGTACCACAAAAGCACACAGTATTTAGGGTTAAATGTCCAAAATATATCAAAGAAATGCCTCTAACAGGAGATTTAACAACAGGTGTTTATTGGAGACCAGAGGGTGGTGAATATCTTGCAGGATCACCAATTTCTGTCTTTGACGCTGATGACTTAGAGCCAGCATGGAATGATTTTGAAGAATTAGTTTGGCCAGCATTAGCAAAAAGAATCCCCGCTTTTGAAGAACTAAAATTAACAGGTGGATGGGCTGGATATTACGATTGTAATAAATTAGATAACAATGCAGTTGTTGGCAAACATCCAAAATATGAAAATGTTTATATAGCATCTGGTTTCACTGGAAGGGGATTAATGCAAGCACCCGGCATAGGGAGAGCATTAACAGAATTAATTACAACGGGATCTTACCAAACAATTGATATTAGTGACTTTTCTGTCGAAAGAGTCTTAGGCAATAGCGCAAGGCCAGAACCATACGTATTGTAATTTTAAGTTCCACAAAAAGTTTGATACTTTTGATTTGATGCTGGAGCGGGTGTTTGAAATTTTGAAACATCAATTTCAGCTTCGTAAGGGCTTTGAATCACTGACAATAGAGTATTAAGGGTCTTATAATTATTTT
>CACHWJ010000040.1 GCA_902583635.1 uncultured Pelagibacteraceae bacterium | reverse complement strand
ACATTTCTGTATGGATCATCATAAATTTGTTTGGGTCCAATTATATTATGAGGCACTGCAATAACCCACTCGATGTTATTTAGATCACATAAATTTTGTAAAACTTGTTCGGCTGCAACTTTTGATATGCCGTATGGATCAATAGGTCTTGTTTGCATATCCTCCCTAAATGGTGTTTTTTGATCTCCATATCGTGCCATCGAGGAACAGAAAATGATTCTTTTTACTTTCTCATTTATTGCAGCAGAAAAAACTGAAATAGAAGCTAAATAATTATTTTTAGTAATTTGAAATGGTGAAAACACCGATAAACCTTCATGTGCAGTTGCAGCACAATGATATACTATATCAATATCTTTCATTATTTTATTAATTTTTTGAAAATCACAACAATCAATATTATGAAATTTAATTTCTTTTGAAATATTATCTTTATATCCGCCTACCATATTATCTACGCCGAAGACTTCATGTCCAAGTTTTGATAATTTATCAGCTAGATGGGAGCCTAAAAAACCTGCAACACCGGTGACTAAAATTTTATACTTTCTTTTTTTCATTTAAATCCAATTATCTTCAATCATAAAAAAAATCAAGAATTATTGAATGTTTGGTCTGTAGGATGATTTTTTTAATAATAAGGAATTTATAATACCTTGTAATCTACATCTGTAAATATTCTTTTTTAATGTATTAGACATAATTGAGTAATATAAAAATTTAATAACTGATGAAAAAAATTTTGGTAAAATTTTTAAAAACGCTGATACATATCCATAATGTTTTTTATGAAAATAAAATGAAGACCACATCCAATGCCAATTTCTAGATAACTCCATTTGAGTATTTAATCTAGCATTATGTGATGCTCCACCTAAATGATTTGTCTCAATTGATGGATCTATATAAATTTTTATATTCTTTGATCTTAATCTTTTACATAGGTCGATTTCTTCAAAATATATGAAAAAATTTGTGTCGAAAAATCCAACTTCTTTAATACTTTTCATATTTAAAAACATTGCAAAACCCTTTACGTTTTCAACTTCTTTAAGTTGATTATCCAATTTTAAATTAAAATTCTGGTATTTTTCGTTTTTTGATATTGGAGCAATAATTCCAAAATTTGGAATTTTTTTAACAGTTAAAAAAAAATTCGTTATCGCATTTTTTTTTAAGATAACATCAGGATTTATTATTAAAGCATAATTTGTTTTCACTTTTAATAATCCAAGATTGTTTGCGCAACCATAACCTAAATTGCTCTCAGAGAGAATAACTTCAACATTTTTATAATCTGAAACTATTTTTTTTTTTAAATTTTGATCATTTGAATTTTCAATTACTATTACTTTAATATTTTGATCAATAGAATTTAAACATTCTATTATTTTCTCACTACTATGAAAAGAAGCTATAACCACTGTTATATTTTGATTTGACATATTAACTTATTTGTGTTGGTAGCGGGAAGTGGGATCGAACCACTGACCTCGGGCTTATGAGTCCCGCGCTCTAACCAACTGAGCTACCCCGCCGTTAAATATTTTGTGATGTATACTACTTATTTTTTTTGCTTTCAAAGTAATTTTAAAAAGATTTTATTGATGTCATACTCGTAATAAAATTTAATTGTATATATAATATTTTTTACCTTATGCTATAGAAGTTATCATTTGGATAATTCAATATAATTATCTCATTGATTTTTTAATAATTTGTAAATAGTTGAAAATGACTTTTTTTACTTTTAAATGTAACAATTCTAATCATAAAGTCTTAAAAGTTCATTATATTACAATATAATATATTATATCTAAATATTTAAAAATGAAAAAAAAAATTATTGTAACTGGTGGTCTTGGTTTCATAGGTAGTAATCTAATTGAATATCTACTTAGTAAAAATTTAAAAGTTATAAATTTGGATAAAGTCAGTTATTCTTCAAGCTTCTACAATCAAAAGGATTTTGAAAGTAATAAAGATTATAAATTTATTAAATGTAATATTAATAATTTAAATAATATTTATAGAATTTTAAATAAGTATAGACCTGATGGAATATTTAATTTAGCTGCTGAGACTCATGTGGATAGATCAATAGATGGTCCTAAAGCATTTATTGAAAATAATATATTGGGGGTTTTTAATTTACTAGAAGCATTTAAAAAATATTTAATAATTAATAAAAAAGTTAAATTAATCCATATATCAACAGATGAGGTTTATGGTGATATTCTAAAAGGAAGAACAAATGAAAAATATCCTTACAGGCCTAGCTCGCCCTATGCAGCAAGCAAAGCTTCATCTGATCATATAGTGAGTTCATATATAAAAACTTTTAAAATTCCTGCTATAATAACTAATTGTTCTAATAATTATGGTCCAAAACAACATCCAGAAAAGTTAATACCTAAATTAATATACAATATTTTGAATGACCTACCTCTTCCTATTTATGGAAATGGAAAGAATTCAAGAGAATGGATATTTGTTAAAGATCACTGTGAAGCACTTTATAAAGTTTTTATTAAAGGTAAGAATGGAGAGACTTACAATATTGGATCAAGAAAGAATTTAAGTAATATTGAAATATCAAAAAAACTTCTAAAAATTTCAAAAAAATATATTACTATTGGTTCTAAAACAAATATAACTTTTGTAAAAGACAGACCAGGTCATGATCTTAGGTACGCATTAGATAGTAGAAAAATAAATAATAAAATTAAATGGAAA
>CACHWJ010000039.1 GCA_902583635.1 uncultured Pelagibacteraceae bacterium | reverse complement strand
TATCTGCATAAACTCGTATTTCGTATTGTGCATGACTATCAGCTCTTAATCTTAAAAAATTCATTAGGTTTAAAAGATCAGTTTTCCAATACCATTGAGTATAAGTATTTAATGTCAAATTCATTCTTGCAAGTTCTCTTGCTAAGCCTTTTTTATTTTCATCTATAGTAGAACCATCATATCTTTCATTAAGCATTGTTTCATAGTTATCGTAAGTTCTCTCCGCATCACTTTTTAAAAGTTCTAAAACTTCTTCTGCTTGTTTGCCCTCCAATACATCACCTCTACCTTGTCTATTACTGGTAGATTGAGCTGCTAAGTTTTCTTGTGAAGGTAAATAAAATTCTTTATCTAAAATAGAATATCTTGCAGAATATTCATTGACATTAGCAGTTCTATGTCTAATCCATTGTCGGGCAATAAATATTGGTAACTTTATATGGTATTTTATTTCGCACATTTCAAATGGAGTACTGTGCCAATGTCTCATTAAGTATTTGATTAATCCTTTATCAGTTGAAACTTGCTTGGTTCCTTTTCCATATGAGACTCTTGCAGATTGAACAATTGAAGTATCATCTCCCATATAATCAACTACTCTCACAAAACCATAATCTAAAGCAGGAATTGCATCGTATAGGACGTTTTCAAGTTCTGGTACTGTAACTCTTTTAGTTTGATTGCTCTGAGATTGTTGATTTTTTATTTCTTCTGCTTGTTCTTTGGTAAGTTTCATGATTGTTATTGAATCTGTTGTAATTCCTTTTATATTATTAATGTTGGTTTTCCAACTACGACGATAAACGAATTTCGTAATAACCATTGCGGACGTGGGGGCAGTACCCACCACCTCCACCATTACAACTTATGGGGGTGAACCAGATTCGACGGATGACTAAAAGCTATTCTTTCGTTCGGGATTGTTCCACCGTAACGGGCTAATTTATAATTGCTAACGAAAGTTACGCACTTGCTGCCTAATTAACTTAGTTAATTAAGCAAACGGGGTTCGGGGCACCTGGCAACAGAACGCCCCTTCTAATTTAAATAATTATTTTTTTAACTCTGCTTGTGCTGCTGCTAGTCTAGCGACTGGAACTCTATAAGGAGAACAAGATACATAATTAAGTCCTACTTTTGCACAAAAGGAAATACTTTTGGGATCACCTCCGTGCTCTCCACATATCCCTAATTTGATATTTTTGTTTTGGCTCTTACCTTTTGCAACAGCAATCTCAACTAAATCTGAAACTCCTTCATCAATTGATACGAAAGGATCAATAGAAAATATTTTATTTTCTAAGTAATCATTTAAAAATTTTCCACTGTCATCTCTACTTATTCCAAAAGTAGTTTGAGTTAAATCATTTGTTCCAAAACTAAAGAATTCTGCGTGTTTTGCTATATCTTTTGCCTTTATAGCTGCTCTTGGAAGTTCAATCATTGTCCCAACCATAAAGTCTATTTTTAATTTATTTTCTTTTTGAACCATAGTAGCTATTCTTTTAACTAAATCTTTCATTATTTTAATTTCAGCCTCTGTAGAAACTAGAGGAATCATTATTTCAGGAAAAGCTGAATTAATTTTGTTTTTTTTAAGCTCACATAATGCTTCAAAAATTGCTCTACATTGCATCTCATATATTTCAGGAAATGATATAGCTAATCTGCAACCTCTGTGACCTAGCATTGGGTTTTGTTCGTGAAGTTCCTCGATCCTTGTTTCAACCTCTTTTACTGAAAGATTAACAATTTCTGCTAATTCGCCAATTTCTTTATTTGTTCTTGGTAAAAATTCATGTAGTGGAGGATCTAATAATCTTACTGTAACTGGTAAGCCATTCATAATCTTAAAAATTTCAGAAAAATCTTTTTTTTGATGCGGTAAGAGTTTATCTAAAGCTTTAGCTCTGTCTTCTTTAGTTTTAGAAAGAATCATTTCCCTAACAGATAAAATTCTCTCCTCATCAAAAAACATGTGCTCAGTTCTGCAAAGTCCAATGCCTTCAGCACCAAAATCTTTCGCAGTTTTAGTATCTTTTGGTGTTTCTGAATTTGTTCTTATATTTAATTTTCTGTAACTATCAGCCCACGACATTAATTTTGAAAAATCACCAGATATTTCTGGCTTTACAGTAGCGACACTACCTTCGATTATTCTTCCTGTTGAGCCGTCTATTGTTATTATGTCTCCCTCTTTAATTTCAATTAATGATGTTTTAAACGACTTATTTTCGTAATTGATATCAATTTCACTGGACCCAGACACGCAAGGCCTTCCCATTCCTCTTGCTACAACAGCTGCGTGACTTGTCATCCCACCTCTTGCAGTTAATATTCCTTTGGCCGCATGCATTCCTTGTATATCTTCTGGGGAAGTTTCTACTCTAACCAATATTGTGTCCTGCATCATTGATGTTAGCCTTTCTGCATCTTCAGATGTGAATACAACTTTACCACTAGCAGCACCTGGTGAAGCAGGCAAGCCATTTGCAATTACATTTATTGAACTTTTTTCATCTAAAGTTGGATGAAGCAGAGTATCAAGTGAGTGAGGATCAATTCTTAACACAGCCTTTTTTTTTGAAATTAATTTTTCTTTAACCATATCAACTGCAATTTTAACTGCAGATTTTGCAGTCCTTTTTCCAGAACGTGTTTGAAGCATCCACAGCTTTTTATTTTCAACTGTAAACTCTACATCCTGCATATCTTTGTAGTGTTTTTCTAATTTTTTTAGGATCTTATAAAGCTGTTTATAAACTTTAGGCATAGACTCTTCCATTGATGGAGCTTTTACTTTAGCATTTTGTCTAGCTTTTTTAGTAATATATTGTGGAGTTCTCGTTCCAGCTACAACATCCTCTCCTTGTGCATTAATTAAA
>CACHWJ010000038.1 GCA_902583635.1 uncultured Pelagibacteraceae bacterium | reverse complement strand
AAAATATAGTTTTCTCTCTTATATTTAAGCTGATTTAAGTCAATATCAGACTTAAGAAATATATTTTTTAATTTAAAATTTTTATTAACCTCAAAACTAAAATTATTGATTGAACTAAAAATTGTGTTATCAAAATTTAAATTTTTGAAATTTAAGTTTACTATTTTTAAAAAATTACTCGATAAGGTAGCATTTTTATTTTTAACGGTTCCATCAATGAAAAAAGTATCTTCTTTTTGCTTAATATTTACCTTATCAGAAAAAAAATTGATTTTATTTGTTGCAAATTTTATTTCTTGGAGTTTAATTTCTTGTTTCTTTAAGTTGAATATAAAATTAATTTTTTCGTAAATATGATTATTGAATATTTGAATTTTTCCATCTTTTATTATACCTTTTATTTCATAATCATCTTTAATTTTTCCGTTTTCATCATAATTAATTTTTAAATCAAATATTACATGACCTTTTTTAATAATTTTTCCTAAAATAAATAATTCTGGACCATTGTATGCTCCCCTAGCAAATTTAATTAAATCACCTAATAGCAATGATTTCGATCCTATTTCAAGATTTGATGAAACAATTTTATTTTTAATTATTGAGGCTAGAGATACTTCTGTTCCTATATATTCTAATTCAAGTGGTTTATTATAATAATAGACAGTGGCACCAACTGTTTTAGCATTAAATTTTAATTTGAGAGGATCTAATTTCAATTTTATTTTTTTTAGAGATAGTTGTAAATTTTTATTACTCTCGTTAACTTTATTTTTAATCTGTTCATTAAAACTTTCTGTTTCAATTCCAATTGTACTTAAATAAATTATTGGTAAAAAAATTAAAATTGTGACTGTTATAAAAAACTTTAATAAAAATTTTCTCATTTAATTTTATAGAGTGATTGTTCTAAAAATTCATCCAGATCACCATCTAAAATTTTATCTGGACTAGTGCTTTCAAAATTCGTTCGGTTATCTTTAACTAATCTGTAAGGTTGTAGCACATAGGATCTTATTTGGTGGCCCCATCCAATTTCAGATTTTGAGTTTTCGTTATTTTGATTTTCTTCCTCTCTTTTCTTAATTTCATAATCATACAATCTAGCTTTCAACATATTCATACACGTCTCTTTATTTTTATGTTGAGATCTCTCGTTTTGACACTGTACAACAATTTTGGAAGGTAAATGTGTAATTCTTACTGCACTATCAGTAGTATTTACATGCTGACCGCCTGCTCCACTAGATCGATAAGTATCAATTCTTAAATCTGTTTCTGAAATTTCTATATTAATATTTTCGTCAACTACTGGATATATCCAAACACTTGCAAAACTTGTGTGTCTTCTTGCACCTGAGTCAAATGGAGATATTCTAACCAAACGATGAATACCAGATTCTTTTTTAAGCCAACCAAAAACATAATCACCTTCAATCTTTATTGTTGCTGACTTAATTCCAGCCTCATCTCCTCTATGTTCACTTATTAAGTGAGATTTAAAATTCTTTTTATCAGACCATTTTAAATACATTCGTCTTAACATGTCAGCCCAATCTTGACTCTCTGTACCTCCAGCGCCTGCATGAATCTCAATGTAGCAATCTAATTGATCGGCTTCGCTTGATAAAAAACATTTGATTTCACTTTTTTTTATTTCCAGCCTTAGTTGTTTGACATTTTGTATAATTTCACCTTGAACGTCTGAATTATTTTCCGCTAAAGCTAGTTCATTTAAATCCTCAAAATCATTTAATTTTTTAACAGATGAATTTAAAGAATTTATTAAATCCTCAAAAAATTTCTTTTCTTTAATTACTTTTTGAGAATTACTTTTATCTTGCCAGAAATTGGCTTCTAGCATTTTTGTATTTAGTGACTGAAGTTTTGAATAAATATTATTATTTTCAAAGATACTCCTTAATTCTTTGATTTATTTTATTTATTTCTTCTTTATAATTTTGAAAATTATCATTCATTAATAAAACCTTAGTATATTATTACTATCTAATCTATCTGTATTTGAGTAAAGAACTTTTCCATTGACTACATTTTCTTTTTTAAAGACCTCTATGATTGTATTTTTTGAGGAAAATTTAGCTTTTTGCCCAGTTTTAGGATCTACTACCATCATAATTGTATCTTCCGCTGCCTTAAATGGTCTAGCATCTGATTTTTTTACAGCCTGCTTAATAAAATCTTTGAAAATCGGTAGTGCTGTTTTTGAGCCAGTTTCATATTTTCCAAGAGGCGAAGGGTTATCTGAACCCACATAAACCCCCACTAATAAGTTTGAAGTAAAGCCAATAAACCAAGTATCTGTATTTTTGTTTGTTGTACCTGTTTTTCCAGCAATATTTAAGTTCAAGTCTCTGAGTTTTTTTCCTGTACCTCTTTGAACTACTCCTTCAAGAATTGTTGTCATTTGATATGCAGTTTCATTTGAAAAAATTTGCTTATAGTTATTTTGAATTTTAGGATAATCGTTACTCAGGTAAGAGATTTGATCACAATCTATGCACTTTCTTAAGTTATTATTGTATATAGTATTACCTTCACTGTCTTGAATTCTATCAATTAATATTGGGTCAACAAGTTTTCCACCATTTACAAAAGTTGAATAAGCTGAGGTTAAATTTATAAGTGTAGTCTCAGCAGAACCCAACGATATGGACAATAATTCCTCAGGATCTTCATAGATTTTGAGATCTTTTGAGAAATTTATAATTTTTTGTATACCAAGATTCTGTGCAATTCGTACAGTCATTAAATTTCTAGATTTTTCCAATCCAGTTCGAAGTGTAGATGGGCCATAAAATTTTTTTCCATAATTTTCGGGTTTCCACATCTTTAAATCATCACCTTGATCTAAAACTAAAGGTGCGTCTAATACTAATGATGTTGGAGTATAATTATTTTCTAATGCTAATGCATAGACAAATGGTTTAAAAGCAGATCCTGGCTGTCTGTTTGCTTGAGTTGCTCTATTAAATTCACTTTTTTTAAAACTAAATCCCCCACTAAGTGCCAAAACCCTCCCAGTGTAGGGATCCATAACAA
>CACHWJ010000037.1 GCA_902583635.1 uncultured Pelagibacteraceae bacterium | reverse complement strand
CAGCTTTTTCCAAGCTCAACACATTTTTGATCATCTTTTTCGTCACAAATTTGCTTAAAAAAATTGAAGATTACATCATCAGTCTTTACAGAACTGCTCATTAACTATTGATTACAGGTTCCAATTGACTCTGGACCACATGTTTGTCCATTAGTCCAAGTTGCACCAATTAAATTAGCACCATCAAAGTTTGCATTAGTTATATTTGAAGAGGTAAAGTTTGCTTCCATCAAATTTGAATTTTGAAAGTTAGCCTCAATTAAAGTGGCTCCCATAAAATCAACTCTAGTTAAATTAGCTCCTGTAAAATTTGTTTTTTCAAAATTGGCACCTATGGAAACTGTTTCATAAAGATTAGCTCTTACAAATGTAGACTCAGGAAATGTTCCAAATGATAAATTGGAGTTCATCATTATGCTTTTGTCCAAATTAACCTGAATGAAACTTGCAAAAGATAAATTAGAATTTGGGAAGTAGCTTCCTTGTAAATCTTGTGCATCAGAAAATCTACAATTTGAATAATCCACACCCTCAGTTAAAGGGTCATCACAAGCTGCATTTGAATTTGAAATAAAAAATAGACTAAATAAAAAGATAAAAACCAACTTTTTCATATTTAAAGTTAACAAATTAAATATGTCAAAACAATGGATGATTAAAATTTTAAAGATAATTTAACAATATTATTTAACAAATATTTAACGTATAAACCTTTATTTATGAAAGAATATAATATTGCAGCTATAGCAGGAGATGGAATAGGTAAAGAAGTTGTGCCTGAGGGTCTTAAAATTTTAAAGGAGGCAGCCCTAAAACATCAATTTAAAATTAATTTTACTGAATATGATTTTGCATCATGTGATTATTATGAAAAGCATGGAAAAATGTTGCCTGATGATTGGAGAGAAAAATTAAGTAAACATAATGCTATTTTTTTTGGTGCAGTTGGTATGCCTGATCAGGTTCCTGATCATATTTCATTATGGGGATCACTACTTAAATTTAGAAGAGAATTTGATCAATACATTAATCTAAGACCAGTAAAGCTTTTTCCAGGAATAAATCCTCCACTGGCAAATAAAAAACCAGGCGATATTGATATGATGATTGTAAGAGAAAACACTGAAGGAGAATATTCATCAGTTGGTGGTAAGATGTACCAAAATACAGATAGAGAAATAGCAATACAAGAAACTATCATGTCCGCTCATGGTGTAGACAGAGTTCAAAAGTTTGCTTTTGAATTAGCAAAAAAAAGAAAAAGAAAAAAACTAACTAATGCAACAAAATCTAATGGTATTTCAATAACAATGCCTTTTTGGGACGAGCGTTTCAACAAAATGAAAAAAAAATACCCTGAAATAGAAACCGATCAATTTCATATTGATATATTAGTAGCAAGATTTGTTCTTAATCCAGAATGGTTTGATGTGGTTGTAGCATCAAATTTATTTGGAGATATTTTATCTGATTTAGGTCCAGCATGCACTGGAACGATTGGAATAGCTCCATCAGGAAATATTAATCCTGAAAATAAATTTCCTTCATTATTTGAGCCAGTTCATGGCTCTACACCTGATATAGCTGGCAAAGGAATTGCAAATCCTGTTGGACAGATTTGGTCAGGTGCAATGATGCTTGATTACTTAGGAGAAAAGGAGGCTTCAAGTTCGATTGTCTCTGCAATTGAAAAATCTTTAAGTATTGAAAAAAATAGAACTAATGACTTGGGTGGTAAGAGTAATACAGTTGAATGTTCAAATACTATTTTATCTAATCTTTAAATCTTAATTTTTTTCCCAGTTTTTGCACTCTTTGTGATTGCTGCAAAAATTTTTAAAGAATTTAAACCATCATTTCCATTAACTTTAGGCTTAACCTTTTTTAAAACAACATCTGAAAAGTGATTAATTTGATTTACTAAAGTATTATCATCTTTTTTATTCTTATACTCTTTAAAAAAAATTTTTTTCCACCAGCTTCTTTCTTTTTTATAAAACCAGTATTTTAAATTTGGAAATTGTATTGATCCTTTTGTACCACCAATCATATAAGCTGACTGATTAGTAATTGGATAAACTGGATTTTCTCCAGCAGTTAACTCATAACTCCAAGGAGCAGCTATTGTATCAGATATATTTAAAGTGCATAAAGCACCTGAGTCAAATATAAAATTAACAGTTGCAGTATCTTCAACTTTAAATTTTCTGTTTTTATTTGTTGTAAAAGCTTGAACATATTTAATTGAACCTAAAAGATAAGAAATCATATCAATATCATGAACAAGATTAATTCCAAGTGGCCCTCCTCCTCTGCTAATTCTCCATTTTTCCTTAAAATATTTATTGTGCTTATAAAGCCAACACAAAATATTAGCAGAAATTATTTTTCCGAGCTTACCAGATTTAATTATATCTTTTACTTCAGTAACAATTGAATTATGTCTTCGATGATATCCAATCAATAATGGAGTTTTATTTTTCTCAGCAATATTAATAATTTTTTTTGCCGATTTAATATTATCTGAGATCGGTTTTTCTAATAATACAGGTATTTTTTTTCTTAATAAACTTATTGTATGTTTTTCATGTAATCTATTTGGAGTAGCAACAATTACCGCATCTAATTCTTTTGAATTTAAAAGAGACGAAACATTCGAATGTAACTGTATTTTATATTTTGCTGACAATTTTTTAGCATTATCGCTTATATCAACAATTGAGTGTAAATTAGACTTTTTTGATTTTAATATTGCCTTTAAGTGTTGAGCCCCCATCAAACCTAATCCTACAACCGAGATATTAATTTTTTTCGACATTAGTTTTGTTTGAAAAGTTAACTTTTTAAATATTAAGTTATGCCACCATCAACAATAAAACTTTGTTTTGTACATCCAGAGGATTGATCAGATGCAAGAAATAAAACTAATTGAGCCACATCATTTGGTTTTAATTGACGTTTTAAAGCCTGGCTATCTAAAATTAATTTTTTATACTTAGGAGTTAACCAATGTTTAATTTGTCTCTCTGTAGCAATTGAACCAGGTATGACTGAATTAGTTCTAATATTATATTTTCCATACTCCTGTGCAAATGATCTTGTTAATCCAACTACTGCTGACTTAGCTGTTTCATAAACAACTTTATCGCCCTCGCCTAACATCCAAGATACCGAACTTAAATTTACAATTGATCCTCTTTTCATTTGTTTCATTCTATTTACAACAGCTTTTGCAGCAAAAAAATAATGTTTTAGATTTACGTCCATTCTATTTTGCCAATACTTTTCGTCTACTTGGTCAGTTGTATGTCGATCATCATTAGCT
>CACHWJ010000036.1 GCA_902583635.1 uncultured Pelagibacteraceae bacterium | reverse complement strand
AAAAGTTTATTTGGACACTACGAAATATTTGATACACTAAAAAATCTTTATTTAAATAAAAAATTTCCTAATAAAATAATTTTATCAGGCGAGAAGGGTATAGGTAAATGTACTTTAGCCTATCATGTAATTAATTATATTTTATCCCTAAATGAAGATCATAATTATGATACTAAAGATTATAAAATTAACAGTGAAAATAAATCTTTTAAATTAATAAAGAATAAATCCAACCCTAATTTTAACCTCATTGATGTTGAGGATGGAAAAAAAAATATTGATATTAATCAAATTCGAGATCTAATTTCTAATTTAAATAAATCATCATTTAATACAAGTCCAAGGTTTGTTTTGATTGATAATATAAATTTACTTAACCTTAATTCTGTAAACGCATTGCTTAAAGTAATTGAAGAACCAAATGATAATATAAACTTTATTTTAATAAATAGTAACAAACGTGTGCTAGCTACTTTAAAATCAAGATGTATAAATTTTAAGATCTCACTTTCTCAAAATGAAGTGATTGAAATAGCTAACAAGATTATAGATCAAGATATTTACGACTTAATTAACAAAGAATTGATTAATTACTACACCACACCTGGCCAATTATTAAGAGTTTTAAAAATTTCAGAAGAGTTTGAATTTGATGTAAAAAATTTATCATTAGAAAATTTTCTATCATTGATAATCAAAAATAAACTTTATAAAAAAGATAAAAAATTAATCGAATTGACTTACTCATTTATTGAAATTTACTTCAGGAAAAAAGTTAATGTTAAAAATATTGAAATATTAAGTTTTTATACTTTTTTTTTAAAAAAAATTATTAATACAAAAATTTATAATTTAGATGAAGAGTCTATTTTTATGGAATTTGAAGATCGAATTTTAAATGGATAAAAATTTTTATATCACAACTCCAATATACTATCCTTCTGCTAGACCTCATATGGGCCATGCATATTCAAGCATAATTGCGGATTTTTTTTCACGATTTAAAACTATCGATGGATACAAAGTTTGTTTTTTAACTGGAACCGATGAACATGGACTTAAAATTCAAAGATCAGCTGAGAAAGAAGGTTTAGATCCACTTAAATTTTGTGATCAAATTAGTAAAACATTTAGAGATTTATCTAAAACTTTAAACTTAACCAATACAGATTTTATACGTACAACTGAAGACAGACATAAGAAAACAGTTCAGCATTTATGGAAAGAGTTAGAAAAAAATGATGATATTTATCTTTCTAATTATTCAGGATGGTACTCTGTTTCTGATGAAGCTTTTTATAATGAAGATGAAATAGAAGAAATAGATGGTAAAAAAATTTCAATTAGTTCAAAATCAACAGTAGAATGGATAGAGGAGGAGTCTTATTTTTTTAGACTCTCTAAATGGGAAAAGCCCTTATTAGATTTTTATGAAAAAAATCCTAATTTTATTTCACCTGAATCTAGAAAAAATGAAGTTATAAGTTTTGTTAAAAGTGGACTTAAAGATCTTTCAGTAAGTAGAAAAACTTTCTCATGGGGTATTCAAGTTCCTGGAAATGAAAATCATGTTATTTACGTGTGGCTTGACGCACTTACCAATTACATAAGTGCTTTAAACTATCCAAATAAAGAGGATAAATTATTTAAAAAATTTTGGCCTGC
Source organism: uncultured Pelagibacteraceae bacterium (assembly GCA_902583635.1). GTDB lineage: Bacteria > Pseudomonadota > Alphaproteobacteria > Pelagibacterales > Pelagibacteraceae > Pelagibacter. The sequence continues at coordinate 1,693 of CACHWJ010000036.1, read as the reverse complement.
TTCATTACATTTGATTGGAAAAGATATATTAAGATTTCACGCTGTATACTGGCCAGCTTTTTTATTAGCAGCTAACATAGAATTACCAAAAAAAGTTTACGGTCATGGTTGGATACTGTCAGGTGATGAGAAAATGTCTAAATCAAAAGGTAATATTTTAGATCCTTTACAAATTATTGATGAATACGGCCTGGATCCTTTAAGATATTACTTGATTAAAGAAGTCTCTTTTGGGAATGATGGTAATATATCTCAGGATAGATTGGAGGATTGTATAAATAGTGATTTAGCAAATAATTATGGTAATTTATGTCAACGTGTTACTGCATTTGCTATAAAAAATTGTGATGGAAAAATACCAGAAAAAATTAAATTTGAGGAAGATGACTTAAATATCTTAAATAAATTTAAAGATAATTTAGAAAACATCAGATCTAAAATTGACCAACAAAACTTAAACTTTTATATCGATTATATAGTTAACTCACTCTTTGAGGCCAATAAATATTTTAATGATCAAGAGCCTTGGAAAAAGAAGGATGATACTACTAGATTAAATACAATCGTATTTACTTCTTTGGAAATTATTAGAAAAATAAGTTTTTTACTCTATCCAATTATACCAGGATCAGTATTAAAGGCTTTAAAAATATTCAATCTTGGTGAAAATGACATAAAATTAGAAGACATATCTAAAAATGAATTTTTAATTAAAGGAAATAGTATAAATAAAATAGATATACTTTTTAAAAAAATAGAAAAAGATAATGATTGATTCACACTGTCATCTTGATCATGAACCATTAATAAGCGATCTTAGTAACGTAATACAAAGATCAAAAGATGTTGGCATTAAAAAATTGTTGACCATATCTACATCAATAGATAGTTTTTCTAAAATTAAAGAATTGATCCATAAAGACGATATTATTTACGGAACAGTTGGTATTCATCCACATGAAAGTGACAAAAATGTTTTAACTTCCTCCCAATTAGTTCAAAACTTTAAAGAAAATAAAAAAATTATTGGCATAGGTGAAACTGGATTAGATTTTTATTATAATAATAGTGATCGTGAGAAACAAATATCGAGTTTTAAAGAACATATAGAAGCCTCAATTGAGACAAAGTCACCATTAATTGTTCATTCAAGAAATGCAGAAGATGAAACATATGAAATACTTAATTCATATAAAAATAATGACCTTAAAATTTTAATGCATTGTTTTACAGGATCTAAAGAATTTTCAAAAAAACTTTTATTATTAAACTCATATTTTTCAGCAAGTGGAATTATTACCTTTAAAAACTCCTTAGATTTGCAAGATACCTTTAAGTCGTTACCTCTAGAAAAAGTATTAATTGAAACCGACAGTCCTTTTTTAGCCCCTGTACCAAATAGAGGTAAAAAAAATGAACCGTCATTTATTAATTTTACAGCTGTTAAACTTGCAGAAATTAAAGAAATATCAAAGTCAAAACTGATTGAAATAACTACAAATAATTTTAATCAACTGTTCTTTAACTAATATTTATGAAATTTATTATATTAGGGTGCGGTAGTTCAATGGGTGTGCCAAGACCTGATGGTTTTTATGGCAACTGTGATCCAAACAATAAAAAAAACCATAGAACAAGATGTTCAGCATTATTTCAAACTTCAAATGAAAATATTTTGATAGATACTTCACCA
>CACHWJ010000035.1 GCA_902583635.1 uncultured Pelagibacteraceae bacterium | reverse complement strand
TGAGGTAAAATTAAATGAACCGATCGAAATGAGTTGGGATGAGGTAGTATCAAATGCTGAAGCTGCTGATTGTGTTGAGATGAATTCAAATGAGTTTGCATATATTTTATATACCTCTGGCACAACTGGAACTCCAAAAGGAATAGTTCGAGATGTTGGAGGTCATATAGTTGCTCTAAAATGGACAATGAAAAATATTTATAATATTGATACCAATGATATCTGGTGGTCAGCAAGTGATATTGGATGGATTGTTGGTCATTCATATATTGTTTACGCTCCACTGTTTAAAGGATGCACAACTGTCTTATTTGAGGGTAAGCCAGTTGGAACTCCAGACGCTGGGGCATTCTGGAAAATTATTTCAGACTACAAAGTTAAATCTTTATTCACTGCGCCAACTGCATTTAGGGCAATAAAAAAAGAAGATCCAGAGGGTAAATTTTTTTCCAAATATGATCTAAGCAGTTTTGAAAGCTTGTTTCTTGCTGGTGAAAGAGCTGATCCAGACACAATTAAATGGGCTGAAAATTTACTTAAGGTTCCAGTGATTGATCATTGGTGGCAAACAGAAACAAGTTGGGCAATCAGCTCAAATTGCACAGGAATTGAAATGATGGAGACTAAATATGGCTCAGCTTGCAAAGCAGTACCTGGTTATGACGTTAAAATAATTAAACCAGATCAATCTTTAGCTAAACCTGGTGAAATGGGAGATATTGTGGTCAAATTGCCATTGCCGCCTGGAACATTCCCTACACTATGGAATGCTGACACAAGATACAAAGAAAATTACATGTCTAATTATGAAGGCTACTATCAAACTTACGATGCAGGTCACATTGATGATGATGGTTACATTTGGATTATGTCAAGAACAGATGATATCATTAATGTTGCAGGTCACAGATTATCTACAGGCGCAATTGAAGAAGTGTTATCTGAACATCAATGCGTTGCTGAATGCGCAGTGTTAGGAATTGCAGATAAATTAAAAGGTCAATTACCAATTGGCTTGGTTGTTCTAAAATCTGGAGTAGATAAAGATAACGAAACAATTTCTAAAGAATGTATTCAAATGGTTAGAGCAAAAATTGGTCCTGTTGCTGCATTTAAAGTAGCAATAGTTATTAAGAGACTTCCTAAAACAAGATCAGGTAAAATTCTAAGAGGCACCATTAGAAAAATTGCTGATAGTGTTGAATATAAAATTCCACCCACAATCGATGATCCAGCCATATTAACTGAGATTAAAGAGGATTTAATCAAACATAAAATTCTTAATGGTTAAGACTTATATTTTTTTAGTTGGGGCAATATTCTGTGAAGTTGCAGGAACTATGCTGCTACCAGTATCACAAAACTTCACAAAATTGATACCAACTTTTGCGCTTTCAATATTTTATCTTTGTGCGTTTTATCTATTAACTTTTGTTGTTAATAAACTTCCTATTGCAATTGTTTATGCTACATGGAGTGGTCTTGGAATATTTACGATTGCAATATTAGGATACATATTCTTTAAACAAACCTTAGCATGGCAGGCGGTAGTAGGATTATTTTTAATTGTAATAGGCGTTATACTTGTGAATAGTTTTACAGTAAAAATTAGCTAAATTTAAGAGGAGTCCCATCTGGATCTCCTAATATTTTTCCATCCTGCATTTTAGTTTTCCCAGCAATAATTGTATGGGTAGGTGTTCCTTTAAATTTGTATCCATTAAATGGAGACCATGCACATTTACTCTCAATATTTTCGTTTTTGATTTCAATAGTTTTATTCATGTCTACTATTGTAAAATCAGCGTCATATCCTTCCTTGATAAATCCTTTGCTTTGAATGCCAAAAATTTTTACAGGGTTTTCACATACAAGATTTATTAATTGTGTTAAAGATAATTTCCCTTGATTTACATGATTTAACATTACTGGCATTAAAGTTTGAACACCTGGCATACCTGATGGAGTATTCGGATATTCTTTATCTTTATTTATTTTTAAATGCGGAGCATGATCTGAACCAATTGTGTCATTAAAATTATTTCTTACTGCATACCATAATCGATCGTAATGAGATTTATCTCTTAAAGGAGGGTTCATTTGAGCATAGGTTCCAAGCTTATCGTAACAATCAGGTGCATATAAAGTTAAATGCTGAGGTGTAATCTCAAATGTAATATTTCCCTTATGTTGAGATAAAAAATCAATTTCCTCTTTTGTCGTTATATGAAGAACGTGTGCTTTTTTATTATATTTCTCAGCAATTCTCGCAATTCTCCTGGTAGATGAAATTGCGCACTCTGCACTTCTCCAAACCGGGTGCGTATGAACGTCACCCTGCTTTATTAGTTTTTTATTTACTTTTAATATTGCTTCATCTTCTGAGTGAACTGCAACAACTTTAGAAGCATTTTGAAAAACTTTATCAATATCATCTTCCTCAGCGACTAATAAATTTCCAGTTGAAGATCCTGCAAAAAGTTTAATTCCACAACAACCCTCTAAGTCTTTTAAACTTGCTAGATCATCTGCATTGTCAGCTGTTGCCCCAAAATAAAATGCATAATTACAATACATTCTGTTTTTAGCGAGATCTAACTTTCTTTGAAACTCTTTCTTATTAGAAGTTGGTGGATTCGTGTTAGGCATTTCAAAAACACTGGTGATACCTCCAGCTACAGCTGCTCTACTTCCTGAATGAAGATCTTCAGTATCTGTTGATCCAGGTTCCCTAAAATGAGTTTGAGTATCTATGCATCCTGGTAAAACTGTATGATTACTTGCATCAATTATTTCTTTAGCTTTTTCTGAAATTTGACCAATCTTATGAATTTTTTTGTCTTTAATAGCAACATCAACATCCTTTAATTCACCATCAATGTAACATTTGCCGTTTTTAATTATAAGATCTAACATTTTGAGAAAATGTTATTATATTACATCTTATAATTAATCAAATATGAATATTAAAAACGTTTACATTTTAGACGACCGGGCAGTTCTTTACATAAACGGAGAAGATGCTGTAAGTTTTCTTCAAAACCTTATTAGTAATGATATTGGTAAAGTCAGTGAAACCTGCAGTTGCTTTGCATCATTACTATCACCTCAAGGAAAATTTTTGTATGAATTCATTATAATCAAACACAAGTCAGGTTATTTGATCGATTGTGAAAAGTCTCAAGTAGATGGATTATATAAACAACTTAGACTTTACAAATTAAGATCAAAAATTGAAATTTTAAATCTTAGTAATGAGTTTGTAGTTGCTGCTTTTAGCTATGAAAAGTTTTTAACTTTTGACAAAGTGCAAGATGTCCCTGGGTTTACATTTAAGTTTAGAGAAGACCCAATATTTTTAGATCCTCGTAACAAACAATTAGGTGCAAGATTAGTT
>CACHWJ010000034.1 GCA_902583635.1 uncultured Pelagibacteraceae bacterium | reverse complement strand
ATTAAGCTAATCGCGTTAGTTATTCTATCAGAACCTACTTGTTTGTAGTCAACTTTAACTTTAATTAAAGATTTTAAATTTAAATTTTTAACCTCGTAACAATTTCTATTAGTTTTCTTAGATAAAAATTTTTTTACTAAATTAAAAGTCTGTGGAACAACGCTACAGAAAAGAATTTTTTTTATATCTTTAAATTTAAAATTATTTTTTTTAAATTTTATTGATAATTTATTATTTGTTATTTCTTTTGATGAAAAATTTATTTTTTTCATAATTTTATTTTTTTTGGAAACTAACCAAATTTTGGTTTCAGTATTTCCTATATCACCTAAAATATACATTAATTATTAACCTTAAGATTATACATTTTTAATAAATTGTTTTGAAAAATTTGCTTTAATGATTTTTCTATTTCGTTAATTTTAATATGTTTATTTGTTAACTCATTTAAATTAGTAGTTGGACATCTTTTAATATAAGGGCTTTTATTTATATTAATACCTATTCCTGTGATAAGGTACTTTTTATTCTGCATAAAAATTATTTCTTGTAAGATTCCACATATTTTTTTCTTGTCGATAAAAAGATCATTCGGTTTTTTATATAAAATTTTTTTATTAGTATATTTTGATATTAATTTTTTTATCAATAAACAATTTAATTTTGTAATTGTTGGAATTGACAATTTAATTTTATTTACCTCATGGAAAAAAGTTACAAACAAATTTCCCTTATTTGAAATCCACTTTCTACCATATTGACCTTTGCCATTTGTTTGAGACTCTGAAATTACCATTCCATATTTATAATGTGTTTTTTTAATAATTCTGATAGCAGTATTGTTGGTACTTCTAACTTTTTTAAATTTAAATTTCTTGAATTTCATTAAATAATAATAATTCTTGAAACTACCTCAATTAATTGACTTGGAAATATGAAGTATAAAAGAATTAATATTGTTGAAAAAGTAAGTGAAAATTTTAACCATATTCCATGATCTTTGTCATATTTTTCTTTTTCTTTATCAAAATAAATTATTTTAATAATTCTCAGATAATAAAATGCTGCAATTACAGTTGAAAGTAATCCAACTATTGCTAAGAAGTACATTGATTGTTCAATTACTGCTTTAAATACGTAAAATTTTGCAAAAAAACCGGCCAAGGGTGGTATCCCAGCAAGTGAGAATAATATTATTAATAAAGATAATGACAATAGCGGGTGGTTTTTTGAAAGGCCTGAAAGATCATCTATATCCTCATAATATTGGTCATTTCTTCTTAACATCAATAAACATGAAAATAGAGCTAAATTCATTACCACATAAATAGAAATGTATATTATTGAACTTTGAATTCCATCATTAGAGCCAGTGGCTAAACCTGCTAAAGTATATCCAATGTGTCCAATAGAGCTATAAGCTACAAGTCTTTTAATATTAGTTTGACCTATTGCTGCAATTGCACCAAAAATCATAGAAGCTATAGATAAAAAGACAATAATCATCTGCCATTGATCTATTAAATTAAAGAATGGAACATATAAAAATCTTATGAATACTGTAAGTGCTGCAATTTTGGGTACCATTGTAAAGAAGAGTGTTACTGTTGTTGGGGACCCTTCATAGACATCCGGTGCCCACATATGAAATGGTACTGCAGAAATTTTAAATGCTAAACCAACTAATATAAAAACAATACCAAAAGTTAAAGCATATTCATTTGATGTAAGTTGATTTGCTATAACATCAAAATTTGTTGATCCAGAAAAACCATAAATTAGTGAACAACCGTATAATAGTAAACCAGATGACAGTGCACTTAGAACAAAATATTTTAATCCAGCTTCAGATGACTTTAGTTGGTCTCTATTAAAAGTTGCTAAAACATAAAGAGCTAGTGATTGTAATTCTAATCCCATATAAAAAACCATAAGATCATTGGAGCTGATCATAATCATCATTCCTAATACAGAACTCAATATCAAAATAGGATATTCAATTTTAAAAATTTTAAATGTTTTTAAATAATTAGATGAAATGCCTAAAACCAAAAAACCACCAATAAGAGTAATAATTTTCATTAGTGAAGACATACGGTCAATAACAATACTGTCGTTAAATAACGTAATTCTGTTAACTGAAAAAGTTTCATTAACCGTAAGGATTATTGCAACCAAAATTGTGACTAAAGATAGATTAAAAGTTAATTGTGAACTATTGTTTTTAAAAACTCCTAAAATCAATAAAAACATTACTGATAATGAAATAAATATTTCAGGTAAGACTAAATTAAGATTATTCATACTACTTGCTTGCTATATTTAAGTTATGCATATTGATTAAATCTGATACTGAAACTTCTATAGTGTTAAATAATGGTTCTGGATAAAATCCAAAAAATAGTGTTGGGACTGCTAAGCATGTTAATATTAAATACTCAGATCTATTTAAATCTACCATTTGTTTTAAGTCTTCGTTAACTAATTTTCCAAAAACTACTCTTTTATAGAGCCACAACATATAAGCAGCTCCTAAAATTACTCCAAAACTTGCAATTACTGCTACCAGAAAATTATCTTTGAAAACCCCCATTAAGATTAAAAACTCACCAATAAAACCAAAAGTACCAGGTAAACCTAATGCAGCTAATGTAAATAACATAAATAAAATGGAATACTTAGGTATGATTGTAACTATACCGCCATAAGATTTAATTAGTCTTGAGTGCATCCTATCATATACAACACCAACACATAAGAATAATGCTGCAGAAACTAGTCCGTGGCTTAACATTTGAATAATACTTCCTTCTATACCTTGTTGTTGCAGTGTAAAAATACCAAGGGTAACAAAACCCATGTGTGCAACTGATGAATACGCAATTAGTTTTTTCATATCTTCTTGCATTAAAGCTATGAAAGACGTGAAAATAATTGCTATCACACTTAAAGTATAAACTAATGGTGTAAAAACTTCTGATGCTACAGGAAACAGTCCAAGAGAAAATCTTATAAAACCATATCCTGCCATTTTAAGTAATATTGCAGCTAAAAGAACAGATCCAGCTGTAGGTGCCTCAACATGTGCATCTGGTAGCCATGTATGAACTGGCCACATAGGTGTTTTCACTGCGAAAGAACTAAAGAATGCAAGCCATAATAAATTTTGGTATTTTGCATCAATGCCCAGTTCGTAAAGTGCAATTACATCTGTAGTACCTGATATCCAGTAAATAGATATTATAGCAACTAACATTAAAACAGATCCTAGCAATGTGTATAAAAAAAATTTAAAAGCCGAATAAACTCTTTTTGGACCTCCCCAAATACCTATTATTAAAAACATTGGAATTAATCCAGCTTCAAAGAATAAATAGAAAACAACCAAATCAAGAGCACAGAAAACTCCAATCATGAAACTTTCCATAATTAATATTGCAATTAAGAAATCTCTTAATCTATTTTTGACTGTGTTATTTACAGAAACAATACATAGAGGTGTTATAAAAGTTGTTAATAAAATAAATAAAATTGAAATTCCATCTACTCCAACTTTGTAATTAATAAAATCTTTTATCCAAATTCTTTCCTCAACAAATTGAAAGGAAGAAGTTGTTTGATCAAAAGATATCCACAAATAAATTGAAATTAAA
>CACHWJ010000033.1 GCA_902583635.1 uncultured Pelagibacteraceae bacterium | reverse complement strand
TCAAGCTGGAGCAAATATTTTAGCCTCAGGTACAAGAATAGAAAAACTTGATGAATTAAAAAATAAATTTAAGAATATAAGAACATTAAGATTTGATATTTCTCAAATTGATAAAATTGAGGATTTTGTAGAAAATGCAACTCAAGAACTTGGTGGAAATTTAGATTGCATTATTAATAATGCAGGAGTTACCCAAGATAACCTAGCAATAAGAATGAGTTTAGACGAATGGCAAAAAGTAATTAATATTAATTTAACAGCAACCTTTTTAATAAATAAATCTGTAATTAGGAAAATGCTTAAGAACAAATCAGGTAAGATTGTAAATATCACATCTGTCGTTGGCCATACAGGAAATTTGGGCCAGGCGAACTATACAGCATCTAAAGCAGGTATTATAGCAATGTCAAAAACTTTGGCTATAGAATATGCAAAAAAAAATATAAATATAAATTGTATTTCTCCAGGATTTATTAAAACAGCAATGTCAGATAAATTAGATGATAAATTTAAAGAAGCTATTATATCAAAAATTCCTTCAGGCCGTCTAGGAAACCCTAATGATATCGCTAATGCAGTGCTATTTTTATGCTCAAATCAATCTGACTACATAAATGGTGAGACTTTGCACGTTAATGGTGGAATGTATATGGCTTGACAAAAAAAGTTTTTAAACTATTAAGAATTTATAACAAAAAGGATCAATATGTCAGATGATGTTTCAAGCAAAGTAAAAAAAATTGTAGCCGATCACCTAGGAATTGATGAGGCAAAGGTTAACGAAGATTCAAGTTTTATAGATGATTTAGGAGCTGATAGTTTAGATACAGTTGAGTTAGTGATGGCTTTTGAAGAAGAATTTGGTTCTGAAATATCAGATAATGAAGCTGAGAAAATTTTGACTGTAGGGGATGCAGTTAAGTTTATCGAAGGAAAAGCAAATTAGATTAATAAATGCCCTTAAATAAAGATGGGGTGATGATAATCTTATCCTCTCCATCTGGAGCAGGAAAAACAACATTGGTTAAAATGTTGTCTACAATAAATAATTTTGAAGTTTCAATTTCACATACCACTCGCCAACCTAGACCTAACGAAACTCCAAATAAAGATTATTTCTTTGTTAGAGAACAAGAATTTAAGAGATTAATTAATAATCAAGAATTTTTAGAATATGCAAAAGTATTTGATAATTTCTATGGTACGACAAGAACCCCAGTTATTGATAAGTTAAACAAGGGTCAAAATGTTTTATTTGATATCGATTGGCAAGGTGCTGATCAAATTAAAAATAAGAAATTAGACTATAAATTAATTACTTTTTTTATTTTGCCGCCAAGTAAAAAAGTCTTATTTGAAAGATTATCAAATAGGGATATGAAAGATAAACTAATAGCTGAAGAACGGATGAAACAATTTGAAAGAGATGTTCTTCATTGGATAAATTATGATTATGTAGTAATCAATGAAAATTTAGAAAATTGTTTCTCCAGAATAAAAAATTTAATTGATGCAGAAATAAACAATGGTTCGAAAGATTATGATTCAGAATTTATCAGGCATCATATTAATAAGTTAACGATTTAAATTTTCATACTCTATTGCAAGTTTATAATAGGTTTCAAAATCTAAATTTTGGGGTCTTAAATTTAGGTCTATATTTAGTTTATTTGGAATATTTTGATCTCTGCTAAATACTTGATTGAAAGGCCTTTTTAACATTTTACGTCTGTGGTTAAAAAAAATTCTTGTGATTTTTTCAAGATTATGTGGATTATTAATTTTAAAAAAATTATTTTTAGGTCTAAAAAATAAAAGTGAGCTATCTATTTTTGGTCTAGGTGAAAAACATGTTGGTTTAATATCGCAAATTTTTTTAATATCTAGTTTCCAATTACTTAAAATTGATAACCTGCCATAATTTTGCGTATTAAATTTAGCTGTAATTCTATCTGCAACCTCTTTTTGGAACATCAAAACTAAATGATCAAACCAAAAAGTGTCTTTTAAATTTACAATCCATTTAACTAAAATTTCAGTAGAAATATTATAAGGAAGATTTCCAAATACGGTTACCTTTTCTTGGATTAATGATGCTTCATTTACATTAAGAACATCCTGATTTAATACTTCCAATTTATCTTCAAATTTTTTTTTAAGATTTATTGATAAATTATAGTCTTTTTCTATAACTAAAAACCTTTTTGGATTTTTCTTTAAAATTAAACAGGTAAGATTCCCAGTTCCAGGCCCAATTTCAATAATATTTTTACCCTGAATTGGTACTAAATCAGTAATTAAATTTAAAATATTTTGGTCAATTAAAAAATTTTGCCCCAAACTTTTTTTAGCCTTGATCAATGCTTTTCCAAAAATTGAATTGCTTTAATTAAACTTAATGGGTTGGAAAGATTTTTACCCATCATTTTTTCGTTTGGTCCATGATCGGGTGAAATTCTTAAAATCGGTAAACCAAGTGTGATATTTATGGCATCATATTCATAAATGGTTTTAATTGGGGTTAAAACTTGATCATGATAAATTCCAACTATAACATTAAATTTTTTTCTATTGCTTTTCAAAAAAATTGTATCAGCTGGATACGGTCCAAATATCTGGAAACCCTTTTTTTTAAGAAAATTTACTGCAGGTTTTATAATTATGTCATCTTCATTCTTAACATTTATACTTTCGCAGTGTGGATTTAGACCTAAAATTGCTATTTTAGGTTTAAAACCTAAAAACTTTAAATAGAAGTCGTTAATTAATTCAATTTTAGAATAAACTAGTTCCTTACTTAAGCTTTTAGCAACCATTTTTAAAGGAAGATGTGTAGTCAAAGGAAGTACAGATAATTTTGAATTATATATTAGCATACCAACATTTCTAATTTTAAAATTAGATGCTAAATATTCTGTTATACCTGGAAACTTTTTTTTCAAAAAATGTTTTTTTGAAATTGGACCGTTTATAAGTTTATTCGCCAAACCTAAGTTAATTATTTTAATAGCTATTTTGAAACAATTATTAATAAATAAATTGGAGTCTTTTGAAATTTTTTTAAAAGGAGTATTTGTTTTGTATTCAACATTAATTAAATTTATCGTTTTATTATCTAATTTAAAATTATGTAAATTTTTATAATCTATAGATTTAATTTTCTTATCATAATTTAATCTTTTCATTTGTAATTTCACTAACTTAAGTGAAGAAATTAATATTAATGGACTCATAATTTTTTTTGACTTAAGTGATTTAAAAAAAATTTCTAAAAATATGCTATTGGGCTCACCATGAACTATTATTATTGGTTTATAATTCATTTATTAATATGTCCTTTTTAATTTTATTGTAAAATATTAAAGAGTATTGATTAAGTTGCTGATTAGTTTTTGATTGAATAATTTTTTGAAGTTCCTTTTCAATATCAATATTTTTTCTCTCTATTTTAACCTCTTTAATTTTTAAAATCAAAAAACCACCTGGAACTGTTATGGGATTTGAAATATCACCTACATTTAAAACGTTAATTTTTTTTAAAATATTTTGATTTAATGATGACTGATTTATCCAACCAATATTTCCATTATTGGTAGAGGTATCAGATAAACTATAAAGTAATGCTGCCTTACCAAAACTGGAATTAAATATTTCATTTTTAATTTTTTGATATTTTTCGCTAATCTTCTCTTTTTCTTTGATCTCAAAAAGGATCTCTTGTAAAAAAAATTTCTTTGATTGAATTATTTTGGTATTTGATAATTTTTTTTTAATTTCGTCTTCATCAAT
>CACHWJ010000032.1 GCA_902583635.1 uncultured Pelagibacteraceae bacterium | reverse complement strand
GATTATGTTTAGTTTTGTTTTTGTTTTAAACATGCTGAGTGAATTAGAATTTTTCAAAAATGAAAGTGTTACTATCAGTTTTACTTTATTTTTAACACTTTTAAACTCTCCTACTCAAATATTTGAATTATTTCCGTTTATAATGCTTCTTACAATACAGCTTTTTTTTATAAAAATATTTGAGAACAAAGAAATAGATATTTTAAAATATTCTGGGTTTAAAAACTCAAGCATAATTGCAATTTTAACAGCTCTTTCTATTGCTACAGGAATTTTTGTGATTACAGTATTTTACAATTTATCATCTAATTTAAAAAATATTTATTTAGAAATAAAGTCTGGATATATAACTGATGGAAAGTATCTTGCTGTTGTTACAAAAAATGGACTGTGGATTAAAGATGTTATGGAAAAAAAAATAATAATTATTAATGCTTCTGCAATTAATGAAAATTTTTTACTAGATAGTTTTATAACAGAATTTGATGAAAAATTTAATGTGATTAGAAATATTGAAAGTACTAAAATTGACATATCTCAACATGAATGGAAAATTCTAGATGCTAAAGTTTATGAAGAAAACGACTATACAAATGTAAAATTGTTAACTTTAAAAACTAACTTTGACTTAAAAAGAATTCAAAGCTTGTACTCAAATTTATCTGCTCTTGATTTTATAGAACTATATGAATTAAGGCAAAATTATAAAAGATTGAACTCTTCTACCACCGAGGTAGACATGCATTTATTAAAATTAATCTCTTATCCTATATTTCTATTACTAATGGCTCTATTCTCCTCAGTAGTAATGTTAAATATTAAAAATATTCAAGGCATAACTTTTAAGATATTGATTGGATTGTTTTTTTCAGTCTTGATTTATTATTTTAATAATTTTTCATATGTTTTGGGAAGTACAGAAAGAATTTCAAGTGTCCTTTCTATATCTTTGCCTCTGTTTGTATTATTATGCTTTAACTCTTTAATGTTGTATAAAATTAATGAGAAATAATATTTTTAAAATATTTCTGTTCATATCCTTTTATATATTTACTATTAATGCATATAGTGTTGAGGAGTTTAACTTTGATATTACAGAAATAAATATAACAGAAAATGGAGATAAATTTACTGGAGATCAAAGAGGAACTATTAGTTCAAATAATGGGATAATTATTGATGCTGATAAATTCGAGTATTATAAAAAAAAAAATATTTTAAAAGCTAGCGGGAACGTCAAAATTATTGATAAGATTAATAACTATGAAATATATACTCAAGATATCACGTATGAAAAAAACAATAACTTAATTTTAACAAAAAATGGCTCAAGTGCTATAGATAAAAATGGAGAAATTGAAATTATTGCTGATATTTTTGAATACAATTTATTTAAAAACATTATTATGGCTAAGGAAAAAGCTAGAATATTAAACAAAAAACAGAATTATCAAATTTACTCAGACTTTATATCTTATTCTAAAAATAAAGGAAAAATTACTTCTCAAGGAAAGACATCTGCAGTTGTATACTCCAAGTACTTTTTTGATAGTAGTAACGTAAAATTTCTAATTAATGAAATGGAATTAAGTTCAAATGACAAAACTACAATTAATGATAATCTAAATTTGTATAATGTTAAAAAATTTAGGTATTTCTTAAATGATGAAGAATTAAGAGCAGAAAATTTAATTATACAATCTAATTATAAAAAACCAAGTAGTGATAAATTTTATCTATCAAGTGCGATTATAGATTTAAAAAGTAGAAACTTTGTAGCAAAAGATACCGAGATTTTAGTTCACAAAAATATCTTTGATGAACCTGATAATGATCCAAGAATTAAAGGAGTATCATCAAGTAAGACAGATGAAATAACTAAGGTAAATAAAGCGGTATTTACAAGTTGCAAAAGAGATGAAAATTGCCCTCCATGGGCAATACAGGCAGATGAAATTATTCATGATAAAAAAAAAAAACAATTATCATATAAAAATGCAATTTTAAGGGTTTACGATATTCCAGTTATGTATTTTCCAAAGTTTTTTCATCCTGACCCAACTGTCAAAAAGCAATCAGGATTTTTGCAGCCAGAGCTAAATAGCTCTCAAACTCTTGGAAGCTCTTTAAGTGTACCTTATTATTATTTAATTGCAGACAACAGGGATATTACAATTAAGCCTACCCTTTTTGATTCAGAAATGAATTCTTTACACGGTGAATATCGTCAGGAAAATTCAAACTCATCTTTAATTGCCGATTTTGGTTATGTATCAAAATTTAAATCAAATTACTCAAACAACAGAAAAAATATATTACATTTTTTTGCTAAATCAGAAATTGACTTAAGCTTGAATAATTTCACTGACTCTAATTTAGAGATATATTTTGAAAAGACAAATAAAGACACATATTTAAAAATTTTTGAAAATCAGTTGTTCAATAATATATCAAAACCAAAAAACTCTGATTTATTATCTTCAGGAATAGATTTAAAATTAGTTCATAAAAAATTTGATTTAGACACTGGTTTTTCTACTTATGAAGATTTGAATAAGTTACAAAGTGACAGATATCAATTCATTTTACCTTATTTCAATTTTAATTCAGAACTATTATCAAATGATTTAATTACGGTAAACTTGTACTCAAATGGGAGTAATATTTTACAAAATACAAACAATCTGAGAACAAAAGTTATTAATAACCTCAATTTTTCGTCCAATGAATTAATAAGTTCTAAAACAGGACTTAAAAGTGGAATAAACCTATATTTAAAAAATTCTAACACTGTTGCTAAAGAAGACAATATCTATAAATCAAGCCCACAATCTGAATTAATGAATATTTTTGAAATAAATACTTCTTACCCAATGGTAAAAAAAATTAATGATAAAACTGAGTTATTAACTCCAAAAATATCTTTAAGAGTGAACCCTAGTGATATGAAAAATCATAGTGATACAGATAGATCTATAAACGTAAATAATATTTTTACAATTGATAGGTTGGGATTAGAAGATTCTTTTGAAAGTGGAAAATCATTAACACTAGGACTTGATTATTCTTCAACTAAAAATTTAAATAATAACGAAGTAAATGCAAAATTAGCTACTGTCTTTAGAGAGAAAAAACAAGATACTATACCAAAAAAAACATCACTAAGTGAAACAAATTCATACCTTTTTGGAGGAATTAATTATAAAGAAGAAGATACTTTCAACATAGAATATAACTTTGCATCCAAGAGAGGTTTTGACTCTTTTAAATATCACGATTTAGGAATTAACTTTTCATTAAATAATTTTGTAACAGAATTTAATTTTATAGAAGAAAATGATTTAATTGGAACAGCTCATATTATTGAAAATAAATCTACATTTAATTTTGATGAAAACAATTTCATATCTTTCAAAACTAGAAAGAATAAGGAAATTAATCTCACAGAATATTATGATTTGTTATATGAATATAAAAATGACTGTCTTATTGCAGGATTAAAATTTCAAAAAAAATACTATGAGGATAGAGATTTAGAACCTTCTGAAAACCTATTTTTTTCTATAACTTTATTCCCATTAACCACATTGGAACAGGAAATTGACCAAAATCTATAAATTTCATTTTAAAAAAATGGGTGTTTTTTCTTTTATCCCTCAAGAATGAGTTATTTTTATTCATACCTCAGTATTTTAATTTTAATTATTAGCAATTCATTTGCAATAGAAAGTAAAATTGTCTTGAAAGTTGATAATGAGATTATAACAAACCTTGATATTAAAAAAGAAGGAAAATATCTATCAAGCTTAAATACTAATTTTAGTAATTTATCAACTGATCAAAT
>CACHWJ010000031.1 GCA_902583635.1 uncultured Pelagibacteraceae bacterium | reverse complement strand
AGGGTATTATTATTAAGATTGATCGTTCTAAGGATGCAAATTTAACTGACTTTGGTAAAGCAACTTTAAAAGATAGGTATCTTGGCCACAACGAATCTTTTCAAGACCTGTTTGCTAGAGTTGCTAGCTCATATGCTGATGACAATCTTCATGCTCAAAGAATTTATAATTATATAAGCAACCTTTGGTTTATGCCGGCAACACCTGTTCTATCAAATGGTGGAACTAAAGGGGGATTACCTATTTCTTGTTTTTTTAAACGAAGCATCAGATAGTTTAGGGGGTATTCTAGATTTATGGAGTGAAAATGTTTGGCTTGCAGCTAAAGGTGGAGGTATTGGAAGTTATTGGGGTAACCTAAGATCTATTGGTGAAAAAATTGATAAAGTCGGAAAGACATCAGGAATAATTCCGTTTATTAAAGTTATGGACTCATTAACTATGGCAATTAGCCAAGGCTCTCTAAGAAGAGGCTCTGCTGCTTGTTATCTTCCAATCGATCATCCAGAAATTGAAGAATTTATAGAAATGAGAAGACCAACAGGCGGTGACCCAAACAGAAAAGCATTAAATTTACATCACGGTGTTTTAGTTTCAGATGCATTTATGAGAGCTGTAGAAACTGATGAACAGTGGGCATTGAAGAGTCCTGCTGATGGAACAGTTCAACAAACTATTTCTGCAAGAAATTTATGGATAAGACTATTAACTGCAAGAATAGAAACTGGCGAGCCTTATATAATTTATATAGATACAGTTAATAGACAAATTCCACAGCATCATAAATTAGCTAATCTGACAGTTAAAACTTCTAACTTGTGTAGTGAAATCACTTTACCAACAGGAATAGATAAAGATGGTAGAGATAGAACAGCTGTTTGTTGTTTGTCTTCTTTAAATTTAGAGAAATACGATGAGTGGAAAGATGATCCAAACATGATTAATGATGTTATGAGATTTTTAGATAATGTTTTATCTGACTTTATAAACAAAGCTCCTGATCAATTTAAAGACGCTAAGTATTCAGCTGAAAGAGAGCGAAGTGTTGGATTGGGTGTGATGGGATTTCATTCATTTCTTCAAAAAAATAGAATTCCATTAGAGTCTGTTATGGCAAAGTCTTGGAATAAAAAATATTTAAAGATATAGATGCAAAAGTAAATCAAGCCTCTAAAGATTTAGCAGAAGAAAGAGGTGCATGTCCCGATGCTGCAGAATACGGTTATCAAGAAAGATTTTCTAATAAAACTGCAATTGCGCCCACAGCTTCAATTTCTATTATTTGTGGTGGAGCATCACCAGGAGTAGAGCCAATTGCTGCTAATAGTTATACACATAAAACTTTGTCGGGTTCGTTTAACGTAAAAAATAGATATTTAGAGGAGATATTAGAGAGCCATGGTAAAAATGATGATGAAACTTGGTCAAGTATTACAACGAACCAAGGCTCAGTATCACATTTAGACTTTTTAAGCGATTTAGAGAAAGATGTATTTAAAACTGCATTTGAGTTAAACCAAAATTGGATCATCGAGCTAAGTGGAGACAGAACTCCATTTATATCTCAAGCACAATCAGTAAACTTATTTTTACCCGCTGATGTTCACAAGAGAGATCTTCATAAAATTCATTTTGATGCTTGGAAAAGAGGTTTGAAGAGCCTTTATTACTGTAGATCAAAATCAATTCAAAGAGCTGAAAATATCAATGATGCAAAGTCAACAGATATTATGGCTAACGTTTATAAAAATAAATCAACCAAAGCTGAAGAAACAGAATACGAGGAGTGTCTATCATGTCAGTAGCAGAAAAAATAAGTTCAGAAATTATCCAACGTGAAAAAAAAGAAATTGTTCAACCAAAAAAAATGGGACTATTAGTAGAGAATCCAGTTTATAAACCTTTCAGATATCCATGGTGTTATGATGCTTGGTTAACGCAACAAAGAATCCACTGGTTACCTGAAGAAGTTCCTTTAGGAGATGATGTAAGAGATTGGCAAAAAAATTTATCACAGTCAGAAAAAAATCTGTTAACGCAAATTTTTAGATTTTTTACTCAAGCTGATGTTGAGGTAAACAATTGTTACCTAAGACATTACACAACAGTATTTAAACCAACTGAAGTTTTAATGATGATGACCGCTTTTGCATCAATGGAAACAGTCCATGTTGCTGCTTACTCGCATCTTTTAGATACAATTGGAATGCCCGAGTCTGAATATTCTGCTTTCATGAAGTATAAAGAAATGAAAGATAAATACGATTACATGCAAAACTTTAATGTGAATTCAAAAGAAGATATTGCTAAAACAGTTGCTGTATTTAGTGCATTTACTGAAGGACTTCAGTTATTTGCAAGTTTTGCAATTTTGTTGAACTTTCCAAGACATAACAAGATGAAAGGTATGGGCCAGATTGTTACTTGGTCAGTTAGAGATGAAACACTTCACTGTAATTCTATGATCAGAGTTTTTAAAGAGTTCATTAATGAAAATCCTGAAATATGGACACCAAAACTAAAAAAAGAACTTTATGAAGCTTGTAGAACAATCATAGATCATGAAGATGCTTTTATTGATTTAGCTTTTGAAATGGGTCCAATGGAAGGTTTAACTGCAAAAGATGTTAAGGATTATATTCGATTTATAGCTAATAGAAGATTAGTTCAACTTGGTTTAGAGGCTATTTATGATGTTGATAAGAATCCTCTGGGCTGGTTAGACACTATGCTTAACGCTGTAGAGCACATGAACTTCTTTGAAGGTCGTGCAACAGAATATTCTAAAGCATCTACCCAAGGAACATGGGTTGAGGCATTTAGTTAATATTTAAAAATTATCTTTGGTTTAACTGTAGGACTTTTCTATGTTTGCTACCTTTATAGCTAGCTAAAGGTCTAATAAGTTTATTTGCTGCGTGTTGCTCCATAATATGAGCAGACCAACCTGTAATTCTTGAAATAACAAATATCGGTGTAAAAAAATCTGTGTCAAATCCCATCAAATGATAAGTAGGTCCTGTAGGATAATCAACATTGGGATAGATATTTTTCTCTTTGATCATAACTCTTTCAACAATGTCATAAATTTTTTCAAATTTTTTATCTTTTTTAAGTTTTGCAACCTTTCCAAAATATTGTCTCATAGTTGGAACCCTTGAATCACCAGATTTATAAACTCTATGTCCAAAACCCATAACTACTTCCTTATTTTTTAGGGCGTTATTTATCCATTTAAGAGCATTTTCAGGCTTTTTAATTTTGTTCATCATGTGCATAACTTCTTCATTAGCACCACCATGTAATGGTCCTTTCAAACTAGCAATTGCTCCAGTAATTGCTCCATGAATATCAGATAAACTACTTGTAATAGTTCTTGCGGTAAAAGTTGAAACATTAAAACTATGTTCAGCGTAAAGTATTAAAGAAACGTCAAAAGCTTTAACAATTTCTTTTTGAGGCACTTTACCAAAGCACATGTAAAAGAAGTTCTCAGCAAAAGTTAAATTCTTTTTAGGTTTTATTATTTTCTTACCTTTTCTAATTCTATAAAATGCAGCTAAAGCAGTTGGGGTTTTTGCAAAAATTCTTAAAGCTTTTCTCATATTTGCTTCATGAGAAGAATCTTGAGTTTCTTTATCTTCTAAACCCATTACACTTACGGCAGTTCTTGCAACGTCCATTGGATGTGATTTTTTTGGCATATGTTTTATAATCTCATATAAATTTTTTGACAATTCTCTGTGATTTTTTTCTTCTTTTTCAAATTTTCTAAGTTGTATTGTGTTAGGTAAATCTTTATTTAAAATTAAGTAAGCTACTTCCTCAAATCTGCAATATTCACATAAGTCCTGAGCCGCATACCCTCGATAAGTTAGAGAATTAATTTCAGGCATAACTTTTGAAACTTCAGTTTCATCCACAACAATTCCTAATAAACCTTTTTTGATTTCATCACTCATTATTCGTGTCCTTCCGTACTAAAGTTATAAATTTTTTCATCTAAAGAATTATATTTTTCATATTCAACTAATTCATATAGCCTTTTCCTAGTTTGCATCTTATCTATTATGTTATTCTGGTGTCCATTTGCATAAATGTCTCTTAATCCATCTTCTACATTTTTCATTGCTAATCTCTGTGTAGTAACTGGGTAAATAACTATGTTAAAACCAATATTTTCTAAATCTTTATAATTAAATAATTTTGATTTGCCAAATTCAGTCATATTTGCAAGCAAATAACACTTGAGTTCCTTCCTTACCTTTTCAAAATCTTTTTCATCTTGAAGTGCTTCAGGAAAAATGATTTCTGCACCAGCATCAATGTATGCTTTACACCTCTCAATCATTTTATCAATACCTTCAACTCCTTTTGCATCTGATCTAGCAATAAT
>CACHWJ010000030.1 GCA_902583635.1 uncultured Pelagibacteraceae bacterium | reverse complement strand
TTTTTATAAAGTTACCAATAAATAAACTTATTATTGATGTTAATATAATAGGCCAGTAAAATTTCATTGATTTGATCAAAAATAAAATAGTCCTATAAAATATAATTTTAATTTTTAAACTTAAAATCAAATACAAAATATAAAAGGTTAATAATATTATAAATGGTAAGAAATAAATGATTAGATCAATATTTGAGTTGTTAAATAATAGTCCATAAAAAATAAAAATCACGACAAGTAAATTTATTGGAATTGTTATAAAGAAAATATAAAAAGGATTTGAAATAAGTCTGAAATATACTTTAAAAAAAAAAGTTAAATATAAATATACAAATCTAAAATAAATTAATGAAAAAATTATTAATTGTGATTTTTCAAAAATGTTGAAAGTTAATGAAATAAATAAGATTGTTAGAACAGAGATCAATAAAAATAATGAATTAAAATAGTTTAAAACTTCTATTGAATATTGTCTTTTGTTTTTTATTTTTCGTAAAGAATAAGTAAAATAACCCCTCAAACCAAAATCAAAAAAAATATTAAAAATTATTGAGAATGAGTAAATTAACTCAATTTGATTATATAATATTCTATCATCGAAAATTTGAATTATTAGTAATGGACTTAAATATGCTAAAAATTTCTCTAAAAAGTTTAGAATAGAAAAACTATATAAATTTTCAAAATGTAATATTTTTAATTTATTATTTTTCAAAGTTTTTTATGATTTCCTTTGTTATGCTATTTACATTAAAGTATTTTAAAATAATTTTTTCGTTGTAATTATTTAATATAAAATTTTTTTTAATCTTATTTAATTCTTTTAATTTTTTAGGAATATTTGTTTTTTGTCCGATAACAACACCAATTTTATTTTTTATTATAAATCTAGATAATTCATTTACCTTGTTGGTTAGAAGTATTATTGGTAATCCTAATTTCATATAATTTAACATTCTTCCTGGAAAGTTTACGCTCTCTATTCTATCGTCTAAGGAAACAATTCCATATGAGCTTTTTTTTACCTGCAAGTCGTAAATATTTGGTTTTATAGAGTCGTATATTTTTATTTTTCTGATCACAGATCTACTCAAATTTGAATTGATTAAATTCTTTGTAAACCCTGTACCTATAATCTTAAATGAATTGTTCTTTGATAATACAGAAAGTTTATTAAAAAATTCACATACTTTTTTAATATCTTGGCCTAAACCAATATTACCCCCAAATACAAAGTCATTATATTTATTACTTTTTGAATTTAATTTATTTTTATTGATTTCAATCCAGTTTGGTAAATAAATTAATTTTTTAATCGAAATATTTTTTTTTTTTAAATAATTAATATTGGATTTAGCTTCAACACCTACAATATCGAAAGTTTTAACAAAAGATTTAAATTTATTGATCAAAAATTTTGAGAGTAAATAATTTTTAATAATTTTAGTACTTATTGCCCAATATGGAAAAAGGTCTCTTAATATTAAAAATGTTTTGCACATATAATTTTTTTTTAAAAATTTAATATATTCTTCAAAAAAAATTGGAGGAGAGTAACAAATTATATGTGTAGGCTTAAACTTATTTACTATTTTTGCAGAGTCTAATATAAGTTTTTTTGATATTGAAAGCTCGGCTAAACCTCTTTTATATAAATTTATATTTTTAATATTTTTACAATAAATATTATTAACTTTTGTATTTCTAAAATTTGTAATTTTATTATTTTTTTTATCTGACCTTGCACAAACTACCAATACTTCAATTTTTTTTTTTTGAAGATTTTTTGATAATTCTATCAATAATTTTGAAGCAGAGTTTCTATCAGGGTAAAAAGTGTTTGTTATAATAATAAATTTTTTTTTCAAGGACTTAATCTTTTATATTCTTTTTTAGTCATTGCAAAAATGATTACATCATCATACTTATTTTTTACATATAAACCTTGAGGAAATTTACCAACTTTTTTCATTCCACAGTTAATGTTACTTTTTATAGATTTTAAATTATTTACTGAAACGCCTGTCCACATTGTATTTAGGTTTAAAATCTCAAAAATATATTTTTGTAATAGTCTCAATGTTTCAGTTCCTGCACCTGGAGGTGAATTTTTTTTATCACCAATCATTCTTCCATAAACGCATTTTCTATTAACCCAGTCAATTTGTGATACAGAACAATTTCCGATATGCTTTCCATTTTTGCTACATATTGCAAACATCACTGAATTTTTTGAAATCAGATTTTTAGAGTAAAATTCATCTAGTGACTTTTTACTTTTGGGAAATCTTGAGCTTTCGATAAAATAATTTTCTTCTATATTATTAATCCATGATAAGTAGTTTCTATTTATATCTTTTTTTTCTAATGCTCTAAGGTATATCAATTTTCCTTTAAGATATTTAATTTTCAATTTCATAATTTTTTTTTAAATATTTGATATAATTATTTTTCATTTTTAAATCAATTGGCGCGAGATATATATCAAATTTAATTTTTCTTTTTTCAAATTTATCATATTCTTTGCATAAAGACTTGAGAATGTATTTTGGAAAAAATACATCTTTTTGAAAATTATAATACTTAAGAATGATTGATATAAATTCATAAGATGCAAAAGGAAGGAAAATTTTATTAATTTTATGATAATTAGCAGATTTTATCATTACCATATTATCTGGTCCTTGCAAAAAACCATAACATTTAAGAAACATGAGTTTTGAATATCTATTATTAATAAATTTAATATCTTTAAATAAACCTCTAAAAAAAGAATATTTTTTAAAATTAGAGGGATAATTTAAAGGGTAATAATAAAAACTTTTAAAAAAAGAAGAGTAAAATTCTTTCAAATTTTTAGGATTGGTTAACTTTAGTTTAAATTTAAGATTAAGTATATGAGGTATAAGTTTAGAAAATACAGAAAATGGATAATTAATTAAGTATCTTGCAAAAAAATTGGGTATTGTATTTTGTGAAGGGCCAAATGAAAGAATGCTATCACATGATTGGCCTGAAATAATTAAAATATCTTTTCCGTATTTTTTTTTCAAATATTCAATACCTTTATAAAACAATAATGAAAAATGATAATTAAATACCAATTTTTTTTTAATAAAATTTTGTGTTGATTGAAAATCTTTCAAATTTATTTTAACTAAATCTAATATTTTTTTATCATTTTTACATATAAGTTTTACTTTTTGTAAGTTTTTTTCAGTTTCATAGGATGCTGGATGAGTATAAAAATATGCACACCTAAATTTAATTTTATTTTCTTTTAATGTTTTATATAAAAAATATGAATCTAAACCTCCAGAAAATAATAAAACAATTTTCTCATTTTGGATTTTATTTATTATATTTTGAAAATATTCCTTAATTTTTGTTTTACATTTTTTTATATTTGGCTGATTTTTTAAATTTGGAAATAATATTTTTTTCTTTATCTGAAGTTTTTGATCAAAATAATAATGAGTAGAAGGCTGAAATTTATATATATTCTTAAAAAAAGTTTTATCACCTGGAGTATAATTTTTTTCTTTAAAAAAATTAAAATAATTTCTCTCCAATATGCTTTTTTTTGAATAATTTTGTAAGTGATTATCGTCAAAAATGGATAATTTATTTTTATCAAACATAAAATAAACCCTGTAATTTGAAACAATATCTGTATAAAGCTCAATAGAATTTTTATTAATTAATAAAATCAAAAAATAACCTGAAATATTTTTATATTCTTTTTTAATATTATATTTATTAATTTTTGAAAAATTTGCTATTTGAGGAAAACCAAAAATAAATAAGTTATTTTTTTTATAAACCAGGTTTGAAAGCTTTAATTCTATTTTCTTTTCTTTGAAAAAAAGGTTTTTACTAAATTTCATTTAAGTAAAATTTTTTATTTTTTTTATAA
Organism: uncultured Pelagibacteraceae bacterium; assembly: GCA_902583635.1. Classification (GTDB taxonomy): domain Bacteria; phylum Pseudomonadota; class Alphaproteobacteria; order Pelagibacterales; family Pelagibacteraceae; genus Pelagibacter. Next base: position 1,580 of record CACHWJ010000030.1, on the reverse strand, counting down.
TCTTTATACATATCTGAAATTTGCTTATCCCATGAACTTACATTAATTTTAAATTTATTTTTAAATTTTAACGAATTTAAAGATCTATCAATTTTGAATTTTTTGTCTTTTGAAATAATTTTATTTAAATTATAAATTTTATTTATCTTTTCTAATAGGTGAAATTTTGAAATTTTTTTTGAAGATATGTTATAAAGACCTCTATAAAACTTATTATTTTTTATAATTTTAGTTAATACTCTTGATATTTCTAGAGTAGTTAACCCTGAAAAAAATGCAAAGCTATATCCAGTTACATTTTTTTTCGTATTAATGAACCACTCTAATAAACTTAATCTACCTCCATTTATTTCATGACCTATTATTGAGGTTCTTATGATTAATGTATTGTTTTTGATTTTTTTTTCAGCAAATGCCTTATACTTTCCATAGCTATCTTTAGCATTTACAACAGATTTTTCCGTATAGTTTCCTTTTCTACCGTTAAAAACACAATCAGTGCTAAAATGTATATGTTTAAATTGATATGTTTTAGATAATTTGTCTAAGAATAGTGGAAATGAGTAATTAATAATTTTTAAATCAGTATATTTTTTTTTTTGTAATTTTTGCTTTATTAACCCAGAACAATTTATAACATAATTTGGTTTCAAATCTTTAATTAGCTTTTCTATTTTTTTGAAATTTTTAATATCAATATTTTTAATCAACTTGTATTTTATTAAATAGGAATTATTTTTTTTTCTGATAGTTCCAATAGTTAAAAAATCTGAATAAAGACTTTGCAATATTTTGTGACCTAACATTCCATTAGATCCAAATAATAAAATTTTTTGCCTACCAGTTTCTTGCGTCAATAATTTTTTTTTCATTAATTTTATACTTTTGGTAATTGTGAATAAATTTTTTTTGGTTCGTAATATTTTTTATTTGCTTCAATTGGTGTAAGTTATCTACACCAATAACAAAACCCCATAACCAGGAGTTTAATTTTATAAAATTTAAACAAAATTTTATAAAATTAATTTCTTTTTTATATAAATTTTTTTTTATAATTTTAATTTTATTATTTAATGTAATATTTTTTAGCTTAATATAATTGTCGTTAAATATTAAACCCTGAAATAAAACAGATCTAGCAATAAACTTTGTACCTCTTTTTCTTAAATTTTGTGTATTTTTTTTATTAAATGTTTGATTAAATAGATTTAATGGCACCTGAATATAGTCAAAATTATATTTTTTAATTATATTTAGATCTTTTAAATCATAAATAGAAATCCCAATGCTTTTAATCAATTTTTGAGATTTCAGAAAAAACATGTATTCGTATAATTCATTAAATTCTTTTAGCTTAACACTTTGCACACTGTGTACCATTAAACAAAATATATTTTTTTTTTTAGATAGCTTTTGAAGTTTGGTAAAATTATTTTTATTTTTAAAAAAATTAATTTTATAAAACAATTTTAATTTATTATTAATTGTATATTTAATATTTCTATAATCTTCTGCAACTTCTAAAAAAAAATTATTTTTTTTTAAATATTCTTTTGCTTTATCAAACTCTTTTATTTTTA
>CACHWJ010000029.1 GCA_902583635.1 uncultured Pelagibacteraceae bacterium | reverse complement strand
TGCACTTTCCACTAGGGCTTCTGGACAAGGTTCTTTAAACTTATCTAATATATCTTTTTCTAATGATCCAGCATTTACTCCAATTCTAACCGAGCAACCATTATTCTTAGCAGCACTAAGAACTTCGTGAATTTTTGTCTCCTCACCAATATTTCCAGGATTTATTCTTAAACATTTAGCTCCGTTTTCAGCAGCTTCAATTGCTCTTTTATAATGAAAATGGATGTCTGCTACTACTGGGATTGATACATTTTTAACTATTTCTTTAAGAGCGTTGGTGGATTCTGCATCTGGACATGAAACTCTAACTATATCAGCACCTTCCTCAGCAATATCATTAATTTGATTTATTGTTGCTTTAACATCTGTTGTTAAAGTGTTGGTCATCGATTGAACAGAAATTGGGTTATCTCCCCCAATTTTAACATCACCAACGTTAATTACTTTTGTTTTTCGTCTTTTGATATCTCTAAATGGTCTAACACTCATTTAATTAATCTAATTTAAATTCTTTATGTAAAGATGCAATTGCCTTTTTAACATGCTTTGCTGATACTAAAACTGAAATTTTAATTTCAGATGTCGAAATAACTAAAATATTTATTTTTTTTGCAGCTAAAGCTTGGAACATTCTGTAAGTTATTCCAGGTGTTGTGATCATTCCAACACCAATAATTGAAACTTTAGAGACATTTCTGTCAAAAGATAATTTTTTATATGAAATACTTTTGTTTTCTTTTATTAGCTTTTCAGTTTTTTTAAGATCTTCAGATTTGATCGTAAAAGTCAAATCAGTATTTTTTCCATTTTGTGAGATATTTTGAATAACCATATCAACGTTAATCAAATTTTTAGATAACGGTTTAAAAATTGATGCAGCAACGCCTGGTCTATCCTTGACACCTACTATTGTAATTTTGGCATCATTTTTAGTTGAAGAAATTCCAGTAATTATTTGGTCACTAAATGATTTTTTAGAATTAGTAATTAAAGTTCCTGATTTGAATGCAAAAGAAGATTTAACTTTAATGTCTATTTTATTCAGCTTTGCATCCTGAATTGAAGTTGGTTGCATAACTTTTGAGCCTAATGATGCCATTTCAAGCATCTCATCATAAAAAATTTTTTTAATTTTTTTCGCTTTTTTATGCTGTCTTGGGTCAGTAGTATAGACACCTTCTACATCTGTATAGATTATACATTCATCAGCTTTAATATATTTAGCTAACATAATTGCTGTAGCATCAGATCCACTTCTACCAATTGTTGTTATTCTAAAATTTTTATTAATTCCTTGAAAACCAGCAACAATTGGAATGCCACCACTTTTAATATATTTGTTTAATTCCTTGATATTTATTTTATTTATTCTAGCACTTGAGTAATTACCCTCTGTAATAATAGGTAACTGCCAAGATAACCAAGATCTTGATTTTAAGCCAATATGTTGCAATCGGCCTGCTATAAGCGCACATGAAACTTGTTCACCAGTAGATACTAGTGCGTCATATTCTGCCAAATCAAAATTGTTACTAATTAACTTTGATTTATTAACCAGATCATTAGTAACACCACTCATAGCAGAAGAAATTACAACCACTTTATATCTTTTCTTTTTATAAGAAGCTATAATTTTACTTACTTTTTTAATTCTATCAATACTACCAACAGAAGTTCCACCAAATTTCAGTACTACAGTTTTCATGATCAGCTAAATAATTATTTAATTAATATTTGATAAAATACATCTTAATTGCTATGTCAACAAGTTATCTCACATGAGTAGCGTAAATAAAAAAGAAATAGAAAAATTTTCAAATATAGCTGATGAATGGTGGGATCCTCGTGGAAAATTTAAACCTTTACACAAATTCAATCCAATAAGGATAAAATATATTAAAGAAAATATAATTGAACAATTTAAAACAAAAAATAAAGCTAACCCTTTATCTGGAGTTAATATTTTAGATATTGGTTGTGGTGGGGGATTACTTTCTGAACCAATGTGTAGATTAGGTGCTAATATTACAGGTATCGATGCATCAATTAAAAATATTAAAATTGCAAAACTTCATGCAAAAAAAAATGGGCTTAAAATAGATTATATTTGTTCATCTCCTGAAAAATTAAAAATTTCAAAAAAATTTGATGTAATACTCAATATGGAAATAGTTGAGCATGTAGAAGATATTTCTTTCTTTCTAAAATCATGCTCTAAACTTCTTAAGAAAAATGGATTAATGTTTGTTGCGACAATTAATAAAACTTTAAAGTCATATGTTTTTGCTATAGTTGGAGCAGAGTATATTTTAAGATGGTTGCCAATAGGAACTCATGAGTGGGAAAAATTTGTTAAACCTGAGGATCTTAAAAAAATTTTGATCAAAAATAATTTATCTTTAAAAAAGTTCGATGGAATGCATTTTAATATAATTAAAGACGAGTGGAGTATTACAAAAGACTTATCCGTAAACTATATTGCAAAATTTTTAAAAAATTAATTTTCTTTATCTTCTATCCAGGGAAACATCTGAGCCTCTATTCCTTCATCTTTTAGCTCTTTAAGATCTTTTGCTGAGGCACTTCCATAAATGCCTTTAGATTTTTTTTTATTATTGTAATGGATTGATCTTGCCTCATAAGCAAAATTGTCCCCTACATATTGAAAATTATCTTTGATAAACTTTTGATAATTTTTAATGGTTTTTTTAATTTTTTGATATTTTACAGCATTTACTTTTATTTCAGCTTTAGTTTTGCTGTTTATTAATTGGGGAGCCATCAAAGTTTTTTCTACTTTTAATGAGTTGCAACTATGACAAGTCAAAAATTTTCTTTTTTTTAACTTTTCATATTCATTAGATGATGCAAACCAACTATCAAACTTAGTATTACAATCTTTACAAATTAATTTGTATTTGATCATATTTTATAAATAGGTTTAAAATAAAAATTTTCAATATTATTTAGCTTCTATAGTCTGCATTAATATTTATATATTTATTGGTAAGATCCATAGTGTATGAAGTAAAATCTTTTTTACCTGTATAAACTTCTACACTAATATCAATATTTTCATTTTTCATATATTTAGAAGCTACCTCTTCACTGTAATCTTGGTACAGTTTTCCATCTTGAACTATTTTTATATTTCCTAATTTTATTGAGAGTTTTTTTAAATTAATTTTTGGTCCAGCTTTACCTATTGCCATTATAATTCTTCCCCAATTTGGATCCTCGCCCGCAATTGCAGTTTTTACTAAAGGTGAGTTTCCTATTGAAAAAGCTATTTTTTTTGCCTCTATTTCATTTTTACATTTAGACACATTTATAGAAATAAATTTTGATGCTCCTTCACCATCTGCAACAACTCTTTTAGCTAAATTTAATAGAAGGTTATTTAAGGCTTTATCAAAGTTTTTTATTTTATTTTCATTTATACTTTTTATTTTAGAATTATTAATTTTATTAGTTGCAAAAATAGTTACCATGTCGTTTGTACTAGTATCTCCATCACAAGAAATGGCGTTAAAAGTGTTAAAAATATTTTTTTTTAATAACTTACTTAAAATATCATTAGATAAACTAGCATCTGTAAAAATATAAGCTAAAGTTGTTGCCATATTAGGATGTATCATTCCAGAACCTTTAGCGATCCCATAAATTTTAACTTTCTCACTTCCTATATTGCACTCTTCCATGGCAATTTTTGGCTTAGTGTCAGTAGTCATTATTCCAAGAGCAGCTTTCATCCAAATAAATTTATTTTGAGTGTAACGAATTTTATTAATTAAATTAGGTATTTGAGAAGATATTTTTTCAAATGGAAACTCTTCTCCGATTGTTCCTGTACAGCCAAATAGAATTTCTTTTGGATTTATTTTTTTAGGTGTTTCCTCGTCTTGTTTTTGTTTCTCTGTCAAATTTTTTGAGATTATATCTGCTAATTTTTTTAAACTTTCATATCCTTCTTTACCTGTAAATGCGTTTGCATTTCTAGTATTAACAATTAAAGAAAATACTTTTTTAGTTTTTTGATTTAAGTTCCATTTTATATTTTCAGAAACAATTTTAGACTGTGTATATAGAGAGGCGTGATTTGCACCATCTCTGAAATAAAACATTGATAAATCATCTCTGTCATTTTTATATAAATTCGCGCTTAGTACTGAAATTGATAGACCATCGATATGATCTAAGTCTTGAAAATCAATCATTTTGGTATTTTTTGATTGTGAAGATAGAAAATTTGTTAAATTTATTCCCATATTGTTTAAATTATTTATTTAATACATATATTAAACATAATACTTAAAGAATAAATCAAATAGTCATGTTTAATCCATTAAATCTAATCTCCAAATTTATTAAATCTAGCAACCAAAAAGAGCTTGATAGGGTAAGCAAGATTGTTGAAAAAATTAATTTACTAGAGGAAAAAATTGTAAATTTAGATGATACAGATTTTCCTAAAAAAACTTTAGAGCTCAAAGATCTAATTAAGAGTGGAAAATCATTAAATGAAATAATGCCTGAAGCTTTTGCACTTGTAAGAGAAGCTTCAAAAAGAACTCGAAAAGAAAGACATTTTGATGTTCAATTAATTGGCGGTGTCATTCTACATGAGGGTAAAATCGCTGAGATGAGAACAGGTGAAGGAAAAACTTTAACAATCACATTGGCAGCTTATTTAAATGCACTAAGTGGAAAAGGAGTTCATATAGTAACTGTTAATGATTATTTGGCAAAGAGAGACTCGACAGAAATGGGGCTAATTTATAATTTTCTCGGATTAACTTCGGGGTTTATTAATAATGATCAAAGCGACGAGGAACGTAAAAAAAATTATAATTGTGACATAACATATGCAACAAATAGTGAGTTAGGATTTGATTATCTTAGGGATAATATGAAATTTTCACAAAATGAGATGGTTCAAAGAGAACATTCATTTTCAATTGTCGACGAAATTGACTCTTGTTTGATTGATGAAGCTAGAACGCCTTTGGTAATATCTGGGTCAGCTGATGATAAGACTGCTCAGTATTTGGCAATTGATAAACTAGTAAAAATTTTAAATGATAAAGATTTTGAAATTGATGAAAAAGAGAAGAGTATTCTTTTGACAAACGACGGAATTAATAATGTTGAAAAACTTTTTTCAAATGCAGGAATTTTAAAAAATGACAATTTTTATGATCCAGAAAACCTTCATCTAGTTCATCATGTTAATCAAGCCTTAAGAGCAAATCATTTATTTGAGAAAGGCAAAGACTATATTGTAAAAGATGGAAGTTTAAAAATTATTGACGAATTAACTGGTAGAATTCTTGAGGGTAGAAGATTTGGAGATGGTTTGCACCAGGCACTTGAGGCAAAAGAAAAAATTGATATTCAGGCAGAAAATCAAACCTTGGCTTCGATTACCTATCAAAATTATTTTAAACTTTATAAAAAACTGGCAGGTTGCACTGGTACCGCTTTAACTGAGTCTGCGGAGTTCTTTGAAATCTATGATTTGCCAGTTGTAGTAATTCCCACTAATAAAGAAATGATCAGAAAAGATTTTAATGATTTAATATTTAGAACTGAAGAAGAAAAAAATAATGCAATAATTAATAAAATCATAGAACGTAATGAGCTTGGCCAACCAATACTAGTTTTTACATCAAGTATTAATAAATCTGAGGTTTATTCAAATTTATTGAATAAAAAAAATATTAAGCATGTAGTTC
>CACHWJ010000028.1 GCA_902583635.1 uncultured Pelagibacteraceae bacterium | reverse complement strand
TTTTTTCAAACAAAGAGGTTTTAAATTTGATTTTATTTTTTTTATCAGTCCTGGTTTTTTGAACATCGAACTTGCTAGCTCTTCCTCCACAAATTTTAGTTATTAGTTGTGCGGCTTTATTAAGGCCTACTTCAATAGATTGAGGATCAATACCCCTTTCAAATCTAAATTTGGCATCAGTATCAATGTTTAATAATTTTGAAGTTTTTCTAATAGATCTAGGCAAAAAATATGCCGATTCTAACAAAATATTTTTAGTATCAAACTCAGTCCCTGTTCGCGTGCCTCCTATTATTCCACCTAAACCTAATACACCAGACTTATCAGAGATGACACACATGTCATTATCTAATTTATACTTCTTGTTATCAAGAGCTTCAAATGTTTCACCTTTTTTTTGAATTTCTTACAATAATTTCATTATCAATTTTATCTGCATCATATGCATGAAGTGGTCTATTTAAATCCAGCATCACATAATTAGTTATATCTACAATCGCCGAAATAGGCTTCTGACCTAGAGACATGATTTTATCTTTTAGCCACTTTGGACTTTCTTTATTTGAAACATCTTTAATTAAACAACTACCAAATACAGTGCAACCTTGATTTTTATCTTTTGTAATAGAAACTTTAATTTTTTGAGACCCACTATTTTTAATTTTTATATTTGAGGTATTTTTTAATTTACCGACTCCTGCTGCTGCAAGATCTCTTGCTACTCCTCTTACACCTAAACAATCAGGTCGATTAGGAGTGATGGATAAATCAATAACTTTTTCAGTATTATTTTTAAAAAAATTTTTACCTACTTTGTCAGAATACTTATTTGACTTTAGTTCTGTTATTCCGTCACTTTCATCAGATAAATTTAATTCTGATTCCGAGCACAACATCCCATATGAAGTTACACCCCTTATTTTGCTAACTGTGAGTTTCATGTTATTTTTTGGAATCACAGATCCAGGTCCGGCATAAACGGTCAAAAGGTCTTTCTTGGCATTAGGCGCTCCACAAACGACTTTTACTGTATTTTGTTCTCCTATATCAACATCACATACTTTTAACTTGTCTGCATTTGGGTGTTGCTCAGCATTTATAATTTTTGCTACTTTAAAATTATCTAAGTCAGAACTAACTTTTTCAAAGCTCTCAACTTCAAGCCCAACATCTGTTAGCTTCTCAATTATTTGATTATCCTTCAACTTAGTATCAAGATGTTCTTTAAGCCAGCCTATTGTAAATTTCATCGACTAAGGCCTCTGTAATTTGATGGTACGTCTAATGGATCAAACCCAAAGTGGTTTAGCCACCTATAGTCAGTCTCAAAAAAAGCTCTTAGATCATTTATTCCATACTTAAGCATGGCTAATCTATCTATGCCAATCCCAAATGCGTAACCTTGATACTTGTCTGGATTTATTTTTACATTTTTAAGTACATTTGGATGTACCATCCCACAACCTAAAATCTCCAACCATTTATCTCCTTCACCGATGACTATTTTGCCATCTTTCAATTTATAACCAATGTCAACTTCGGCCGATGGTTCTGTAAAGGGGAAGTGACTTGGTCTAAATCTCATTTTGATTTTATCAACTTCAAAAAAAGATTTTATAAAATAATTTAGGCAACCTTTTAAATGTCCCATATTTATATTTTTATCAATATGAAGTCCCTCAACTTGATGAAACATTGGAGCATGAGTTTGATCACTGTCAGATCTATATGTTCTGCCAGGAGCAATGATTTTAAAAGGAGGTTTCCCTTTTAACATTGTTCTTACTTGAACTGGAGATGTATGAGTTCTTAAAAGTAATTCTTTTTTATCATCTAAATAAAAAGTATCATGCATGTCTCTTGCTGGATGGTTGTCTGGGGTATTTAATGCAGTAAAATTGTGATGCTCATTCTCTACATCTGGTCCTTCTTCAACGCTAAAACCAATTTCAGAAAATATAGAGGATATTTCATCTATCACTTGAGAAACAGGATGTATCTTACCTTGAACAATATTTCTTTCAGGCAGAGTTACGTCTACTTTTTCATTCTCTAGCTTAGAATTTATTTCTTTAATTTCTATTTCTTGAATTTTTTTATTAATTTTTTCTTGTAGTTCATCTTTTACGAAATTTAAATCAGATGCATATTTTTTCCGCTCTTCAGTTGGTAAGGATCCAAGATTTTTAAAAGAATTAGAAATTTTACCCTTCTTACCGAATAACTCAGATTTGATTTGATTTATACTTTCAATGTTTAAATCTGCATTTAATTTATGTAAGAATTCATCTTTTATTTTTTTAATATCAGACATATCTGTAGAATATTTGTTAACCTTAGAAAAACAACAATGAAAATTAATTCAATGCTGATTGGGCTTTTTGTACAATTGTCTTGAATGCCTCTGGGCTATCATAAGCAATTTCAGCAAGAATCTTTCTATCTATTGCAATGCCACATTTACTTAATCCGTTTATGAATTTAGAATATGTCATTCCTTCAGCTCTGACACCAGCGTTAATTCTTTGTATCCATAAAGATTTGAAATCTCTTTTTTTGTTTCTTCTGTCTCTATAAGCGTATTGCATTGATTTTTCCATCGCCTGCTTTGCAACTCGTATAGTATTTTTTCTTCTGCCCCATTGGCCTTTTACAGCTTTTAAGACTTTTTTATGCTTAGCTTTACTTGTTACACCTCTTTTAACTCTCGCCATTATTAACCTCTTAAACTGTAGGGCATGTATGATTTGACAATTTTTCCATCTTGCTTGGACATTGTTGTAGTCCCTCTTAATTTTCTAATTTGAGAATTTGTTCTTTTAATCATGCCGTGCCTCTTTCCAGCTTGGGCTGTCATCACTTTCCCCTTCGCAGAAATCTTAAATCTTTTTTTTGCTGAGCTTTTTGTTTTTAATTTAGGCATAATTCTGCGGACTTATACAAAGAATGGTATAATTTTACAACCTCTATTAAACCCTATAAAGGTTGGATAACCATAATCATTTGCTTACCATCAAATTTTGGATGAAGCTCTACCTTGCCAATTTCTTTCATGTCTTCCTTAATTTTGCCCATTAGCTCGTTTCCTAAGTGTGAGTGTTGTAGTTCTCTACCTTTAAATCTAATTGTGAATTTTACCTTATCCCCTTTAGCGATAAATTTTTTTGCATTTTTAACTTTAAAATCATAATCATGCGTTTCTGTTACAGGTCTCATTTTAATTTCTTTTAACAAAACTATTTTTTGTTTCTTTTTGGCAAGATTTGCTTTTTTTTGGGCATCATATTTATACTTACCCATATCCATGATTTTACAAACTGGAGGGTCTGCATTTGGTGCTATTTCAATTAAATCAAGCCCTTGATTTTTTGCCATTGAGATAGCTTCATTGGTATTAAGTACACCAAGATTTTCACCGTCGCTTGCTATAACCTGAACATCGGGAGAGGAGATTCTATTATTAGATCTTGGGCCTCTATCCTTTGTTCTTCTTTGAAAATAATTTTGTTTAAAATCTGCCACTTAGTTTGATGATGCTTTGTTTAAAGCAGAGAAAGTTTTTAAGAATGTGTCTATATCCATATTTTCTTGTTTGTTAGAGTCTAATCTTCTAATCGTTACAGAATTGGAGTCAACTTCTTTTTTACCACAAATTAATAAAAGAGGGATTTTAGCTAATGAATGATCTCGTATTTTATAATTTAAATTTTGATTTTTTAAATCAACAGAAGAGCTAATACCTACATTTATAATTTTCTTAGATATATCAATAGCATAATCATTAAATTCTTCTGAAATAGGAATTACCATTGTTTGTATAGGCGATATCCAGAAAGGAAATTTACCAGCATAGTTTTCAATTAGAATTCCAATAAATCTTTCTAAAGATCCGAATAGAGCTCTATGAAGCATTACAGGAATTTTCCTACTCCCATCTTTATCAACATAAGAAGCACCTAATCTCTCAGGTAAATTTAAATCAACTTGCAAAGTTCCACATTGCCAATCTCTTCCAATAGCATCCCTTAGAACAAACTCAATTTTAGGACCATAGAACGCTCCTTCTCCCTTGTTAATACTATATTCTAACTTTGAGGCTTTCACTGCCTCCAGTAATGATGCTTCTGCTTTATCCCAAACTTCGTCATTACCAACTCTTACCTCTGGTCTATCTGCATATTTTAGAATTACGTTTTCAAACCCAAGGTCTTTATAAATATCTAAAATTAAATTAGTAACAATTAAACACTCACTTGTAATTTGATCCTCTGAACAAAAAATATGTGCATCATCTTGTGTAAAAGCTCTAACTCTAAGTAAACCATGTAAAGCTCCTGATGGTTCATATCTATGAACTTTTCCAAACTCTGCATAACGCAAAGGAAGATCTCGATAACTTTTAAGCCCTTGATTAAATACCTGAACATGCCCTGGACAATTCATTGGTTTTATTGCAAACACCTTCTCATCTGGTGTTTCAGATGTATACATGTTGTCACCATATTTCCCCCAATGTCCTGATTTTTCCCATAATTGTCTATCCAATACTTCAGGTGTATTTATTTCTTTGTAACCAGCTGCATCCTGTCTATTTCTCATATATTTAATTAAATTTTGAAATAACGCCCAGCCTCTTTCGTGCCAAAAAACAGATCCTGGACTTTCTTCTCTAAAATGAAATAAATCCATATCTTTTCCTAATTTTCTATGGTCTCTCTTCTCTGCTTCTTCTATTCTTTTAAGATGTTCATCTAAATCTTTTTGGGTTGCCCAACTAGTACCATATATTCTTTGAAGCATTTCATTTTTTGAATCTCCTCTCCAATAAGCACCAGAGACTTTTGTTAGTTTAAAATACTTTCCAATTTTGCCTGTTGAGGATAAATGAGGACCTCTACAAAGATCATGCCAATCACCATGAAAGTAAATTGAGACATCTTCTTTCTCAGGAATAGCTTTAATTAATTCAGATTTATAAATTTCGCCTTTTTTTTTAAAATGATCAATAGCTTTATTTCTATCCCAAACTTCTCTCTTAGTAATTTCATTTCTATCTACAATTTCTTTCATTTTATTTTCTATTTTGACTAAATCATCTTCAGTAAAAGGTTCTTTTCTTGCAAAATCATAGTAAAATCCATTTTCAATAACTGGACCAATTGTAACCTGAGTACCCGGGAATAATTCTTGAACAGCCATTGCCAATATGTGAGCTGTGTCATGTCTAATTGTTTCCAGCCCTTCTGGATTTTTTGAAGTAAAAATTTTTACTGAGCAGTCTTTTTCTATTAAATAATCTAAATCTTTAAGTTCACCATCAACACTTATAACCATTGCTTGTTTTGCTAATGACTTACTTATTTTCTTGGCTACTTCAATTCCAGTAACTTTTTTTGGAAAATTTAGATTATTTCCGTCTGGTAATGTTATTGTAGGCATTTAATTTAATAGTCTTTTATACTCTGAATAAGTAGAAAAACACATTTTTTCAACATTAAATCTTTGAGTAACGTTTTTTCTTGCCTCTATTCCCATCATTTTTAGAGATGCTTCATCCATATTAAGAACTCTTAAAATCTGTTTACTTAAAGATTTGGCATTGTTTGAGTCAAATAAAAAACCTGTCTTTTCATCAATGACTGTTTCATTCGACCCACCGATATTGCTAGCTACTATAGGTTTTCCCATAGATTGGGCTTCCACTGACACTCTTCCAAAAGCCTCTGGTTCATTTGAAGCTGAAACTATTATATCTGAAACTTTGTAAGCTAAAGCCATATTTTTGCAATGATCTATAAATCGTATTTGTTTTGACATCCTATATTGTTCTGAGAGTCTAATTAATTTTTTTTTGTAGAGTTCACGACCTTGGTCATTACCAAGAATGACAGTATAAAATGCTTCATATCCAAGTTCTATATTAATTAAATTGACTGCTTCAATAAAAACTTCCTGACCCTTCCATGAAGTTAGCCTACCTGGCAAAAGTATAATTTTTTTATCTTTTTCAATATCCCATTGTTT
>CACHWJ010000027.1 GCA_902583635.1 uncultured Pelagibacteraceae bacterium | reverse complement strand
TGCTGTTTCTTGAAATGATCCTTTAATTACTCCAGTCTTTTTCCATTGATTATCCAATCTAATATCTAGGGCTACTGCGTTTTCTTTAATTAATTTTTCTAATTTTTTACTGTCAATTTTTTCATAATTTGGATTTAAAACATCTAAAATAACAAATTCAAAAATCAAATTTGAATTAGGTGGTATTAATTCACCTGCTCCCTTTTCTCCATAGGCTAAACTTGGAGGTATTTTAATTTTTCTTTTAGATCCTTTGTTTTCACCTAATATTCCTTGTTCAAATCCTGGAATAACTTCCTTCATTCCTATTTGAAATACTAAAGGTTTATCTTTACCAACATTTGTATCGAAAATTTTTCCATCTTCAAAAAAACCAGTATACTCAATTTTAACCCAAGAATGATTTACCACTTTTAAACCATTGCCTTTAGTCTCACTAATGATTTCAATATTTTCTGCAAACAAAACATTGCTGTTAAACAGAATTAAAAAAGTTAGAAAAAATATTCTTTTCATTTTAGAGAGATATTAAATCCCTTATACATTTTTTTTTGAACTTTATTACAGATTTCTCTATACTGAGGCAATCCTGCTGGGTATGGTATAAATTTTTTTGGCTTACCTGGAATATTATCGCCTTTATACCAAGAATTTTTTGCTTTCATAAATAAAGATTTATTAGCAAGAATATTTATTTCATTTACCCAGTTTTCAGTTTCTTTAATGCCTGGTTCTACTTTGATACATCCAATTTTTTCTAAATGTTTAATAAATTTTGATATCCATTCTACATGTTGTTCAATCTGGGCAGGCACGTTGGTTAATACAGAGGGACTTCCTGGTCCAGAGATAACAAAAAAATTTGGAAAATTGGGTATCATAATTCCTAAAAAAGTTTTTGGACCATTTTTCCAATATTTTTTTAATTTAATGTTTTTTCTTCCAGTCAAATTTAAAGACAATATAGGTCCTGACAACGCATCATAACCTGTAGCAAAAATTATTTTATCAAACTTCAATTCTTCATTTTTTGTCTTTATGCCTTTTTTTGTAATCTTAATTATTGGATTTGTTTTTAAATCAACCAATTGAACATTTGTTCTATTAAATATTTCAAAATAATTTGTATTTAAAGTTGGTCTTTTTGTAGTGAATGGATGTCCAAAATCTGTGAGTATTTTCGCAATATGTTTATCCTTAACTATTCTTTTAATTTTATCTCTTATAAAATTTGATACTATTTTATTAGCACTTATTTTTTTAGTGATATCACTAAAACATGCTCTAAATGACAAACCACCATTTAACCATGCCTTCTCTAAAATTTCTAATCTTTTACTTTCAGTAAATTCAAAAATAGACTTTTTTGAAAAGTAAAACGCATGTCCTCCAGGTGTTTTTTTAAGCAAATTTTTAATATAATTATATTTGTCTAACGTATTTTTTATAAAAGTTTTTGTAAGCTTTTTGTTTCTTGCAGGAACACTGTAGTTTGGTGTTCTTTGAAAAACTGTCAGTGATTTTACCGATTTTGCTAATTCTGGAGCAATTTGTATTCCACTTGAACCTGTTCCAATTTGTGCAACTTTTTGATTCTTAAAACTTATTTTTTTGTTTGGCCATCTCCCGGTATGATACCATCCTCCTTTAAAGTTTTTAAGACCTCTAATATTAGGTATATTTGTTGCAGATAGTGATCCAACGGCACTTATTAAATATTTACAATAAAATGTTTTGTTCTTATTTGTTTTAACTCTCCATAAATTTTTTTCATCTAAGTAAACAGCTGAATTAACTCTGTTATTAAAAATTATATCCCTTTTTAGGCTAAGTTTTTTTTCTACATATTTTAGATATCTTAAAATTTCCTTTTGCTTAGGATATCTTTCTTTCCATTTCCAATTTTTATAAATTTCCTTTGAAAAAGTGTAACAATAGATATGGCTTTCAGTATCACACCTTGAACCTGGGTATTTATTCCAATACCAAGTACCTCCAACTTCTTTACCCTCCTCAATAATAAGAGTTTTGAGGCCTATCAGATCTCTGCATTGATGCAATTGGTATAAACCAGAAAAACCAGCTCCTATAATTATTGCGTCTAAATACAAATTTCTAATTAGGTAGTATGATTTTTAAAAATTTTATTTCCACCTCTGTTTTTGCCACTAATTAAGTGAAGCTGTCTTTGAAGTGAATATCCAATTTTGTATTCTATGCTTTTGGCTCCTACATGGTCGAAAAAAGATGTAGCAGGCATGTACCTATAAGTAATTCCAGCCCTTCTCTTTCCAGAATTATTTGCTCTTGACCCGTGAAATAAATAAACATCATGTAATGAAAACATTCCTGGATTTAAGTGAACTGATTTTGCTTTATATTTTATTTCATCAATATTTTTTAAAGTTTGATTCAAAGTTACATTTGTAGACTCTAACGTATTGTGCTCAGCCAAATTTCTGTCCAAATGAGATCCTGGTATATATTGTAATGGACCATTTTCTTCTGTAACTTCATCAATTGATAACCATACTGTTACAGACTCTAATGGTTTGATAGGCCAGTATTCACCATCTTGGTGCCAAGGAGTTTCTTTTCCGTTTTTTTCTTTTTTACAAAATAATGAAGAACCCCAAAGAATTATATCTTCACCTAGTAATTGTTTAACTTCCTCTACAATTTCTGGATAAAGCGCAAATTCTAAAAATTTACTATCCCTTTCATATAATCCACTTACAAATTCGTTATTCTCATCTTTGTGATCTTCAAGATATTTGTCTAAAGCTGAATTTAAATCCTTTACTTTATCTTTGGATAATTGAGCTGAACTTTTTACTAATCCATCAGTATTGTAAGTTTTTATTTGACTATCAGATAGCATAAATAAACGTATTAAATATTTATTTTAATGTCAAATTGTACACTAGTTATCTGGATTATTTAAATTTTTTAATTTATAAAACATTTAATGGAAACCTTTGATTATATAATACTTGGTGCTGGATCAGCAGGATGTGTACTAGCTAACAGACTTACTGCAAATCCTAAAAATAAAGTTTTGCTTCTTGAAGCTGGTGGTAAAGATACCTATCCATGGATTCATATTCCAGTTGGGTATTTTAAAACTATGCATAATCCAAAAGTTGACTGGTGTTTTAAAACTGAACCCGATGAAACAATGAACAATAGATCAATAAGATACCCTAGAGGAAAAACTCTAGGAGGAAGTTCCTCTATTAATGGTCTTTTGTGGGTAAGAGGACAAAGTGAAGATTATAATATTTGGCGCCAATTAGGAAATACAGGTTGGGGCTGGAATGATGTGCTGCCCTATTTTTTAAAATCAGAAAACAACGAGTTAGGCAAAAGTGAGTTTCATAATGATAGTGGACCAATTACAGTTGCAAATAAGAAAATTAATTTAAAGCTACTTGATGAATTTCAAAATGCTGCTGAAGAATATGGAATTCCCAAAACAAACGATTTTAATACAGGAGACAATACCGGTATAGGTTTTTTTCAATTTACGACAAATTTTAATAAACCTGGTTTGAAGTTGAGATGTAGTGCTGCAAAGGGATATTTAAACCCAGCAAAAAAAAGGTCTAATCTAAAGATTGTAGTCAATGCCCACGTTCAAAAAATAAATTTTGAGGGAAAAAAAGCTATTGGTGCTAGCTATTATAATGGTGGTAAACTTATAGAGGTTAAAGCTGATAAAGAAGTAATATTATCTTCAGGAGCAATTGGTTCCCCCCACATACTTCAAGTATCAGGCATAGGAAATAAAGAGAAACTTAAAAAACTTGGTATTGATATAATCCATGAATCTAACGGAGTAGGTTTAAATTTACAAGATCATTTAATGTTTAGACCTGTTTATAAAGTAAAAAATTTGAAATCTTTGAATAGTAAAGTTGAGAGTATCTTTGGAAGGTTTATGATGGGGCTTGAATATATTTTAAACCAAAGTGGACCTGTTACAATGGGCGCTAGTCAGGTTTGTGGTTTTGTTAAAAGTGATCCTTCAAGAGCAACTCCAAATTTACAGTTTCACGTCTCCCCAGTTAGTACTGATATTTTAGGGGTAACTCCTATGCATGATTTTGAAGGTATAACTCCTACAGTTGCGAATGTTAGACCTACTAGTAGGGGTGAAATTAATATTGTAAGTGCTGACAGCAGAATTTATCCAAAAATTAAAATGAACTATCTGTCGACTGATGAAGACAGAAAAGTTGCTGCAGAAGGTTTAAAAATAATTCGTAAAATAATGCTAGAGACAGAAACTTTTAAAAAATATGAACCTGAAGAATATAGACCAGGTGTTCATATAACTGACGATGAGGAATTAGTAAAAGAAGGATCAAATTTTACCCAAACAATTTTTCACCCTGTTGGAACTTGTAGAATGGGTCAAGATGAAATGTCAGTGGTTGACGAAAAACTAAGAGTCAAAGGTGTGAATAATCTAAGAGTAATTGATGCATCCATTATGCCAAATATAACTTCAGGAAATACAAATGCTCCAACAATAATGATTGCAGAAAAAGGTGCAGACATGATACTTAATCATTAATGTTTGCTGAATTATTTGCTCCTGAACAAATAGCAATTTTAACACAAATAATATTTATTGATTTAGTTTTAGCTGGGGATAACGCAATTATCATTGGTATGGTTGCATCTAAATTTCCACCTAAACAAAGAAAGAAAGTTATTTTCTGGGGAATTGGTGGAGCTGTAATCTTAAGAATAATATTAACACTTCTTACTGCTTATCTTTTACAGATTACAGGCTTAAGACTTATTGGAGGACTTTTATTACTTTATATTGTTTACAAACTTTACGTAGATGTAATTAAAGGATCTGAAAAAGAGGAAGATATCAAAGTAGATAACTCTAGTTTCTTAAAGGCAATTTGGACTGTGCTTTTAGCTGATTTCACAATGAGCTTAGATAATGTTTTAGGTGTCGCGGGTGCTGCTGGTGAACATTATGGACTTCTTATATTTGGTTTAATTCTATCTATAATATTAATGGCAACAGCTGCTACTCTAATATCTGGATGGATTAAAAAATACAGATGGATAGCTTGGCTTGGATTATTAGCAATTTTAGTTGTTGCAGTTGAGTTGATTTACACTGATATTAAAATATTATTCTTCTAATGTATCTTCAGAAAATAAATCTCAAGAAAAAATATGCTTTAGTGACTGGAGCAGGAAAAGGACTTGGAAGAGCTTGCTCTATTGCATTGGCAGAGGCAGGGGCAACCGTAATTGCATTAAGTAGGACTAAATCTGATTTAGATAAATTGGAAAAAGATATAAAAAAAGTAAATGGAAAAATCATAAAAATTCAATGTGATGTAATGAATTATCAAGATCTAAAAGAAAAATTAAATAAAATTAAAATTATTGATATTTTGGTAAATAATGCTGGAACAAATATTCCTGAACCTTTTGAAAAGATAAAACAATCAAGCATGAACTATTTAATAGATTTAAATCTTAAAGCTGCATTCAATGTAGCTCAATTAGTTGTTAAAAAAATGTTAAAGAATAAAAAAAGATCTGGTTCGATAATAAATATGTCTTCACAACTTGGTCATGTAGGAATGATTGGAAGAAATGTTTATAATATGACTAAATTTGGTATTGAAGGTCTAACAAAAGGAATGGGTGTTGAATTAGCAAAAAAAAATATCAGAGTTAACTCGGTTGCTCCAACATTTGTTGAAACACCAATGGTAAAAAATTTTTTTAAAAATAATAAGTTTAAAAAAATGGTTTTGGGAAAAATACCAATAGGAAAAGTTGCAACTGAAAGTGACATCGCTACTACAGTTTGCTTTTTAGCATCCTCAGCTTCTTCTATGATTACCGGAACATCAATTATAATAGATGGTGGATGGACAGCTCAATAATTTACAGAACTTTTCTAGTTTTATTATTTTTAATATCCCCTGTAAATGCAATTGAATTTCAAGGAAAATTTTTACAAGGTTATTTTATACTTGGTCACACTGATCCAGATGCTAAAATT
>CACHWJ010000026.1 GCA_902583635.1 uncultured Pelagibacteraceae bacterium | reverse complement strand
AAAGTAAAAAACCTTATTTTAAACAAGAACAATTCAATTATTAATGTTGATTATATTGATCTTGATTATTTAGACACTGAAAATAAGTTGAACAAATATTCTATAAAAAGAATAAAGAAAAATGATTATGATATCATCGGGTTGAGTTTAAATGCAAATACCTTAATCACAAATCTTTTAAATGGTAATGGTAAAAAAAAAAATAATATTTTTCAAAAAAATATTTTTTTAAATATAAATTTAAATGAAGTTTATTTAGATGAAACTAATTATATTTCAGATTTAAAAGGAAAATTATTAATTAAAGATAATAGTGTTATAGATACTAATTTATCTGCCATTTTTGATAATAAAAAAAATATATCATTTACCATTAACACTGATTTAGAAAATAACAAAATAACTACACTATACTCCTCAAAAGCAAAACCCTTAGTTGAACGATATAAATTTATTAAAGGATTTGATGAAGGATATCTAGATTTCTATTCATCTAAAAAAGATAATATTTCTAAATCTAAACTTAATATTTATGATTTTAAACTTAAAGAATTACCAGTTTTAACAAAAATCCTTACTCTTGCTTCTCTACAAGGTATTGCAGATATTTTATCAGGAGAGGGAATTAGATTTGACGAATTTGAAATGAATTTTAAAAATCAGGGAGATATAATGACAATTGAGGAGATTTATGCAATTGGTCCTGCAATCTCAATATTAATGAGTGGATATGTAGAGGATGATAAACTAATTAGCCTAAGAGGGACACTTGTGCCAGCAACCACTATTAATAAAACAATAAGCTCAATACCAGTTCTTGGGAAAATTTTAGTTGGAGACAAAACAGGAGAAGGAGTTTTTGGAGTAAGTTTTAAGATTAAAGGGCCGCCAAAGAAGCTGGAAACTACTGTGAATCCAATTAAGACATTAACTCCAAGATTTATAACTCGTACTATAGAAAAAATTAAAAAAAATTAATTTAGCTCAACTTTAATGTGTCTTTTTTTTCCTATAGATAACTTGAGGTAATTTTCTTTGAAAAGATTGTTATCAATAATAAATTTTTCGTCAGATATAGTATTATCATTAATTTTTATTGCTTTTCCTTTAATAAGTCTTCTAATCTCACTTTTAGAATTTTCTAATTTAGACAGTAAAACAAGATCTAAAACATTAATTTTTTTATCAATATTTTCTAATGATATATTTACAGAGGGTAAATTTTTACCAAGTGAATTCCCAGAAAATGCCTCTTTAGCAGCCTTTTCCGAGTTCTTTGCAGCCTTTTCGCCATGAAGTAAAGATGTAGTTTTATTTGCAAGCAATATTTTCAATTCATTTATATTTTTTTTTTTTAATTTTTCTATCTCGCCAATATCAAGATCGGTAAACATCTTTATAAATTTAATTACATCCCTGTCATCAATATTTCTCCAAAATTGCCAGTAATCATAGGGTGATAAAAATTTTTCATCTAACCAGACTGCACCATTTTCTGTCTTACCCATTTTTGCACCTGTAGCTAAAGTAATTAGTGGAGTAGTTAAACCAAAAGTTTGATTATTAGAGTATCTTTTAATAAGCTCAACTCCGTTTACAATATTACCCCACTGATCAGAACCACCAATTTGTAAAACGCAATTTTCTTTTTTATTTAATTCTAAAAAATCATATGCTTGCAAAATCATATAATTAAATTCCATATAACTTAGTGATTGTTCTCTATCCAATCTTAATTTGACACTATCAAATGTTAGCATCCTATTGATAGTAAAGTGTTTTCCAATATCTCTTAGGAAAGATATGTAATTCAAATTTTTTAACCAGGTAAAATTATTTACGAATATTGGTTTCGTATTTGAGTTATCAGTATCTAAAAATTTTTTAAGAATATTCTTAATATTTTTAATGTTTTTTTCTATTTCTTCCTCTGTTAAAATTTTTCTAGTCTTATCTTTACCAGATGGATCACCAATTCTTGTAGTTCCACCTCCTAATAAAACTATAGGGCGATGTCCATTTTTTTGAAGTAATCTTAAGCACATTATTTGCAGCAAGCTACCAACATGTAAACTTTCTGCAGTGCAATCAAAACCTATATAGGCTTTAATTTTTTCTTTGTTAAGTAAATTTGATAATTCATCCTCGCTAGTACATTGGTAGAAATATCCACGATCTTTAAATTCTTTTAAAAATTTATTCATAAGTCTATAGTTACAATATACAAATTTTTAATAAAAAGAATATCAATGAAACAAAAATTATATACATCTATGGGATTAATGAGTGGAACTTCAATGGATGGAGTAGATATATCAATAATACAATCCGATGGACAATATCAATTTTACAACATTTTAGATGAGTATTTTGAGTATGATGTCGAAATACAAGCAGACTTAATTAAATTAAGAAACTTAGTTTTAGGCGAGAATGATTTATCTAAATATTCAAATGAATTGGGAAATCTAGAGAGAAAAATCACATTTTTTCACGCAGAAAAAATTAATCAAATATTATTAAAATATAAGCATGAAATTGATCTAATTGGTTTTCATGGCCAAACAATATTTCACGAGCCACTAAAAAAAATCACAAAACAGCTTGGAGACGGATATCTTCTATCTCAACTATTAAAAAAAAAGGTAGTTTATGATTTTAGACAAAAAGATATTGAAAATGACGGACAAGGAGCCCCTTTAACCCCGATATTTCACTATCTTATATCAAATATTCTTAATGAAAAATTCAAAACAGAATTTCCGATAGGATTTATAAATATTGGAGGAATAACAAACCTCACTAAGATTAAAAGTATTTCAAATAATTTTGAAGATGATATTAATGCTTTTGATATTGGTCCTGGAAATTGTTTAATTGATGACTGGGTTAGAAAAAATTCTAATAAAAAATTTGATGAAAATGGAAATATATCAAAAGCTGGTAAAATCGATCAATTAATTACTAATCAAATTACTGAAAATTTTAAAATAGAAACCTACGCAAAATCTTTAGATGTTAAGGATTTTGATAACTCCTTTGCCAGAGGTCTTTCATTTGAAAATGGCTGCTCAACAATAACAAACTTTACAGGCTATCTAATAGCAAAAGGAATAGAAAATATAAACACTAATAATAAAATAAAATTTTTAATTTCTGGAGGAGGAAGAAAAAATATTGCTTTAATAGATTGCATTAAAGATAACTTTAATAATAAAAATAATTTTATTTTAGAAAATATAGATAAATATGGTTTCAATGGGGATTTTATTGAATCACAGGCATTTGGATATTTAGCTATTAGATCTTTTTTAAATTTACCTATTTCATTTCCTAATACTACAGGATGTTTAAAACCAACAACCGGTGGTAAATTGGTAAAAAATTTTTAATAAAGAGCTGTTTCTTTTTTAATATATTTATCAAGAGCTTTAATTAATACATTTTCTGTTTTAGAAAAAAAATGATTTGCATCGGCTACAGCGTTAAATTCGATTTTAATTCCTTTTTGTGCACTAAGTCTTTTATCTAATTCTGTAATATATTCTACCGGAACTAATTCATCTTTTTTTCCATAAACTACCATACCAGATGTAGGACACGGTGATAAAAAGGAAAAATCATAAACATTAGGCTGAGGTGAAATAGCTATAAATCTATTTATTTCTGGTCTTCTCATTAAAAGCTGCATAGCTATCAATGATCCAAAAGAAAAACCAGAGACCCAACATTGTGAATTATCAAAATTTTCTCTCTCTAACCAATCAAGTGCTGCAGCTGCATCTGCTAGTTCTCCTTGACCATTATCAAATTCCCCATCACTCTTTCCAACTCCTCTAAAGTTCACTCTACAAACTGAGAAATCATTATCCATAAATGTATGGAATGTATCAACTACAACCTTGTTATTCATAGTTCCTCCATATTGTGGATGAGGTTGTAATACTAATGCAACAGGGGATGTATTTTTTTTACTTTTAAAATATTTAGCTTCAAGTCTTCCAGCTGGACCTGGAATGAATATTTCTAAAATTTTATTATCCATATGCGCAATTGATTATCATTCTCAAAAAAAAGTTACGTTTATCACAACTGAGCGACAAAATGTTAGTTTTTTTTTTTAATCTAAACTTGACCATTTTAGTCAGGTATGTATAAAAAGCCCACAATTTAAAGGGTAATATGAAATTAACATCTAGAGGTAGATATGCTGTTATGGCATTAGTTGATCTTGCAAGGTTCGATACTATTAATCCAGTGTCTTTGAGAGATATTTCATTAAGACAAGGAATTTCCCTAGACTATTTGGAGCAAATTTTTTCAAAACTAAAAAAAAATCAAATTGTGAAAAGCACAAGAGGAACTCAAGGAGGATATGTTTTATCAAAAAAACCAAATGAGATTAAACTTACTAACATTTTAAATGCAGTTGATGAAACAGTTAAAACTGTTCAGTGTAAAAAAGAGTCAAAAAAAGGTTGTAATGGTAAAGCAACTAAGTGTGTAACACATAATCTTTGGGATGAATTAGAAAATCATATTAATACTTTTTTTGATAAAAAAAGTTTACAGGATTTGTTAAAAAATAATACAGAACGGTTTAATTGAGATGAAAAATAGACAGCAGGAAATTGATAAATTAAAAGATTATAAATATGGTTTCTCAACTGATATAGAAAATACTAGAGCGCCCAAGGGTTTAAATGAGGATGTAATCAAATTTATTTCAAATATTAAGAAAGAGCCACAATGGATGCTTGAATTTAGACTGAAAGCTTATGAAAGATTTAAACAATTAAAAGAACCAGATTGGCAAAAGCCAAAATATCCAATTATAGATTATCAAGATTTATATTATTATTCTGCGCCTAAAAGTATGGAAGATAAACCAAAAAGTTTAGATGAGTTAGATCCTAAACTTTTAGAAACTTATAAAAAGTTAGGTATCCCACTTCAAGAACAAGCAAGATTAAATGGTATTGCAGTTGATGCTGTTTTTGATTCAGTTTCAGTTGCAACTACTTTTAGAGAAGAGTTAATAAAACAAGGAATAATTTTTTGTCCAATTTCAGAGGCAATTCAAAATCACCCAGAATTAGTTAAAAAATATCTAGGTTCCGTAATTCCATTGACTGATCATTTTTTTGCAACTTTAAATTCAGCAGTTTTTACAGATGGTTCATTTGTATACATTCCAGAAGGTGTTAGATGTCCAATGGAACTTTCAACATATTTTAGAATAAATGCATCTAATACAGGTCAATTTGAAAGAACTTTAATTATTGCAGACAAAGGAAGTTACGTTAGTTACTTAGAAGGTTGTACAGCTCCCATGAGGGATGAAAATCAATTACATGCTGCAAATGTTGAATTGGTTGCTCTTGATGATGCTGAGATAAAATATTCAACAGTTCAAAACTGGTATCCAGGTGACAAAGATGGAAAAGGAGGTATCTACAATTTTGTAACTAAAAGAGGTTTATGCAAAGGAAAGAATTCTAAAATATCATGGACGCAAGTTGAAACTGGATCTGCAATTACATGGAAATATCCTAGTTGCATTTTGAAAGGTGATAATTCTGTTGGGGAATTTTATTCAATTGCCATTACTAATAATCACCAAAAAGCTGATACAGGCACTAAAATGATCCATTTAGGGAAAAATACAAAAAGTAAAATTATATCAAAGGGAATTAGTGCTGGATTTTCAGATATGACTTATAGAGGATTGGTTGATATTTCCTCAAAGGCATCAAATTCAAATAATTACACCCAGTGCGACTCTCTATTGATGGGGAATAAATGTGGCGCTCATACTGTCCCTTATATTAAAAACAAAAATTCAGAGTCCAATATAGCTCATGAAGCGACCACTTCTAAAATAAGTGAGGAACAACTACATTACTGTCAACAAAGAGGATTAAGTGCGGAGGAAGCAGTTGGTTTAATTGTTAATGGATTTTGTAAGGAAGTATTACAACAATTGCCAATGGAATTCGCTGTCGAGGCACAAAAGTTAGTAGGTATAAGTTTAGAAGGAAGTGTGGGCTAATGTTAAAAATAAATAAATTAAATGCTAAAATAGATAATAAAGAAATTTTAAAAGGATTTTCACTTAATGTAAATCCTGGTGAAGTTCATGCTATAATGGGTCCAAACGGATCAGGTAAAAGTACTTTATCAAATATTTTGTCAGGAAAGAAAGGATATGAAGTTTCCGGTGAAGTTCTTTTTGAAGAAAAAGATTTATTTGAGCTTGAAACAGAGGAAAGAGCTCACAAAGGTATTTTTTTAGCTTTTCAATATCCATTAGAAATTCCTGGAGTAAATACAAATATATTTTTAAAAACTTCTCTAAACGCAGTTAGAAAAGCAAGGGGAGAAAAAGAACTTGATGCAATAGAATTCCTTAAATTAGTTAGAGAAAAGTCTAAAGAACTTAAATTTGACGAGGAAAAATTAAATAGACAATTAAATGTTGGTTTTTCTGGAGGAGAAAAAAAGAAAAATGAAATTTTACAAATGTCAATGTTATCTCCAAAACTTTCAATTCTTGATGAAACAGACTCAGGGCTAGACATAGATGCTCTAAGAATTGTTGCAGATGGTGTAAATACTTTAAGAAATGAAAAAAACTCATTTTTAATAATCACCCATTATCAAAGGCTGCTAGATTATATAAAGCCTGACTTTGTCCATGTTTTAATGAATGGTAAGATTGTTAAATCTGGAGGTCCAGATCTAGCTTTTGAATTAGAAAAAAAAGGATATGAAAATTTTAATTAGATGAAAGAACAATTACAAAAAGATTTTGAAAATACTATTAGAAATTTAAGTTTGTCTCAAAAAGATATTGAAATTAAAAAATTTTCTTTAGATAATTTTATAAACAAAGGTTTTCCAAATAGAAGAGAAGAAGATTGGAAATTCTCAGATCTTAACCAGATAATTAATAAGAATATTGGGGAATTAAGTTTTTATAATGATTATACATCTACCAACAAAGTTGATACTTCTGTATTTGTAGATGGATTA
>CACHWJ010000025.1 GCA_902583635.1 uncultured Pelagibacteraceae bacterium | reverse complement strand
ACCTATTCTTCCCATCCCAATAATTCCTAGAGTTTTACCTGTCACAGAGTTACCAATCATAAATTTAGTAAGGTCTGGTTTTTGATTTTTCCAATTATCTGTTCTAACTAAATTATAAGCTTCTCCTGCTCTTCTAGATGCTGCTAATATTAAAAGAATAGTAGTTTCTGCTACCGCTTCATTTAGTACATTTGGAGTGTTTGTTACTTTAATTTTTGTTTGTTCTGCAGATTTAATAGAAATATTATCATAACCAACACCAACTTGAGCTATAATTTTTAGTTTTCCATTTAAATTACTAAAAAAGTTTTCACCAATTTTATCAAAACCTGTTGAAATCATTCCATCATAATCATTAATAATTTTTATTAATTCAGTTTCTGGAATAGGCTCATCTTTAAGATTAAGCGTTACGTCAAATTCATTTTTAAGTTTTTCCTCTGCTAAATCAGAAATTTTTCTAGAAACTAATATTTTTGGCATATATTAGTGTGAGTCTCTCGGTAAACCTTTGGTATGTGATACATCTAAATATCTGCCTCGAGAATTAATACATGCTCCATCTTCAAGCTGTCCTACTGTATTTCTAAAAATCTCTTGCCAAGGAGTCTGGTTATTTGCCTTAAATAACTTTTTATTTTTTCTCCTTTTTTTAAATTCTGATTTAGAAATTAATAAATCAACCCTTCTTTTGTTTAAGTCTATTGTCATTTTATCACCAGTTTTTACAATTCCCAGATCTCCACCTACTGCTGACTCTGGGGAAACATGAAGTATTGAAGGACTTTCTGAAGTACCGCTCTGTCTACCGTCTCCTAGTGTTGGTAAATGACTTATACCTTTTTTTAACAATCTGTCTGGTGGTTGCATATTAACAACCTCAGCAGACCCAGGGTAACCTACTGGCCCACAGCCTCTTACAATTAATATTGAATTTTCATCAATTTTTAATTTCTTACTATTTAATCTCTTATGGTAATCCTCTGGTCCTTCAAATACTACCGCTTTTCCATTAAACACGTTTAGGTGTTTAGGATTGGATAGATATCTTTCTTTAAATTCTTTACTAATTACTGAGGTTTTCATAATTGCTGAGGAGAAAAAATTGCTCTTCATTACTAAAAAGCCAGCTTTTTCTGCTAATGAATTTTTAAATGATTTAATTACATTATTATCTACATCAATTTTTTTTCTTAAATTCTCTTTAACTGTTTTTCCTGTAACAGTCTTTATATTCGTATGAAGTTTTTTATTTTTAATTAATTCTTTCATCACAGCAGGAATTGCTCCAGCTCTATGAAAGCTTTCCATTAAGTATTCTCCTGCAGGCTGGCAATTAACTAATAGAGGAATATTGTGTCCTAGTTTTTGCCATTCAGAAAGATTAAATTTAATTCCCATATGTTTTGCGATTGCACTCAAATGAGTTGTACAGTTACTTGATCCACCTATTGCACTTGCAACTACAACAGCATTTTCAAATGCTTTACGGGTCATAATTTTTGAAGGAGTTAAATTTTCATGAACCATTCCTACAATTCTTTTTCCAGTTTCGTAAGAGATTTGTTCTCTTTCTCTATAAGGCGCAGGTGTAACTGCTCCACCAGGTAAAGACATTCCTAATGCTTCGGCTACTGAATTCATAGAGGATGCTGTTCCCATTGTATTACAATGACCAGCACTTGGTGAGGATGATGAAACCATATCCATAAACTCTTCATATTTTATTTCTCCTTTAGCCAACAATTTTCTAGCCTCCCATACTACCATTCCTGAACCAGCTAATTTTCCCTTATAAACTCCATCTAACATTGGACCGCCGGATAAAACTATTGCTGGAATATTTACTGTGGCTGCTGCCATTAACGCAGCTGGAGTAGTCTTATCACATCCAGTTGTTAATATTACTCCATCAATTGGATAACCATACAAAACTTCAACTAAAGATAAATATGATAGATTTCGGTCAAGCATGGCTGTTGGTCTTTTGCCTGTTTCTTGAATTGGATGTGTAGGAAATTCCATAGGAATGCCGCCTGCTCTTCTTACTCCATCCTTAATTCTTTTGCTTAAAGATAAAAAATGTCGATTGCAGGGAGAAAGATCACTGCCGGATTGAGCTATACCAATTATAGGATTTCCAGACTGTAACTCTTTTCTAGTAAGTCCATAATTTAAATAACGCTCTAGATAAAGAGCAGTCATATCTGGATTTTTTGGATTATTAAACCAATGATGACTTCTGAAACTCTTTTTTCTTTTTTTTGGCATAATATTTATAATGGTCTGTTTAAAATAATAGTTATATAATAATTTTATGAATAATCTAATAGTTTTAAATCAGAATGACAATGTTGGCGTAAGTCAATTTATTATTCCAGAAAAAACTAAAATTGAAGGTCATGAAATCAGCACTGTTGATCCAATACCTTTTGGTCATAAAGTTTGTTTAAAAACTATTAAAAAAGGTGACCCTATAATAAAATATGATCAAATTATCGGTTTTGCATTAGACGATATTAAACCAGGACAACATGTACATTCACATAATTTAGAATTTAGAGAATTCAAAAGAGATTTTAAAGTTACAAACAAGAAGCATATTGTGGATGAAAAAGCTGATACATTCTTTAATGGAATTTTAAGAGATAATGGCCAAGTAGCTACAAGAAATTATATTGGAATTGTAAGTACTGTTAATTGCTCAGCCACTGTAACAAAGATGATTGTCGAAAAAATTAAATACTCTAATATTTTAAAAGATTATCCAAATATTGATGGAATAGTGCCAATTACTCACTCTACAGGATGTGGAATGAATACTGAAAGTGAAGGAATGCAAATGTTCCAAAGAACTATTGATGGATTTAAAAATCATCCAAATTTTTCACATGTATTTGTTATAGGTTTGGGTTGTGAATGCGCACAAGTTAGTTTGTTTGACGAATCTGTAAAAAAGCATAATAGAATTCATTTTCTTACTATTCAGGATGAAGGTGGAACAAAAAAAATTGTAGATAAAGTTCTTTCACAAATCAAAAATTTATTAACAGAAGCAAACAATGTTGAAAGATCTTCTCAATCTGTTAGCCATTTGACACTTGCTTTACAGTGTGGAGGTTCCGATGGATATTCAGGTATAACTGCTAATCCAGCATTAGGAATTGCTGCAGACCTTTTGGTTAAAAAAGGAGGAAGTTCAATTTTATCTGAAACTCCAGAAATTTACGGTGCAGAACACTTGTTAATTAATAGAGCTAATTCACAAGAAACTGCAGACAAACTAATTAAAAGACTAGAATGGTGGAAGCATTATACCTCAATCAATAATAGCTCGATGGATAATAATCCTGCACCAGGAAACAAGAGAGGTGGCCTTACAACTATATTAGAAAAATCATTAGGAGCAGTTGCTAAAGGTGGAAATTCTATACTTCAAGATGTGTTGCAATATGCTGAACCTTTAAAAAATAAAGGATTTAATTTTATGGACTCACCTGGTTACGATCCAGTATCTGTAACAGGACAAGTTGCATCTGGAGCAAATGTAATTTGTTTTACTACAGGTCGTGGATCTTGTTTTGGGTGCAAGCCGGTTCCAAGTCTGAAGCTTTCAACTAATTCTGCTATGTATGAAAAAATGTCAGAGGACATGGATATAAATTGTGGAACTATTGCAGAGGGTAAACAAAAAGTGGAAGAAGTTGGTCAAAATATATTTGAATTAGTAGTTAACACAGCATCAGGAAATAAATCAAAAAGTGAGATCAATGGCTACGGTGACGAGGAGTTTAATCCTTGGCAAGTAGGCGTTGTAATGTAATTAAAAATCTCACAGTGCCAAAACAAACCTCATTATTTAATGTAATCTTATTAGCTGCTGGGGGGTTTTTCATGTTTGTTTGCATGGACTCTACTGCCAAATATCTTGGGACTGTAATGCCAGTAACACAAGCAATATGGGGAAGGTTTTTCTTTCATATGGTTTCATTAATAATATTTTTTTTAATATTTAAACCCAAAGTTAATTTAAAGAAAAATTTTAAAGTACAAATAATCAGATCAACTCTAATGGTTACTGCTACATCATTTATGTTTTATTCTTTACAAAAATTTGATTTGGTTGATATTTATGTGGTCTTTTTTACTGCGCCACTAATAGTCTCTTTGTTATCAGCATATTTTTTGAAAGATATTTTAACGCCTAAAGGGATAGCCTTAATGCTACTAAGTTTTGGCTCAATTGTTTATTCATTAGGACCAAGTATGAAAATATTAAGTCTAGATTTAATATTTCCTATTGTTCCACCAATATGCTGGGCTCTTTATCAGTTTTTTACAAAAGTTGTATCAGGAGATAATGATCCTTTTGCTGCAATTTTTTATACCTCAATATTAGGAGCAATCATTTTCAGTATTTTTATATTTTTTAATTGGGTTCCATTAGAAAAAAATATTTACTGGCTTTATTTAACTCTTCTTGGTTTTGCTGGGTTTGTTAGTCATTCTTTAATTATTTACGCAATTCAGCTTTCAAATTTGTCATTTGTAACTAACTTTCAGTATTCTCAATTAGTCTGGTCAACAATTATAAACTTCATAATTTTTGGCGTGCCATTTGATTATAATAAAATTATAGGTGTTATAGGAATTATAATTTTTGGTATAATGTTTATTAGAACAGAGGGGCAAAAAACTTAAACTAAGGAATATATGAAAAGTATTGGATTTATTGGTGTTGGATATATGGGGTATGGAATAGCCAAAAATATTTTAAAAAACAAAAATAAACTATATGTAATAGCTAACAAAAATAGAAAACCCATTGAAAAGATTGTCAAAGAAGGAGCTGAAGAAGTTAATTCTTTTGAGGATTTCGCTGATAAAAATTTAGATGCTCTATTTATGTGTGTTACCAACACTCCAATTGCACAGTCAATTTCAGAAAAAATATCTAAAATATTAAATGATAAAACAATTGTTATTGATATTACCACACACAACAAATCAGGTTCAATTGAAACTGACTCAATTTATAAAAAAAACAATATTAGCTATGTAGAATGTCCTGTAATGGGTGGTCCTGTTCAGGCAGAGGAAGGTGTTTTAGGTGGGATTGTTGGTGCCACTAAGGAGAATTTTAAAAAGGCTGAACCTTATTTAAAATATTTTTGTAAAGAATACTTTTATTTCGGCAAAGTAGGAATGGGAGCTAAATCAAAACTTTTAAATAATTTTTTAACTTTAGGTAATGGCGCTTTAGTAAATCATTTAGCAATAGGTGCTAAAGAATTAGGTTTGGATTTGCAAAAAGTATTTAGTGTAGCAAAACTTGGTTCTGGAAATTCAGCAGCGTTAAACCGAGTATTTGATAATTTATTAAAAGGTGATTTTACAGGATTTAAATTTACAGCTAATAATTCTGTAAAAGATTTAACTTATATACAAGATCTCTTAAAAGATTTTCCTGAAGCTGAAAAAGTTGCTGAAGTAAATAAAAATTACTTCCAAAAAGCAGTAGATCAAGGTTATGGAGAAAATTTTATTAGTGAATTGATAAATAAAAAATAAGTAAAAGACTGATTTGTGATACCGGGAATATACTAAAGCATTAGGTTGTATTCAAGAAATATATTTTATTAAAACTAAAATAAATTAATTGAAATTTGTTTAATTATAATTAACTTTTTTTTGAGGAGGTTATTATGTTAAAACTATCACCACCTGACACTTAGCTGAATAGCTTTATATTTCAAAAACAAACAAAAAATAAAATCCTTTTGGATTTAAATGCCAAACAGGCAATATAAGGGAGCTCTTTAGGTAACATCTTAAAGAGCGAACCCTTAAAATTTAATTAACAGATTTTAAAATTTCTAGTGGAAGTGGTGCTTCTGGATACTTTTTTTGACATAATTTTTCATATCTTTCACAAAAACCCATAATTATCTTTAATACTGAATTTTGTTTTGAATTTTCTTTAATTATTAATTTAGATATTAAATTATTACGTATTTCCTCTAATTCTTTAATTTGTTCTCCCGTAAAAAACTCACCAGTTTCTATTTCCCAATAAGTATTATCCAGTTCTTCATCGCTTAATTTGTTTAATTTATTTTGTAGTTCAATTATTGTTGGATCATCAGTTTGCTTATTTCTCATTGGCGAATTTTTTAACTTTCCAAGACATTTATCTCTTAATCCCTCAATAAAATGATCATAAGGTCTACCCTCTGCTAAATCTCTAAAATGATTGCTTTTAAAATATTTATTTATAGCTAGCTCTGTTGAAACTTTTTCTTTGCCTTTAATTACAGCTATTTGAACGTAGATTTCCTGACTAATATATTCCTCAAGATGGTCTGTTACTTTTTGCGGAATCACTGCTTGATATATTAATGAGGCATTCGATATTTACTGTGACATGCTTTACAGCTGCTCCACATAAATTCTCGAAGAGTAGCACGAATATCGTCGCTATCTTCAATCACTGAAGTCAGTTTTATCATGTTATCTGATGATTTTTGCATTAAAGCATTAAAAACGTCTTTCTCTTCCCAAATTATAGGCAAAGATTCTGTTTTAAATCCCTCTTTGGTGTTTTCAGGAAATAATCCTATCAATGTTTTATAATTTTCACTCATTTCAATCATCAATTCTTTTGCTTTGTCAAAGTCTCCATTTGAAGATAAAGCTTGAACACGCTTTGCTGTACTGTAATTCTTACTAAAAAGGGCTTTTCTACCTTTGATGATTTCTTCTGCAGACTGATCAGCAATACTTTGAGTTCCAACTACTGTGAAAAAAAGAGACAACAAAACTATACCAAAGCAACTAGTTATATGTTTTACTAAAGCATGCATGTTAAAAATACCTTAACAGAGTATGGTATTATTTCAAAGGTTTTACATTGGCTTAGTGCAATATTATTACTAATCCAAATTCCTCTTGGTTTTTATTTAGTTGATCTTGATTTTGGAGAAGAAAGATTAAGTATAGAAAATATTCATATTATAATAGGCTTATCAATATTTTACTTGGTTATTATAAGACTACTGAACAAAATTTTTAACCCCACCCCAAAATTAGATCCAAGCATTTTTAAAGGTCAAAAATTTATAGCTAAATTAAATCATATTCTTTTATATGTGGCAATTTTATCAATAACCATTTCGGGTATTTTAAAAAAATTATTTAATGGTGAAACATTGGTGATATTTTTCAAAGAAATTAAAATCCAAGATAACTTTGTATTAGCTGATCAATTTTATAACATTCATATATTATCAAATTATACAATTTTAGGTCTGATCTCTCTTCATATTTTAGCTGTCATAGTTCATAAGCTATTTTTTGGTGAAAATTTATTAAAAAAAATTCTCTAAAATATTTAGTGACAGTTAATTCCAAACTTTTTTAATCTCCAATAATTATATG
>CACHWJ010000024.1 GCA_902583635.1 uncultured Pelagibacteraceae bacterium | reverse complement strand
GAAAGAATGGAGTCTAGAAGAGTTGATAATCAAGCAAGAGGTAGATCTGGAAGACAAGGGGATGAAGGGAGCTCGGTATTCTATGTAAGTCTAGAAGATGACTTAATGAGAATTTTTGGTTCTGAGTCTATGAATAACATGCTTGAAAAGTTAGGACTTAAAGATGGAGAAAGTATAGATCATCCTTGGATCAATAAAGCATTAGAGAGAGCGCAGCAGAAAGTAGAGGCAAGAAATTTTGATATTAGAAAAACCTTAATAAAATTTGACAATGTGCTTAATGATCAAAGACATGTTGTTTTTTCTCAAAGAAAAAACGCAATGAGTAGTAGGGATATTTTTGGTTACTCTGATGAATTTTTAAAAGAAATAATTGAGGACTTAATTAAACTTAAGATTCAAAAAATTTCAAACCCAAAAAGCAATGAATTTACCAACAGAATTAAGCAAATATTAGGAAAAAGTTTCACAGATAAAGAATTTGAGGAATTAATTGCATCTAAAGATGAAGAGCTTAAAGAAAAAATACTTTCAAAATTTAATGAAACAAGAAATGAAAGAATTAAGATTCTTGGAGAAGATTATGCAAAAGAAATTGAAAAAAGAATTTTTCTACAATCCATAGATTTAAATTGGAAATCTCACATTCAATATTTAGAACAATTAAGACAAGTTGTTGGTTTAAGATCTTACGGTCAAAGAGATCCGTTAGTTGAATATAAAAAAGAAGCTTTTGATTTATTTTCAAACCTCTTAGAAAAACTAAAATTAGACTATGTTACAATCTTGATGAATTTAAAAGTGGTTCAGGAAGAACAATCCTCAAATCGGAATGTTAGAAATATAGAAAAAAATAACAATCCAAAATGTTTACTTATCACTAAGAAAAATGAAAAAATTTCAAGAAATGACAGATGTGAAGCAACAGGGAAAAAATTTAAAAATTGCTGTGGAGCTTTATAATTTTAAATTAATAAAAAGATCAAACCTAACAAAATAACGCCTATACCAATACCAATTTGAATTTTTTTTAATTTTAAAATATTTTCAAATTTATTTTTTTTGATAGTTAATGAACTAAAATTCTCAGTTGTGCTTATAAATCCATCATTCCTTCCAATCTTTAAAAACTTATTTTTTCTTTCATTTGCTATCTCCTCTGGAGATAAGTCTTTGAAGTAATCTAAATTTTGTGTGATAGAAGTTTTTAAATTTTCAAGCATCGTATCTCTATCTCGATGAGCACCACCCAAAGGCTCAGGAA
Organism: uncultured Pelagibacteraceae bacterium; assembly: GCA_902583635.1. Lineage (GTDB taxonomy): Bacteria > Pseudomonadota > Alphaproteobacteria > Pelagibacterales > Pelagibacteraceae > Pelagibacter. The sequence goes on along the minus strand of CACHWJ010000024.1, from coordinate 7,057 downwards.
TAATTTGGTCGATAACTTTTAATTTCAATAAGTCTTTTGCTGAAAGTTTCATTGCTTTTGCAGCGTCGAGCATTTTCTTAGGGTCTCTCCAAAGAATAGTTGCACATCCTTCGGGAGATATAACTGAATAGATTGCATTCTCAAACATTATAACTTTATTTGAAGATGCTAGAGCGATTGCTCCTCCAGAACCACCCTCACCAATTATTATTGCAATTGTTGGGACCTTAAGTTCCATGCAACATTCTATTGATTTTGCAATTGCCTCTGCTTGACCTCTTTCCTCGGCGCCAACACCTGGATACGCACCTGGTGTATCTATAAAGGAAATTATTGGAATATTAAATTTATTTGCCAAATTCATCAATCGTATTGTTTTCCTGTATCCCTCAGGTCTCATCATTCCAAAGTTTCGCTCAATTCTACTATCTAAATCCTCTCCTTTTTCCTGTCCAATAACCAAAACTGAATTTCCTTTAAATTTTGCAAAACCAGTTAAAACTGATTTATCTTCACCATAATGACGATCACCAGACAAAGAGATAAAATCTTCAAATAAATTGTCTATAAAAAATTTAGATTTTGGTCTGTCCTCATGTCTTGCAACCATGGTTGTTTGCCATGGATCTAAATTTGAGTAAATATCTTTTAATTTTTCATCCAACTCTGCTTGAGTACTAGAAATTTTTTGAGTATCAACTTCTGATAGACCTTCTTGATTATATGGATCCTTTAATTTTTCTATCTCATTTTCAAGATTTTTAATTTCATTTTCAAAATTAAGGTAATTTTTCATGGTTTAATTATATCGGATAGTTAAATTATAAAAAAGGCCATAAAATGATGAATTATTTTAAAGGTAATTGTTATTAATTGACTAAATAATTTTAACAGTTAGAAATCCAGGATCGGGAGAGACTAAGTATTTTTTAGCGCCGAAGGAGCAACCACCCCGGAAACTCTCAGGCAAAAGGACCGATTTAGGCATAACACTCTGGAAAGAGATTAAATTCCGCCGAAGGAGCAAAACTCTCAGGCAAAAATACAGATGGGGTCACAAAAGTGCTATGCAAGAAAAATATATAAATATTAAAAGTTTGAAAGTTTCGAGTGATCTTGTTCAATTTGTTAAGGATGAGTTACTTAAAGAAACAGAGATATCACCAGAAAATTTTTGGGCAGGTTTTGAAAAAACGGTCAATGAGTTGGCACCTAAAAATAGAGAATTAATTAGCATTAGAAAAGATTTACAGAATAAAATTGACGATTGGCATATCAAAAACAAGGGATCAGTATTCAATTTTGAAGACTATAAAAAATTTTTAATTGAAATAGGTTATTTAAAAAATGAAGGACCTGATTTTCAAATTGAAACGAAAGATGTTGATGACGAGATAGCAAAAATTGCAGGGCCTCAACTGGTAGTGCCAGTTATGAACGCAAGATATGCTCTGAATGCTGCAAATGCTAGATGGATGAGTTTATATGATAGTCTGTACGGAACTGATATTATTGAGCAATCAGAAGATAGTGTTTCGGAGAGATATGATCCACTAAGAGGAGAAATGGTTATTAAGTATGGTAGAGATTTTTTAGACAAATATTTTCCATTAAAAGATTTAAGCTGGAAAAAAATAACAAGCTTTGCCGTAAAAGACGGAAAGCTAAAAATTCTTAAAGGTGCTGATTTAGTTAGCTTGATAGATGAAGATAAATTTATTGGTCATAGAGGCGAAAGTGATAATCCTTCTGCAATTATTTTAAAAAATAATAATTTGCATATTGAAATTTTAAAAGACTCTAGAGCGTTTGCTGCTCAACAAGACCATGCTGGTATCAGTGATATAATAGTGGAGTCAGCAGTATCAACTATTTGTGATAATGAAGACAGTGTAGCAGCAGTTGACTCAGAAGATAAAATTATTTGTTACAGAAATTGGCTAGGTTTAATGCGTGGAGACCTAAAGTCAAAATTTGAAAAAGATGGAAAATTATATGAGAGAAAACTAAATCCAAATAGAAGTTATATTTCTAAGGATGGTAAAGGTTTAAAATTACATGGTAGAAGCCTTCTGCTTGTAAGAAATGTAGGGCATTTAATGACAAACCCATCCATTATTTTAGATGATGGAAATGAAGTGCCAGAAGGTATTTTAGATGCATTTATAACGACAGCAGCAGCACTTCATGATTTAAAGAAAAAAAATAATTCAAGAACTGGATCTGTATATATCGTCAAACCTAAAATGCATGGACCAGATGAAACAGCATTTACAGATTTAATTTTTTCAAAAGTAGAAGAAGTTTTAGGATTAAAAAAATATACATGCAAAATAGGAATAATGGATGAAGAAAGAAGAACATCTTCTAATTTGAAAGAGTGTATTAGGTCTTTAAAAAATAGAGTATTTTTTATAAATACGGGATTTTTAGATAGAACTGGTGATGAAATGCATACATCAATGATGGCAGGACCTATGATTAAAAAGGGAGAAATGAAGTTATCAAAATGGATTACAGCTTACGAAAACAGAAATGTGGATATTGGATTACAGTGTGGTTTTTCTGGTAAAGCTCAAATTGGTAAAGGTATGTGGGCTATGCCTGACAAAATGAAAGATATGATGGAACAAAAAACAGGCCATTTAAAAGCTGGTGCAAATTGCGCTTGGGTGCCATCTCCAACTGCTGCTGCTCTTCACGCCCTACATTATCATGAAATAAATATTTTTGATGAACAGAAAAAAATTTTAAATAGGGATCAAGCAAAACTTGATGATCTTCTAACAATACCAGTGGCAGATAGAACTAATTGGTCTGTTGAAGAAATAAATAATGAAATAAGTAATTCAGCCCAAACATTGCTTGGATATGTGGTGAGATGGGTTGACCAAGGAATAGGTTGTTCTAAAGTTCCAGATATTAACAATGTAGGTCTAATGGAAGATAGAGCAACTTTAAGAATTTCTTCGCAACATATTGCAAACTGGATACATCATGGAATTACTACAGAAATTCAAGTAACAGAAATTATGAAAGAAATGGCAAAAATTGTTGATGGTCAAAATAAGAATGACTCTAAATATATTAAAATGAGTGACGACTTCGAAAACTCAATAGCTTTCAAAACTGCATGTGATTTAGTATTCAAAGGCAAGCAGCAGCCCTCTGGATATACTGAACCATTATTACATATTAATAGATTGGAGAAGAAATCTAATCTGAATTAGAAATTAAATTTGAACGGTTTTTAAAAGCTGAAAATAAGGTTCCATCATCCAAACTTTCTATTTCACCACCAACAGGCAAACCCTGAGCCAACTTCGTTATTTTAACCTCAATACCTTTTAGACTGTCCTGTATATAATATGCAGTTGTCTGACCCTCAACTGTTGCGCTAGTAGCTAAAATTACTTCATCAATATTATCTTTTTTTACTCTTTCTACTAAAGAACTAATTAGCAAGTCCTCTTTTTTTTGACCGACTGATGAAATTGTACCTCCTAAAATATGAAAATATCCATTGAATATATTAGAACTTTCTATGCTCCATTGATCAGATATATTCTCAACAACACATATCTTATTATATTTTTTTTCAACAATCTTACAGTTGTCAAAATTACACTCGATTGAATTTGGTTTTAAAGTTCCACAAATCTTACAACGAACAATATTTTTGTATACATCGGCTAATGACTTTGCCAAAGGCTTAACAAGCTCATCACGATTATTGATTAATTTTAATACAATTCGCTTTGCTGATTTTGGTCCTAAGCCTGGTAGTTTAGATATCAGTTTAACCAGCTCTTCTATTTCGTTAATATTTTGCATGAATTATAAAGGCCATTTAAAACCAGGTATACCAAAACCACCTGTAGCTTTTGAAATTTCTTCAGAAGTTTTCGATTTTAACTGTGCTTTAGCATTATTATGAGCAGCAACAATTAAATCTTCAATAATAGCTTTGTCCTCTTTCATAATTTCATCGGATAATTTTATTGTTTGCATTTCACCTTCACCATCAAGAGTTATTGTTACAGAATTGGAGCCAGAAACGCCCTCTACTCTTATTTCCTTAATTTTCTGCTGGCTTTCTTTCATTTTTGCCTCAAGCTCTTTGGCTTTATCTAAAATCTTACTAAAATCAGTCATTCTGGCCCTCATCCTTTTTTATCTTAACGTCAATTAATTCTGCATCAGGAAAATTTTCTATTATATTTTTATAAGCTTCTGAAGATTTTGCTTGATCAATTAAAAGTTTCTTATTGTTAAGTTGTTTTTCTTTTACAGACATTTCACCTTTAGATTTACTAAAAGTAATAATCCATCGCTCAGCAGTCCAATCAAAAAGTTTCGATGATAAATCTTTAACAAAATCTTTATCTAAACTATCGTTAAAAGATATCTCTATTCTGTTTTTTTCAAATTTTACTAGATTGACATTTTTTTCTAATTCATATTTCAATTTGATTTCTTTTTTTTCAGAGCAGATTAATAATAGATCATCAAAAGAATTTATTAGTATTTTATTCTCCGCCTTAATTTCAGTTTGTACTTGTGGTTTATTTTTTTCTTCTTGGGAAATATTTTTAATTTGATCTATTATTTTATTTGAGCTTATATTTTCTTCAATTTCATTGGTTGCTCTTTTTTCAGTTTCAGGCTCAATTTTTTTTTGAGATTTCACAGACTGTAAATGCATTAATCGGATTAGAAACATCTCAATCGACAAATGTTGATTTGAAACTATATCTAATTCTTCAAGAGAGCTAATTGCAAATTGCCAGAACAGCACTAACACATCAGACTTTACTTTATTTGAAATGCTTTTTATTTTCGAAAACTCCTCATCATTTAGAGAAAAATTTGTGCTTTCTAGTGTTAAAGAATTTATATTTTTAAAGTAATACAACAATTCTAAGAAATCATTTATAAATACTTTAGGTTCAACTCCTTGGTCATAAATTTTTCTATAGATATTTATAACTTTTTTTTCTTCACCTTTTAAGACTAATTCAAATAAATCTATTAATTGAGATTTATCAAAGTAGCCAAATATTTTTTGTGCTGCGTTTAAATCTAATTCAGTATTTTCGTCTAAACTTAATAAAGCTCTATCTAATAAAGATAATGCATCTCTAACTGAACCTTCAGAAATTTTTACAATTAGTTTTAAAGCTTCGTCAGTAACTTTGCCATTTTCTTTATCTTTAATTTTTTTTATAAAATGGAATAATTCTGATGATTTAATTCTAGATAAATCAAATCTTTGACATCTAGATACAACAGTAATTGGAATCTTTTTAATTTCAGTAGTTGCAAAAATAAACTTAAGATATTCTGGTGGTTCTTCTAATGTTTTTAAAAGAGCATTAAAAGCCTGTTTACTAAGCATGTGTACTTCATCAATTATAAAAATTTTATATTTAGCTGAAGTTGGTCCATATCTGGAAAATTCTATAAGATCTCTAACATCATCTACACCAGTTTTACTAGCTGCATCCATTTCCAAAACATCAATATGATTGGAACTTGCAATTGAGTCACAATTCGCACATTTTACTTTGCATTTATTTTCAATTCCATTTGAACAGTTAAGAGTTTTTGCAACAATCCTGGCTATTGTGGTTTTACCAATTCCTCGAATGCCTGTGAATAAATATGCATTTGGAACTTTGTCTGCTTTAATTGAATTTGTTATTGTTTCTGCAACCACTTCCTGGCCTATTAGATCGTCAAAAGTTTGCGGTCTATATTTTAATGCCAGTACTTTCGAATTATTATTCATATATATATATTAGGAGACTAGAACCTGAATAACTGTCTCTACGACTGCTTCCGTTAAGATCTGGTCGGGTTCAAGCAGCATCCACCTCTAGCCTCCAAAAGTATTATAGCAGTTATATTTTCTAATCTACAAGAAAAGATTATTACTTATTTTCTCTCAACTTATCTGCTTCAAAAACACCTAAGACGTGAAAATCTTCACAATGGAGACCTAGTTCCTCTAAAGATTTTTGGACTTTTTTATCTTCAATGTGTCCATCTAGGTCACATAAGAAAAAATAAGAGTCGAATGTATTTTTTTCAGGATAGCTCTGAAGTTTAGTTAAATTTACTCCATTAATTGCAAAACCTCCTAGTGATTGATAGAGAGCAGCTGGTTTACTTTTGAGTTTAAATAAAAAAGACGTGATATAATTTTTATCTTTAAATTCAGGTTGGGAAATATTTTTACCCATTACTAAAAATCTTGTTAAGTTTCCATTTTCATTTTCAATATTTTTTTTTATTACCTCTAGTCCATAAATTTCAGCACTTAAAGAAGAAGCTATCGCAGCTTGCTTAACATTTTTAGTTTTTGAAATCATTTCAGCAGAGCCAGCAGTATCTGCTCTAATATGTTCTATTAAATTATTTTCCTTTATAAATTGTGAACATTGAGATAGCCCCTGTGCATGAGAATATACTTCTTTAATATCTTTTAATTTCGAGCCTGGTTGACCTAACAAGTTATGTTCAATTTTTTGAAAATGCTCCATATAAATATTTAATCTATGTTTAAATATCAAATACTCAATTCCTATGTTCCCTGTTATTCTATTAGACTCGGGAATAATTATTTTGTTTTCAGGTTCAAGTGAAGCCTTACTAAAACACTCATCAAAAGTTTTACATGGTATAATTTCAGCATTTGGATCAACTGATAAAGCTGCCAAGTGAGAATATGCACCAAATGTACCTTGAAAATAAATTTTACTCATTAATCTTTATATTCCATAATTTTTTTTAAGGCCATATAATCTTCTTCGGTGTCTACTCCTATTGGAGGAGATTTTGCTAATGCAACATTTATCTTGATACTATTATCTAGTGCTCTTAGCTGTTCTAATCTTTGCTCTATTTCATTTTTAGTCTGATTTAATCCAACAAATTTTTCAAGAGTTTCGGCAGAATAACAATAGATACCAATGTGATGATAAATGTTGTCTAATTTTTTAGATATCCGTGAAAATGCTTCTGCTTCAGAAAAAGAGTTTTCTTGAAGAGTAGA
>CACHWJ010000023.1 GCA_902583635.1 uncultured Pelagibacteraceae bacterium | reverse complement strand
TCCCATCTTTTTAAGAATAGTAATTATGCCTGTTCTAGATGGATTAATGTTTACGTTCTTTATAGTCAATTTTGAATTATTGGATAAAGCAGTTAAAACAATAAAAAAAGCACCTGAGCTTATATCAGATGGAATGTTGTAATTTAATGGCTGAACAGTTGTAACTTTATTAATTTTAATTTCATCATGATTTTTTTTTGATTTTACTGTAATTGGTAAATTCAAGTGTTTACATAAAAGTTCTGTATGATTTCTAGATTTTTTAGCTTTAATTATTGTCATACCATTCGTTCTCATTCCACCAAATATTACGGAACTTTTGCACTGAGCTGACCCTCTTTTTTCATTGTAATTTATTGATCTTAATTTTTGTGAGCCGAAAATTGTTAAAGGCAAATTTTTGCCTCTGGTTAATTTAAATTTTGCTCCAAATTTACTCAATGGATCAGTTATTCTCCTAAAGTCTCTTTTTGATAAACTTCTATCCCCAATTACTTTTATAGGATATTTGGTATTGATAAGTAGACCAAGAATAATTCTACCTAAAGTTCCTGAGTTCTCAGCATTTATTGTAATATTTTTTTTATATTTATAGCCTTCAAAACCTTTGCCAAAAATCTTAACTTTATTTTTAGTGATTTTAGATTTTATTCCTAAGATTTTAATAGCCTTTATTGTTGCCAATACATCTTCTGATAATAACAAGTTTTTAGCGGTAGATGTTCCGTTTGCCAAGGATGAAAGAAGCACCCATCTTATGCTTAAACTTTTGTCTCCACTCACTAAAATAACCTTATTAAATCTAGCTATTTTATTATTAATAATTAATGGATTCGACATTTTAAATTAATTAAATTTAAAATTATCACCAAAGTATGCATTCTTAGCATTAATATTTTTTACTAGATTGGAGGGTGTGTCTTGAGCAACAATTTTTCCATTACTTAATATCATAGCTATATCAACACATGCTAAAAGATCTCTTGCTTGATGATCACATATACAAATAGTGATCCTATTTTCATTTTGCAGGTTTACAATAATTTCTTGAAGCATCTTGATTGTTAAAACATCAAGAGCTGCAAAACATTCATCTAAGAGAAGTACTTTTGGTTCACTTAATAATGACATTGCTATCACAAGTTTCTTCTTTTGTCCGCCTGATAAAAATTTAGCTTTAATATTTTTTAAATTATCAAGTTCAAATTTAGAAATTAAAAAGTTGATCCTTTCAGATCTATAGTTTTTATTTTCTATAACAATTTCACTAATTGCTTTAAGATTGTCATGCAGGGTTAAATCATTAAAAAACCCCCCGTGTTGAGGAACATAACCAACTTTAAATTTTTTAGTCCTAAGATAAATTGGATAATCTGTTACATCTTCACCTGCAATTTTAATTTTACCATTTCCTGGATTAATCAATCCAGTTATAAGATTAAATATAGTGGACTTTCCTACACCATTAGGTCCTAGCATTCCAAATATTTGTCCTTCGTTTATCTTAAAATTTATATTTTCTAATATTTGTCTATTTCCATAAGACAGGGAAATATTTTCAAATTCAATTATAGAGTTAATATTTTTGAATGATTTAATTCTGAATTTTTTTATAATAGCCATTTTTAATTAATACTTTTGATATTTATTTTTTTTTGATTTTCATGCATAAATATTTTAGTATCCTTATTTTTAATATTCATTTCAACAACATCAGCTTTAAGAATATTTTTTAAATTTGTATAAACTACTTTTTTAGAAATTAACAATAGATTTCTTTCTAATGAAAAATCAAGATATTCTCCAGTAATTTCATTGTTTAAATAATTAATTATTACATTTTTAGTAAATATTGTGTCAAAATTTTCAGAGTTATATTTACCATAATTTGAGGTTATTGTTATATCATCTGAATTTATTAATTTAATTAAAGCCTTGATATTGGTTAAATATATCAAACTTGAATTTGAATAATCTATCTCACCCTCAGTTGCTGTAATAATATATTCATTTCCATCAGCATCTTTTGTTGTATACCTTACATCTTTTAATATATTAGAACTATAAACCTCCTTTTCTAATTCTTGTTGATTAATTTGAACTGTTTCTTTTTTTTTAAAGTATTTTGAATAAATAAAAAATAAAGTAAAAAGTATTAGTAATGTAAATAGGATTTTAAAAATTTTTTTAACAACCATTAAGATATATTAGATTGTAAAATTGTGTGTACATGAATAACACCAATTGTTATAAAAGGTTTTCGTTTATTATTCACAATTAGAGACGTTATTTTCTTACTATTCATTAAAGATAGCGCCTTCGCAGCTAGTTCGTTTTTGTCAATAGATACGGGCCTTTTGGTCATAATTTCTTTTACTCGTAAAGACTGAAAATTTAGATTTTTTTGACTAAATCTTCTAATTTGACCATCAGTTATTATTCCATTAGTTTTTTTATTTTTATTTCTAACTATTAAAATTCCTAATTTTTTTTCAGTTAATATTTTTAAAGCTTTATTCATTTTCAAATTTTCATTCACGAATGGTATATTGCTCCCTTTTACCATTATGTCCTCTACTGTTGTTAATTGAGCTCCCAAACTTCCAGATGGGTGTAATTTTTTAAAGTCTATTTTTGTAAACTTTTTATATTTCATTGTTGCAATAGCTAGAGCATCTCCAAGGGCGAGCTGTGCAGTTGTGCTAGCTGTAGGGATAATACCACCTGCCTCTATTACTTTAGGAGTTATAAGTTTAATATCAGATGCTCTATAAAGTACTGACTCTTTTTTAGAAACAATTCCAATTAATAAAATTTTGTTTCTGTTTGCATACTGAATAATATTTCTTAGCTCACTTGTTTCTCCTGAATTGCTCAAAAGAATTAAAATATCTTTTTTAGATATCATTCCAAGATCTCCATGAGAAGCTTCACTTGCAGAAATGCTAAAAGATGGTGTTCCAACAGATGCTAATGTTGCAGCAATTTTTGAGGCTATCAATCCACTTTTGCCAACTCCACACAGAATTACTTTTGATTGACATTTTATAATTTCATTTACAGCTTGATTAAATGAACTATTAAGGTTTTTTTTTAAATTTTGAAGTGCTTTAACTTCTAAGTTTATTACCTCTTTAGCAGTTTGTATAAATCTTTTTTTTGACATTAGTGTGACCAAATATCATCTCTAAAAAGAGCCAGATCAAGATCAACTCTAGTTTTTAAAAATTTTAGACAGTCTTTATATAACTTTATACGGTTTTCTCTTTTTAGTATCTTTTCTAAGTTTTCGTGTATTTTATGTAAATAAATCACATCATTTGCGCAATACTTTAATTGTGCAGGTGTTAACTGTCCTCCAAAATCTGAACTTTGAAATTGTTTACTGATATCTACATTTGCAAATTCTTTTATTAAAGTTTTTAACGAGTGACTATCAGAATATGATCTTGCAAGTTTCGAAGCTATTTTTGTGTCTAGAATATTATTAGTATCAGTTTTTAAATAATATTTAATATGAGACATATCTGCTCGACCATAGTGGAAAATTTTAGTCACATTTTCATCTTTTAAAAGCTTAACTAGATTTGGAGCATTATATTTATCTCTATCGAACTGCACGATATGAGCATCTGATTTTCCAGAAGATATTTGTATTAAGCACAAAGGATCTCTTCTGACATTAAGTCCCATAAACTCGCCATCAACAGCTATTATATTGCCTAATTTCAAATCATCTGGTAGATCATTTTTGTGAAGATGAATATTATTGGTCATTTTTAAACATATATATATGAAAGCAAAAAATTGTCTAATTTTTGGTGGTAGTGGTCAAATTGGTCGAAACCTTATAAGAAAACTCACTAAGAATAACTTTAGAGTTACTGTAGTAACTAGAAATATTCATCAAAAAAGTTACATAATTAAAACTCAAGCAAACATTGGATATATAGACATTGTAGAGTCAGATATATTTGATGAAAAAAAGATAAGACAACTTTTTAAAAAATCTGATATTTGTGTAAACTTAATTGGCATTTTATTTGAAAAAAGAGGAGGAAATTCATTTAAAAATATTCACACAGTTTTTCCTTCATTATTAGCTAAACTCTCTAAAGAATATAGCCTTAAGCATTTTATTCATTTGTCAGCTCTAGGTATAAATGAAGCTAAAGACTCAGCTTATGCAAATAGTAAAGTTGAGGGTGAAAACAACATATTAAAAAACTTTCCTCTAGCAACAATTTTAAGACCATCTGTAGTTTATTCAGTAGATGATAACTTCACTACAAATTTTATGACTCTTTTAAATAGACTTCCTTTTTTTCCATTATATTACAGTGGAAAGACTAAGTTTTCTCCAATTCATTGTTCTGATTTGACAGATACTATTTATCATGTGATTTCTAATAATATTTATTCAAAAATAATTGAATGTGTTGGACCAGAAGTTTTTACTTTTAAAGAAATAATAATGAAATTACTAAACTTGATTGGCAAAAAAAGAATTTTATTACCGATGCCTTTACCTGTGGCTGAACTTACTGCAAGAATATTCGAAATAATGCCAAAACCCTTGCTTACAAGGGATCAATTAAAACTTTTAAAATACGATAATATTGTATCTGGAAAATATAAAACCAACTCAGACATTGGTGTACCGAGTGTAAGATTTTTTGATGAGGAAGTTAAAAAATATTGCTATATGTGGAGACAGGGTGGACAATTTTCTACAGAAAAATACAATTCTAAAAAAAATTCTGATGTTAACTTAAGTTAAAATCTAAGCTGTTTGGATTTTCTTTTCTATAAATTCAGGGACCTCTTCTTTGTCAGTCGTTTCTTCTTTTTTACCTTTAGGCTGATAAGCATAAAGAAGATGCAATTTACAATATGAAAAGTCTTTTAGAGATGATCTGCCACAAAAGTAAAAAGATTTTTCATCTGGATGACCAATAGGCCATTTGCATGAACTTTCGTCTAACTCCTCTAGTTGCTTAGGATTTTCTGGCTCGAAGTCTTTTTCAATTATCAAAGACTTGAATTTACTTTTACGACCTCTTCTATTTTTTATATTTTTTTCTTCCAACGAATTTTCAAAATTTTGATTTGAAGTAGCTGCTCTGGTTTTAATTTTTGCAGATAAATTTAGCCTGTGAGCTTTCCCAATAACGGCATTTCTACTGATCCCACCAATAATCTCAGCGATCTGACTTGCTGTACTTCCTTTTCCCCAAAGCTCTTTTAATTTTGCTACTTTTTCATCTGTCCAACTCATATAACAATATCTTGTGTTAAACTTTTATATATTAACAATATACTGATATTAAATTTATTTAAACAAACAAAAAATCTTACTTATCAACACATATTGATTAACTTATTAGATATGTATTTTCAATCATAGCTTGTATCTAATAATTAAAATTTATAAAAACAAATTAAATTTATGACTTATTTAGCAAAAAACTATAATCGAAAAAAAATTTCCTTTAAACATGGCAAAGGAAGTTATTTATTTTCAAGTGATAATAAAAAATATTTAGATTTTGTTCAAGGTATTGCTGTAAATTCATTGGGTCATGCACATCCAAAACTTACAAAAACGATTAGTACCCAAGCAAAAAAATTATGGCATGTTTCAAATGCCTTTCAAATTCCAGAAGGAGAAAAGTTAGCTAGAAAACTGTGTAAAAAAACTTTTGCTGATTATGTTATGTTTCAAAATAGTGGTGCAGAAGCTACTGAGGCAGCAATTAAAGTTGCTAGAAGGTATTTTTACTCAATTGGTAAAGTTAATAAAAATAAAATTTTATGCGTTAAAAATTCTTTTCACGGAAGAACTTTGGCTGCAATTTATGCAAGTGGATCAAAGAAAATGACGGAAGGATTTGGTCCAAAAGTAAGTGGATTTGATCATTTTGTATTCGGAGACCACAAGTCTCTAAAAAAAAAAATTACCAAAAATACGGCCGCTATTATGGTGGAAACTATTATGGGTGAGGGTGGTATAAAAGTAATACCAGATTGGTGTTTAGTAGAATTGAGAAAGTTATGTAATCAAAAAAAAATATTGCTAATTTTAGATGAGGTCCAGTGTGGGATAGCAAGATCTGGTGATTTTTTTGCATTTGAAAAATCAAAAGTAAAGCCAGATATTGTTCCCATTGCAAAAGGAATTGGAGGTGGATTTCCTATTGGAGCAGTTTTAATGAATAAGAAAGTAGCTGCAGGGATGACGCCAGGAACACATGGATCAACATTTGGTGGCAATCCATTAGCTATGGCTGTTGGAAATACTGTAATGGATATTGTCTCAGATAAAAAATTTTTGAAAAATGTTAAAAGTATTTCAAAATATTTTTTACTAAAATTAAATAATTTAAAGAAAGTTTACCCAAACGTAATAAAAAATATAAGAGGTAAAGGACTCTTAATTGGTATTCAACTACACAAAGATCAGACAAAATTTATAAAAAAACTTATGGATAATAATTTATTGACTATACGTGCAGCAGAAAATGTTGTCAGAATTTTACCCCCACTTAATGTTAAAAAAAACGAAGTTGATCAAGCTTTAAAAATATTAAATAAAGTTTGTAAAGAACTAAATTAAAATGAAACACTTCATCAATTTAAAAGATATTCCATCTAAAGATCTTAAAAAAATAATAATAGATGCAAAGAAAAGAAAAAAATTAAGAAAAAAACTAAGTACACTCGAAGTTGATAAAGGTGCTCCTTTAAAAGGAAAGCTGCTTATCCAAATGTTTGAAAAATCAAGTTTACGGACTAGATTAAGCTTTTATCTTGCAATCAAACAACTTGGAGGCGGCACTTTAACTCTTAGATCAAATGAGCTTCATCTCGGTCAGGGTGGTGAAAGTATTGCGGATACTGCAAAAATTCTCTCAACATACGGGGATGGATTTATGCTGAGAACTGATAGTGACAAAAAAGTTGAAAATTTTAAAAAATATCTTTCAATCCCAGTAATAAATGGTCTTTGTCCCTCATCTCATCCAACACAGGTTTTATCGGATGTATTTACTGTTGAAGAAATAAAGAAAAAACCAATTTCAAAATTGAATATTTGCTGGATTGGAGACTCTAATAATGTTTTAGACAGTCTAATTGCAGCATCAGTTAAATTTTCATTTAAACTGAGTATAGGCTGTCCAAGAAAATTTGAACCTGGCGTAAAAGTAAGAAACTGGGTTAAAAAAAATAAAAAGAAAATTTTTATTTACAATGATCCAAAAAAGGCAGCTTCAAATGCAGATGTAATTTTTTCAGATAAAGTAATTTCTTTAAATGATAAAGTTAATAAGATGAAAAAAATAGCTCAATTTAAAAAATTTAAAATTGATAAAAAACTTATGAGATATGCAAAAAAAAATTGTATTTTCTTACATTGTCTTCCAAGAGGAAATGAAGTATCTGATGATATTTTTTTAGGAAAAAAATCCCATGTCTGGCAACAAGCTCTAAATAGAGTTCATGTTCAAAAAAGTATTTTATTGTATTGTTTTGGAAAACTAAGGTAATGGTAAAGGATTATCTGAGTTTTGGTTCAGATATTTGATCACAGAAGCTCTATCTTTTTCTTTTCTTAATCCTGCAAAAGCCATTTTAGTTCCTTTGATCCATTTAGCAGGTTTGATTAAATAACCGTTAAGCTCTTCGAGTGTCCATTCTTTATCATAAGATGCTAGTGCCTTAGAATATTTGTAGTCTTCAACTATACCAATTTTTCTACCAACAACATTATATAAAGCCGGACCAATATTATTTTTTCCACCTTTAACAATAGAGTGACATGCAGCACATTTCTTAAAAACTTTTTCACCGTGAGTTAGATCACCCATAGCCATTAATGCATCAATATCGATTTTCTCTTTTACACTTGCTTTTGTAGAGGATGAAACCGTTGTTGCTTCTTCTACATCTACTGCATAACCTGGAGTTTCTGGTTTTTCTACATGAAAAATAACATCTGATAATTTTCCAATACCTATTACTAAAAGTGCAACCATTAAAACTGCAGCAACTATTTTATTAATTTCGAAAGAATCCATTTTTATTAAATAATTTTGAACATATATCACGATAAATTAAAAAATTATCAAAATTATCTGTATAAATTTGCCTCTATTGGTATTTAATAGCTATAATTAATTAAGTATTTATGAAAACTTTGATCATTATACCATCAAGACTAGGAGCAACCAGATTACCCGGTAAACCTTTGTTAAAGATTAATAATAAATCAATAATTTCACATGTTTTTAAAAAAGCTCAAGATGCTGATATTGGAGATGTAGTAGTAGCTACAGAAAATACGGAAATAGTTGAAGATGTGACTATAAATGGAGGTAGAGCCATATTAACTAGCAATAACCATAAAACTGGTACTGACAGAATATATG
>CACHWJ010000022.1 GCA_902583635.1 uncultured Pelagibacteraceae bacterium | reverse complement strand
AACCTTTTGGATAATGTTTTATAAAATTACCTTTAATTGTTCCTAAATCTTTATTTTCTAACGAATTTTCTCCCGTTACCTTAGCAGGAATTAATATTCCCCTATTTAAAAAATTCACTACTTCAACTGAGTTTGGAAAATGATAAACATTATAAGGATCATCAAACTGCTTTATCTGGCCATCTAAAATAATGGCGCATTTATTTCCTAAATAAAAAGCTTCATAGGAGTCATGAGTAACTATTATCGTTGTAATTTTTAATCTGCTTAGTATTTTTTTTAATCTTACTTGAATTTCCTCTTTAAAACTTTGATCAACATTTGATAGAGGTTCATCTAATAACAAAAGATCAGGTTGAGTTAGTAGAGATCTTGCAAGAGAAGCTCTTTGTGCCTCACCTGCACTTATTTCATGAGGATATTTAGGTAATATTTTTGAGATATCCAGAAATTCAACTATTTCTTTAAAACTTATTTTCTTTCTTCTTTTTCCTTTGTTTTTCTCTGCACCTAACAATATATTTTTTTCAACAGTGTAATGTGGAAACAGACTATTATCCTGAAAAGCTAGGGATATATTCCTATGCTCAGGTTCAATATTTTCTTTTTTAGAGGATAACAATTTACCATTTAATTTGATTGATCCTTTGTCAATTTTTTCTAATCCAGCTATTGTTCTAAGAATTGTTGTTTTTCCAATACCTGATGGACCAAGAATACATAAAGTTTCGCCTTCGTTTTCAATGTTAAAAGAGGCATTCTTAACCTTAGTTTTACCACCTATAATAAAATCAACGTTTTTAATTTCTAAAAAATTTTTAATCATTTTTCCCTCAGAATATATCTAGATGTAAGCATAATAAATGCAGTTGCAATTAAAATTAAAAATAATGAAGGTGCAGCAGCAGCCTCAAGTAAATCCTCAGATGCAGAAATATAAGCAGTTGTTGCAAATGTTTCAAAGTTAAAAGGCCTTAAAATTAATGTAATTGGAAGCTCTCTGATTATTTCAAGAGAAATTAATATTACAACAAATAAGAGTGAGTTTCTTAAATATGGAACATGAATATTCATAAATGTTTTTTGTTTTGAATAACCAAGAAGATAAGAACTTTCATCGACAGAGATATTAATTTTTTCATATCCAGATTTTATTCCATTAAATGCTAAAGAATAAAATCTTATAAAATACACAAGAACTAAACCAAGGATAGATCCTATAAACACTTTTTTTATAGACAATAGGCCTAGGGCCTGAACAATATTTTCATCAAACCATGCAATAAAGGTTATAAATGCAACTGCTAAAATGACTCCAGGAATTGCGTAGCCAGAAATAGATAGAGTAGATAAAATATTTAATACTTTATTTTTTGACACTCGATTTCCGTAATTTGAAATAAGAGAAAAAATTATTAAAACTGAGCTTGATAAAAATACTAAATAAATTGTATTTAAAGTAAGAGTAACAATTTGAAGATCAAAAAAGTTTTCAGGAAATTTGATAGTCCAATATAACATTTGACACAATGGAAATAAAAAACTCAAAAAGAATAAAATAAAACAAATAAAAAATGCAATAAAAGCATTTGATCCTGAAAGCTGTATTTTTTCTTTCTGTTTAAAGCCACCTTTTGTATTCGAGTGGTATCTTGCTTTTTTTCTAGATAAATTTTCTAAAATAAAAAGTGCAAATATAAATATTAAAAGAAAGAAAGATATTCTATTTGAAAAAGCTAAATCATCAAATGCTATCCAAGAATTATAAATTCCAGTTGTTAAAGTGTTGATTGAAAAAAAATCAACCGCCCCAAATTCAGCTAAAGTTTCCATCGCTACAAGAGATAAACCAGCCACTATAGCTGGCCTAGCCGCTGGTAAAATTAAAGAATAAAAAGATTTTAATTTTGAAAATCCTAAACTTCTTCCTAAATCAATTAAGTTTTGAGATTGGTAAAGAAATGATGCTCTTGCAAGAATATATACATAGGCAAATAAAGAAAAAGAAAGTGAAAGAACAGCTCCAAACAAACCATCAAATTTTGGAATATGCTGGTTGTAATTTCCTGGTCCAAATAAATTTTTTAAAACAGAATATAATGTTCCAAAATTCTCAAAAAAAGCTGTTAATGAATAAGCATAAATATAGGGAGGCACAGCGAAAGATAAAATCAGAGCCCATTTAAAAAAATTACTAAGTGGAAATTTATAAAAGGAAACTAAATAAGCTGCGCTAGTCCCAAATATAAAAGTTAGGACTAAAACACAAATTAATAGAGTAAATGAATTAAATATATATTCTAATAAAAAAGTATCTTTTAAAATTTGATAGTAATTAGAAGTATCCTCAAAAAAGCTTGAGAAAACAGTAATAATTGGGATCGCAACAATAATTGAAATGAGTAAAGAACTTAGAAACCAAAAATTAACTTTTCTTAAATACATTTTTACCCTTTTTAATCTAAGTGAACATAATCAATAGTAGGGTAATAACTATTGAGTTATGTTCACTTTCTAAAAATTATCTTTTTAAATCAAAAACATTAGTAATATGATCAATATCACTTTTTTTAATTTTAGATAATTTTCTATTATTTATTTTATTTTTGATTTTTTCAACTTCCAATGAGCATGGTTCACATGTTATCTGACCCACTAGTGAACCGCTCGCATCAGAAGAATTATTTGTATCAAAACTAAATAAATTCTTTTTCACTTAATTTATTACTTCCAACCTGCTGCAGTCATTACTTCTAATGCTGCTGCTTGATTTTTTCCATAAGAAGCTAGTTTAGTATTCATATCTTGTTGAAAATCTAATCCTAGATTATTTACTACTAATGGACTTGGTGAAACACCTTCAATCATTGGAAACTCAAATGTGTTGTTAGTGAAGTGCTCTTGAGACTCTGGAGTTAATAAAAACTCTACAAGTTTAATTGCATTATCTTTATTTGGTGCTCCTTTTACTAGAGCTGCACAACTAACATTCATATGTGTTCCTCTACCATTTTGATTAGGAAAGAAAGCTTTTACTTTTTTAGCTGCTTCTTGTTGCTCTGCACCTTTTTTACCAGATAACATAAGAGCTAAATAATAAGTGTTAGCTACTGCAATATCAGCTTCTCCTGCTGCTACTGCCATTATCTGAGCTCTATCGTTTCCTTTAGAGTCTCTAGCCATATTTGCAACAACTCCTTTTGCCCACTCAGCTGTAGCTTTTTTTCCATTATTTTCAATTAATGAGGCTACAAGAGATTTATTATAAATATTACTAGATTTTCTTATTACTAATCTACCTTTCCATTTAGGATCAGCTAGACCTTCATAAGACATTCCAGATAATTCAGCACCAGTAACTCTTTCAGGTGAATAATAAATTATTCTAGCTCTTTTTGCTATTCCAACCCATTTATTTGTTCTAAAGCTTTTTGGAACAGCAGCTCTTATAGCTTCAGATGATAAGCCACGTTGAAGATGACCTTTTGCATCCATTGCACCACATCTTCCAGCATCTGCAGTGATGTATAGATCGGCAGATGAATCTGCACCTTCGCTGATGATTCTTTTTTCTAAAGCACCTGATTTACCGTTAATTAAATTTACTTTAATTCCTGTTGCTTTAGTAAACTTTCCATAAAGATCAGCGTCTGCTTTATAGTGTCTTGCATTAAATATATTAACTTCATTTGTAATCGCGATAGATGATGCAAATACAGAGAATACTAATGCTATAATTGATATTTTTCTCATATCTCCCTTTGTATTTATATTTATTTGCGAATGATAATTATTCTCAATGCGAATGATTATCAATCGCATATTATGTCGCAGTTTTCAATGATTTTTCGAGATTAAAGGATAATATTTATCTTTTAAGGATTATTTCCAGTCACCAATCTTACTGAATAAGAAATTCCTAAAAGCTTGAACTCTAGCGGTATTTTTAAGGGATTGAGGGTAAACGAAATGTGCCTCTGTAATTGGTCCCTCTACTTTAGGAAGTACTTTTATAATATTGCTAGAACTTGATACTAAATATTCAGGTAGCGCAGCAAGACCTACACCTGACTCAACACCGTACAATAAGCCACTAACACTATTAACTTTCATAACAGATTTTCTTTTTTTTCCATCATGCATACCTGTCTTTAAAGCCCAATCAGGATTATAAACTGGTGATGGTGCACCTTTTCCAAATGAAATAAATTTATGCTTATTTAAATCATTTACAGTTTTTGGCATACCATTTTTTTCCAAATATTTACTTGAACCATAGATATAGTACTTAATATCAACTAACTTTTTTTGAATATAGTTAAGCTGTTTAGGTCTTCGCATAAATATTCCAATGTCAGCTTGTCGAGTACTTAAATCTAATTCTTTATCATCAAAAACTAATTCTATTTCTATTTCAGGATTTAAGGTCATAAATTCCTGAATTCTTGGCGTTAGCCAATGAGTTCCAAAACTTCTAACTGTAGTAATAGTTAATTTACCGGTAGGTTTATTTTTTTGATCTCCTAATGATGTTTCAACCTCTTTAAGTTTACTAATTACTTCATGAGCAGTTTTAAAAACATATTCCCCGTTTTCTGTAAGAGTTAGTCCTCTAGCATGTCTCTCAAATAATTGAACTTTTAAATCTTGTTCTAATGATTGTATTTGTCTACTTATTGCAGATTGACTTAGATTTAAGTTAACAGTAGCATTAGTGAAACTACCAGCTTCTGCCACTGCATGAAAAATTTTTAATTTATCCCAATCCATTATTTATTTAAATCCACTAATACTCTTCCAGAAATCTCACCTTTTAAAATTTTTGGATAAGTTTCTAACAATTCTTCTAAACCTACAGTTAAGATTGATTTTTCTAACAACTCAAAATCAATTAAATTTGAAGCTTCACCCCAAATAAATTCTCTTCTCTTGATACTACAATTAGCAGAGTCCATGCCCCAAAGCTTGATACCTCTTAACATGAATGGAATTACACTTGTATTTAACTCGTTGTTATTTGCATTGCCACAAACTGCTACAATTCCATTAGGTTTAGTTTGAACAATTGCATTTGCCAAAATTTTTCCACCAACAGTATCTACTACTCCGTCCCATAATCCTTTATCTATAAGTCTTGGATCCTTGTCAAATTCAGCTCTATTTACAATGTTTTTAGCTCCTAAAGACTTTAAATAATCTGACTTAGAATCTTTTCCTGTAACTGCAGTCACGTTGTAACCTAGTTTTGTTAATGCCATAATTGCTACACTCCCAACACCTCCCGTTGCACCAGTTACTAATACATCGTTAACTTTTTCTCCTAATAAAATACTTTCCCTTGCTTGAATTGCAAAAGTACTCATTAATGAAGTGAAGCCTGCTGTTCCTAAAATCATTGCTTGCTTGGTTGTTAAGCTCTCAGGCTTTTTAACCAAAAAATCTGCATTTACTTTTGCTATTTGTGAGTAACCACCATAGAAAATTTCACCTACTCTAAAGCCTGTTAAAATTACTTCATCACCCTCTTTAAACTTAGAGTTTTCGCTTTCTAAAACTTTTCCTGCAAAATCTATTCCCGGAATGTGAGGAAATTCTTTTACTAATCTTCCACCATTTTTTAAGATCATTCCATCTTTAAAATTTAAATCTGAATAATCTACTTGAACGGTTACATCACCGTGTTTTAAGAAGCTTTTATCAATTGATTTAACCTCTCTCGTAAAATTTTCGCCCTCTTGATTTACGATTAATGCTTTGAATTGATCAGACACTTTAATCTTTTGGTATACTTATAAATCTTAAATATCTATTTTGATAACTTAGATCTTCTTTAAATTGGCCTAAGTAATAATTTGTTACAGTCGTTGCTTGCTCTTTTTTTATTCCTCTCATAGTCATACATTGATGAGTAGAGTCTATTGTTACAGCTACACCTTTTGCATCTAAGGACTCCATTAAAGTTTTAGCTATTTGCATTGTTAATCTTTCTTGCGTTTGTAGTCTTTTTGAAAATACTTCTACAACTCTTGCAAGCTTACTTAATCCTACAACTCTTTCTTTTGGAATATAAGCAACGTGAGCTTTTCCGATAATTGGAGCCATATGATGTTCACAATGACTTTGAACGGAAATATTCTTTTGAATAACCATATCATCATATCCATCTACATCTCCAAAAGTTTTATCTAAAATTTTATCTGGATCAACTTTGTACCCACCAAAATATTCTTTGTATGCCTTCATTACTCTTTTTGGAGTTTCTAAAAGCCCTTCTCTGTTAGGATCTTCGCCCAACCAAGTTAGAATAGTTTTGAAAGCCTGTTCAGCTTCTTTGTCAGTAACTTCGCTTGTTTCAATAATTTTATTGTCTATATCTTTTACTAATTTCATAGCGCCTTTTTATACAGTAATTACTTAATTTTAAAATATTTAATATAGTGAGATTTATGCTAAATAGTCACTACATATGTTCAAAAAAAGAGAAAATGTCCAGGAAATTGAAGAAGGAAATCTTTTATCACCGAAATTTGATAATGATGGCCTTATTCCTGTAATCACTATGTGTTCTCAAACAAGAGATATTTTAATGCATGGTTATATGAACGTTGAAGCATTAAAAAAAACTATAGAAACTAAAGAGGCTCACTATTTTAGTAGATCTAGAAAAGCTATTTGGCATAAAGGTAAGACTAGTGGTTTTACACAAAAGGTAACTGAAATTAGAATTGATGATGATCAAGATTCTATTTGGTTAACTGTTGATATTGGTGATGGAGCTAGTTGCCATGTTGGTTATCGATCGTGTTTTTATAGATCTATCCCAACAGGTCCAATTGAAAATGGTCGAAAAGTAGAAATGAAGTTTTTGGAAGAAGAAAAAAAATTTGATCCTGAGGAAGTTTACAAAGGTCAACCAAATCCAACTAAGATTTAAATGAAAGAAAAACAAAAAAATGTTCTAGGTGAAGATCTAGAAGAATGCTCTAATGATCCTTTAACTGGATGGTTAAGAGATGGATGTTGTAATACAGATGAAAATGATCTCGGCGTACATACTGTTTGTGCAAAAGTAACGACTGAATGTTTAGAATGGTTAAAAGAAGCAGGTAATGATTTAATCACACCACATCCAGAATTCGGATTTCCAGGGTTAAAAGATGGTGATGGATGGTGCTTATGTGCTAGTTGGTATGCGAAAGCAGTTGAGGCTGAAAAGGCTTGCCCTATTTTTTTGAAAAGAACTCATCAAAATACTTTAAAATATGTTCCAATTGAAACTTTAAAAAAGTTTGCAATAGATTTATCCTAATTTACATATTTCCATATTTAGGTCCACCTCCACCTTCAGGAGTTACCCAAATAATATTTTGTGACGGTTCTTTAATGTCACAAGTTTTACAGTGAATACAGTTTTGCGAATTGATGACAAATTTATTTACTTCATTTTCTTTTTGAACTTCGTAAACTCCTGCAGGACAATATCTTTGAGCAGGTTCATCAAATTTTTCTAAAGTATAATTAATTGGTAAATTAGGGTCTTTAAGTTTTAAATGAACTGGCTGATTATCTGCATGATTTGTACCAGTTAAATAAACAGAGCTCGTTTTGTCAAAAGTTAAAACATTATCATATTTTGGATAATCTATTTTTGGCATATCTTTAGCTGGTTTTAAGGTCTCATGATCAGCGTGCTTATGCTTAAGAGTAAAAGGCATTTTTCCTCTAAATAAAATTTGATCTATACCAGTAAATATTATTCCTAATATTAATCCCCAACTAAAACTAGGTTTGACATTTCTTGCCTCAAACAATTCTTTATAGAGCCAGCTATTTTTAAATTTTTGTTCAAATATAGATAAATCTTTATTATCCTTTAAATGCTCATTTATGGTATCAGCAGCTATTATCCCACTTTTCATAGCTGTGTGAGAGCCTTTGATTTTTGGCATATTTAAAGTTCCTGCATCACAGCCAACTAACAATGCTCCTGGCATAAACATCTGAGGTAAACTCTGAAAACCTCCCTCAATTAAAGCTCTTGCACCATATGAAATTCTTTTTCCACCTTCTATAATTTTTCTGATAGATGGATGAGTTTTAAATCTTTGAAACTCATCGTATGGAGATAAATGAGGGTTTTTATAATCTAAACCTATGACATATCCTAAGAAAACCTGTTTATTTTCTGCATGATAAATAAAACTTCCACCATAGGTGTTGTTATCTAATGGCCATCCAGCTGTGTGCATTACTAGACCTTCCTCGTGAGTTTTCTCATCAATTTCCCAAATTTCTTTAAACCCAATCCCGTATTGTTGTGGATCTTTTCCTTTATTTAATTCAAATTTTTGAATTAATTCTTTTCCAAGATGGCCTCTGCAGCCTTCCGCAAAAACTGTAACTTTTCCCAATAACTCAATGCCTGGTTCAAAACTATCTTTTTTATTTCCTTCTTTATCTATACCCATATCTTGAGTAGCAACTCCTTTTACAGATCCATCATCGTTATATAAAATTTCACTTGCTGGAAATCCTGGGAAAATTTCTACACCTAAATTTTCTGCTTGCTCAGCAAGCCATCTGCATAAATTTGCTAAACTAATAATATAATTTTTATGATTTTGTTGAACTTTGGGAAGCAACCAAGTTGGCCAGCTTAATGATTTTGTTTTTCCTAAAAATAAAAATTTTTCTTTTGTTACTTTAGTTTTAATCGGTGAATTTAGTTCTCTCCAATTGGGTAATAATTCATCTAATGCACGTGTCTCAAAAACATTACCACTTAAAATATGTGCTCCTATTTCTGAAGCTTTCTCTAATAGGCAAACATTTAGATTTGGATCTAATTGTTTTAGTTTTATTGCTGTTGATAAACCTGATGGTCCCCCACCAATAATCACAACATCATATTCCATTGATTCCCTAGACATAGACTAGTTTTTAACTGTAAGGATTATTTTTGTATAGTGTTTAATTTGTTCAGCTCTTCCATAAACTGCGGAAGTGCTTCAAATAGATCAGCTTCAAGGCCATAATCTGCAACACTAAATATTGGAGCTTCTCCATCTTTATTGATTGCGACAATTACTTTACTCTCTTTCATTCCCGCTAAGTGTTGAATTGCTCCTGAAATTCCTATCGCGATGTATAAATCTGGTACAACAACTTTTCCAGTTTGACCAACTTGATGATCGTTGCTTATATAGCCTGCATCTACTGCAGCTCTTGATGCACCAATAGCTGCTCCTAGTTTATCTGCAACTTCTGTTATTAATTTAAAATTATCTCCACTCTGCATCCCTCTGCCACCTGAAACAACAATTCTTGCAGTTCCTAGTTCTGGTCTATCAGATTTAATTTCTTCTCTCTTAATAAATTTTGTGTTTGAAAATTCTTCACCAGCATCTGCTTTTTCAATTGTAGCAGTTCCACCAGAACTTTCACATGGTTCAAAAGATGTAGGTCTTATCGTTACACATTTCTTAGCATCGTTTGTTTTTACCGTTGCAAAAGCATTTCCAGCATAAATAGGTCTCAGGAAAGTATCAGGTGATATAACTTTTATAATATCACTGACCTGAGAAGTATCTAAATGAGCAGCAATTCTTGGCATTAAGTTTTTACCAAATGTATTTGCCGAACAAACAATATGAGAATAATTTTCTGCAAGTTTAACAATTACTGGTGCAAAGTTTTCCGCTGTAAAATTTTCATAGTGTGGTGCTTCTACACTGATTACTTTTTTTACTACTGGTAATTCAGAGAGTTTTTTAGCAGCAGACTCGATATTTTGACCAATAATCACTGCATGAACTTCTGCATTAATTTGAGATGCAGCAGTTGCAGAATTTAATGTAAAAGGTCTTAACTCTTTATTGTTGTGTTCTGCGATAAGTAAGACTGCCATTATATAACTTTTGCCTCATTTTTTAATTTTTGAACTAGTTCAGCAACATTTGCTACCTTGATGCCAGCTTTTCTTTTA
>CACHWJ010000021.1 GCA_902583635.1 uncultured Pelagibacteraceae bacterium | reverse complement strand
AGAGGAACTACTTCTCATAAAATAGTAAAAATGTTATACGATGCAGGTGCAAAAGAGGTTCACGTTAGGATAGCGTGTCCTGAAATTAGATATCCTGATTTTTATGGTGTGGATACTCCAACTAAAAAAGAATTATTAGCTGCAAATAAAACGAATGATGAAATTTGCGAGTATATTGGTGCTAAATCATTAAAATTTTTGTCTATTGATGGTTTATATAGAGCTATTGGTTTTGATAAGCGAAATTACACTTACCCTCAATTAACAGATCATTATTTTACGGGAGATTATCCAGTTAAACCAGTTGACGAGCTAGGAGATAGTAAAATAACACAATTATCTTTGTTAAGTACTGCCTCGAACAACTAGTAAGATAAAAAGAGTTCTTTAAAAAAAAATAAAAGATACTATCTGAATAAGCATGATTGATAATAAAGAAAAAATAATTGCATATTTTAAATCTGGAGTAAAACAGAATAAAGATTTTAAAATTGGAATTGAGCATGAAAAGTTTTTGTTTAATAAGAAAAATAATAAACGAGTGGATTATTCTAAAATTAAAGAAATGTTCAATGCATTATTGGAGTTTGGATGGAACCCAGTTTTTGAAAAAGAAAATATTATTGCACTTAATAAAGGAGGAAAAAACATTACTCTTGAGCCCGGTAATCAAATTGAATTATCAGGAGATAAACTTAACCATATACATGAGGCTTGTTCAGAGTCTCAAGATTATTTATTTGAATTAAAGCAAGTTACAAAAAAATTAGATATTGAAATTGTCAGTGCTGGTTTTGATCCTATTTCGAAATTAGAAGAGATCCCAAATAATCCTAAGCAGAGATATAAACTAATGACTCAAGATATGCCTTTCGATGGTGAATTAAGTTTAGATATGATGTATCGAACCTGTGGGACACAATTAAATATAGATTATAGTTCAGAGGAAGATTTTGTTAAAAAATTTAAAGTTATAAATTCAATTGTACCTATTTCTATTGCTTTATTTGCTAATTCTTCAATAGTTGAAAAGAAAAATAGTAATTATTTATCGTACCGATCAAAAGTTTGGCAGAATACTTCTAGAGGAGGACTTCCAAAATTGTTTTTTGAAAATTTAAATTTTGAAAAATATGCAGAATTTACAATGGATTTTCCTGTTTTATTTATTCAAGATAAAGATGAATATATTTCTGGGAGAAAATATATTTTTAGAGATTTTATGGAGGGTAAAATTTCAGAAATTAATAACCGATTACCTACAGAGAGTGATCTTACAACACATTTAAGTACAATTTTTACCGAGAATAGGTTAAAAAAATATATTGAGCTTAGGTCTATGGATACTTGTGGTTGGGATTGCTTGTGTGCTGGACCTGCATTTAATATTGGAATGCTTTATGGCAATCTTGAGGAAGTTTATGATGTTATTTCTAAGTGGGAAACAGATAAGGTTATTAATGCATATTTGGAAGCACCAAAAAAAGGATTTAATACTCAATTAATGGGTAAAGATCTCCTTTACTGGTCATCCACACTATTAAATTTATCAAAAAAAGGTTTAGAAAATAGAGATATTTTAAGCAGAAAAGGAAACAACGAAACAATTTTTTTAAGTCACTTACAAAAAGTAATTGATAATAAGACAACAAACGCAGATCATATGATTAGTAAATTTTCAGAAAATGAAAATTTAGATAAATTATATGATAAATAAAATTGTTGCTATTCAAGGAAACCATCCTTCAAAATTAAATCCTGTTTCAGATACAAGTATATTTTTGGGTAATGAAATTCAAAATAAGAATTATAAAATATTCTATTATGAGCCAAAAGATCTTTCAATTATCAAGTCAAAAGTAATTGCAAAAGGTTTTTTTATTAAATTTAATTACACACAAAAAAAATTTTTTAAAATATTAAAAAAATGTAGTTTAGACCTTACTAGATGTAAATTTATACTTATACGTCAAGATCCTCCATTTAATCTTGAATATATTTCAACTACATACATTTTAGACACCATTAGAAATAAGGTAAAAATAATTAATAATCCCACTTCTATTAGAAATGTGTCTGAAAAATTATACTCAGCTAAGTATCTAAAATATATGCCGAGTACTATTTTTACTAAAAATATTGATGAAATAAAAAAATTTTTCAAAAAAAATAGTAGTGTTATTTTAAAGCCAATTCACAGTTATAGTGGAAACGATATACATTTATTAAACAAATTTGACTCAAAACTAATCCATAGTTTTATTAAAAAACATGATCATATAATGTTGCAAAAATTTTTACCTAAAATTAGCAAAGGTGACAAAAGAGTTTTTATAATTAATGGTAAGGTCTGTGGTGCAATCTCAAGAGTTCCCAAAAAAGGTTCAATTTTGAGTAACATGTCTAAAGGTGCAATACCTATAAATATTAAACTTAGTAAGCATGAAAATAAGATATCTAAGCTAATTGCTAAAGATTTAAAAAAAGAAAATATTTTTTTTGCAGGAATAGACTTTATTGATCAAAAACTGAATGGAGATATTAATGTAACCTCTCCAACTGGATTAAAAACTCATTTCGATTTATCAGGTATAAATCTTGCTAAAATTTTTTGGAAAGAACTTAAGGCGTGAAAACTTTAAATGACCAGCAAAAAGGTTCTTTGTTAGCCTTTGTTGCTGTGATGTTTATCACACCTGACAGTTTGTTCATAAGATTGGCTAGTGTAGATACTTGGAGTTTAGTTTTTTACAGAGGGATAATTCCTTTTTTTACTGTCTTAGTTGGGATGCTACTTATTTATAAAGCAAATTTTTTTAAAATGCTTTTCACTAGTGGTCATCATGGAATAATTTATATAATAACATTTTCTATAACTAATATTGCTTTTGTTGTTTCTATTCAAAATACTAATGTAGCTAATACGTTAGTGATGATTGCTATGGCTCCTATGCTTTCAGCAATTTTAGGCGCAATATTTTTAAAAGAGATGCCAGACAGCAAAACTTGGATAGCAATTGGAGTGACCTTTATTGCTGCAATCTATATATTTTACGACTCCTTGCAATTAGGAAATATTTTTGGAGATTTATTGGGACTTATTTGCGCCTTAGGATTGGCAGTTGGAGCGGTGACTATTAGATCTGCTAAAACAAAGAACTTAGTACCTGCTGCTGTCGTTGGTAAGCTGTTAGTTGCAGTATTTGCAATTTTCTTTATTGAAACTTATTCTTTAGTAGGAAAAGACCTTTTAATAGTACCTTTAATGTGTGTAATGTGTGTTGCTATACCTTTTGTTTTGGTGACTATCGCTCCAAGATTTATACCTGCAGAAGAGGTTAACTTATTCTTCTTGCTAGAAACAATTGTCGGACCAATTTGGGTTTGGATGGTCATTAAAGAACAGCCAAGTCTCGAAACAATTCAAGGGGGTATTGTCATCATTTTGACAATAGCAATTCACTCCTTTCTCAAACTAAAAAAATCATAGTAACATTACAATTTACTTGATTTGGCCACAAATCAGAAATAGACAGCGATTTATATGAACAAGGTGTTAAAAAATTCGTGGGCATTATTTTTAGGTATGGGAGCAATTATGCTTGCTTATGGTTTTCAAGGGTCACTTCTAGGAGTTCGAGCAGTTAAAGAGGAATTTAGTCTAACTGCAACTGGATTTATGATGTCTGGTTATTTTGTTGGATATTTTGTAGGCGCAATTACTATCCCTAAACTAATATCAAGAGTTGGTCATATTAGAATTTTTGCAGCTTTTGCGTCAATTGCATCTTTAGTAATTTTAGTTCACGCGGTATTTGTTAGTCCATTTGTTTGGTTTCTCTTAAGGGTGCTTACGGGTATCAGTATGGTCTCTATTTATACAGTAGCTGAAAGTTGGTTAAATGATAGAGCCAGTAATAAAAATAGAGGAAGTGTCTTATCAATCTATATGGTGATTTTGTATGGTTCGATGGGGATAGGAATGTTTTTTTTAAACTTTAGTAATCCAATAAATTTTGAACCTTTTATATTGGTATCAATAATAACATCAGGTGCATTAATACCAATTTTACTTACTAAAAGAAAACCGCCAACATTTAAAAAAATAGAAACTATGACTATTCAGGAGGTTTATATTTCATCTCCTTTTGGAATGGTGAGTTCATTTCTTTATGGAACGATACAATCTGCATTATTTACATTATTAGCTGTTTATGCTGCAGGAATGAATTTTTCTATTTTTCATATTTCATTAGTTATGTTTTTATTAGCTGTTTCTGGTGCAATTTCTCAGTGGCCAATAGGAAAATTGTCTGACATGTATGATAGAAGAAAAGTAATTATTTTTGTGAGTTTCACTGCTGCTTTTTTTGCATTATGTGCAATTTTTTCATCAGCACAAATGTATTTACCTGAAGGCTTAGGAACAAGTAAATTTTGGTTTTATTTTTTTTTAATTTTATTTTCTTTTTGTAGTTTGCCAATGTTCTCATTAATTCTTGCTCATACAAATGATTTTATTCCTAAGGAAAAATTTGTTGCAGCTGGTGCAAGGTTACAATTTATTTTTGGCTTAGGTGCAATTGGAGGTCCATTTTTATGCTCAATTTTTATGGATATAGCAGGTCTGAATGGTTTTTTTATTTTTCTAATGTTTTTTCATATTTTAATTGGAGTTTATGGTGTTTATAGATCTAGAGTTAGACCATCAGTTGAAAATCCAGACTCTCAATTTATTGCAATGCCTCAGTCAATTACGCCCGCAGGTATTGAATTAAACCCTACTACAGAGCCAATTGATGAGCCAACAAAAATAAGGTCAGAAACTGTTGCAAAAGACATAGAGGATTCTGATCAACAATATAAGTAAGTTTAATAATCAGCGTCGTTTTGTAAAGTGAAGTATGTTAGCTTTGTTGTTATTTTGATAAAGTAATCTTATGAATAATAACGATATTCAGACCCTGTTTGAAAAAACACGAAATAAGTCGGTTAAAATTATTGAAAATCTAAGTCCAGAGGACATGAATATACAATCGATGGAAGATGCTTCACCTATTAAATGGCATCTTGCTCACACTACTTGGTTTTTTGAAAAATTCGTTTTAAGTAAAATAAAATCTAATTATAAATATTTTAATGAGGATTATAATTATTTATTTAATTCTTATTATGTCAAAGCAGGTCCAAGATACACGAGATCACTTCGAAACATAATTTCACGCCCAGGAATTGAAGAGGTTCTAAAATATAGGCATACTATAAACAATAGAATTACAGAGTTATGTCAATCAAGTAACTCCGATTTAGATATGATTGAAGTAGGCTGTCACCATGAAATGCAACATCAAGAATTAATGTTAACAGATCTACAGCATGGTTTAAGCTTCAACCCTACTGGTCCCAAGTACGATCCAACTAAAAAAGATATTGAAAGTGAAAATATTAAACAAGAATGGGTTGGTTTTGAAAAAGCTATTAAAAGTGTAGGTACAGATGATGAAAATTTCTCATTCGATTGTGAAAGACCTAAACATGAAGTTTTAATCCTACCTTTTGAAATATCAAACAAATTAGTTACAAATGGTGAATGGATCGAGTTTATTGATAATGATGGTTATAATAAAAGTGAATATTGGTTGTCAGATGGATTTTCAAAATGCCAGCAAGAAAATTGGCAGTCCCCTCTTTATTGGAAAAAAAAAGAAGGTAAATGGTTTCACTTTACTTTAAATGGGAATAAAGAAATAGATCTCAATGCGCCTATAAGTAATATTAGCTACTTTGAAGCTGACGCTTTTGCAAGATGGAACAATAAACGACTTCCAACAGAATTTGAATGGGAGGTTGCTTCTAATGATAATATTCAAGGGAATTTTTTAGAAAATAAAATATATCAGCCATATTCAAAAAAAAATGGTGCAGATTTAAATCAACATTGGGGACACGTATGGGAGTGGACTTCTTCAAACTTCTCTCCTTATCCAGGGTTTAAATATCACAATGATGATATCAGCGAATACAACGGTAAATTTATGGTCAACCAGATGGTATTAAAAGGAGGCTCTTGCCTTACACCTAAAGATCAAATGAGAAAATCATATCGTAATTTCTTTTATCCTTATCAAAGATGGCAAATGTCTGGACTAAGACTTGCTAAATGAGAGAATTTTTGTATGACTAGAACAAAAAACTAAACTTTTTTCAGATAAATCAATCATTACATGTCAAAACGCGCTGTTACTAAAAAAAAATAAAACTATAAGAACAATCTAAATGTCTAAATCTAATACCAATTTAAATTCTAAACTAACTGATGCTACGGATATTAGTAAACCATGGGATAAGGATAATCAGGCCTGGTGGGACTGGTATGTTAGTCTCGCAGATAATGACGATAAAGAAAATGAAATTATTAATGCCGATCCTTTACCAGATATTACAATACCAAGTGATGATGAAGTTATCTCAGAATTAGCTAAGCCCTACCATTTAACTATTGATCAAATTGATTTTTTTAAAAAAAATGGTTTTATTAAACTTAAAAAAGTTTTTTCACCTGGGGCCGTGCTAAAACTTAGATCTGAGTTAATTAGTTTATTAAAAAAAGAATTTAAGGTTGATCCAGATAAAGGAGCATATGCCCGTTTCCTTAGTCTTGAAATGATTTGGCCTGACAACACACTACTTCGTGCCTATGTATTATCACCTCGTCTAGGGCAAATTTCAGCAGATCTTCTTGGAGTACCATCTGTTAGACTTTATCATGACAATGTATTAGCTAAACAAGCTGGTTGTGGTCGTACCCCGTGGCACTTCGATGATCATCATTTTCCTCTAGATACCAATGACGTAGTTACTGCTTGGGCACCTGCACAGCCAATTCCTCTTGAGATGGGACCGCTCTCTTTCGCCTATCCGCTCGATGTCCACAAATTAGTCAATGCAGTTACGTTTAAAAAAACTGGTACTGGATATGACCGTGGAGTTACAGATGTTTTTTCAAAAAATAATGTAACTGTGAATGAAACTCCATTTGAGCTGGGCGAAGTTAGCTTTCATCATAATTTAAATTTTCATACCGCTTCACGCAACCGAACTAATCGTAGTCGAGTGGCTCTTGCCAATACTTATTATCGTGATGGAGCTAGAATAGTTGATTCACCAACGATGGTTTCTGGTGACTGGCAGAAATTTGTACCAAATGTCAAACCAGGAGACTTGGCTGCTAGTCCACTAAACCCGATTTGTTGGCCAGTAAAAGACAAATCATGAAAAACATAAATAATCAAAATGGATTAAATTCGATCTGGACTAAAAGTCTTGCTCGTAATCTTCATCCTAATGGTAATGCTTTAGTTGATCATTTAAAAACAATCCATCAAGAAAATACTGGATTTACTGAAGCATGTGCAAGTTCTTGTCGTGATAAAGCTGGACGTAATAGTTATGAATGGCTAAGTGAAGTTGTGCCTGATAACGAGAGTTTGAGTGTATTAGATCTTGCCTGCGGGTCAGGGCCGTTATTAAAAATTTTATTTGATCGTAATAAAAATTTAAATTTAAAAGGTATAGACATGTGCCCTGAAGAATTGGTATTAGCAAAGACTCGTCTTAAAAATAGTGGAATTAATCTTATCGAGTCAAAAGCACAAAATTTGACAGCAATCAATGATAACTCTATAGACATTGTGTTATGTCATTGGGCTTTGACATTAATGGACCCAATAGTTCCTGTTTTAGATGAAATCAAACGAGTTTTAACCTCAGAAGGTCAGTTTGCAGCATTAGTTGATGGACCAATGAATGTGGCATCCGGATATGCAGAGGTACATGATTTAATTTATAGTTATGTTCAAGAAGAAAT
This sequence comes from uncultured Pelagibacteraceae bacterium, assembly GCA_902583635.1. Lineage (GTDB taxonomy): Bacteria > Pseudomonadota > Alphaproteobacteria > Pelagibacterales > Pelagibacteraceae > Pelagibacter. Next base: position 2,366 of record CACHWJ010000021.1, on the reverse strand, counting down.
ACCTTGTTATGGAGAGATTGATTTAGGTGATCCAAGGATACGAAGATCTGAAAGTCTAAGTAATCTTGCACATAAAGCTTTTCCAGAAGCAAGTGTGACTATCGAAACAAATGTTGTCTCTATGGAAGGACCAGTTACTAAAGTAGCTGAAATTGCTTCAGGATTTTTTTACGCAGCATTTATCTTAAAACCAGAAAAAAGAAAATTAATGATTAAAAATCTATCCAACATGCTCGCAATATCCAAAGTGAGCACAGATAATGAGAGACAAGGACGATTTTCAATGCCAATTAGTCGTCTTTTAGTTAGGCAAAGTATAAAATGAAATCATTTTTACAAGAAGTAAGTCTCGGTTTAAGTAAAAAAAATAAAGAGTTGAGTTCTAAATGGTTTTATGACTTTCGTGGATCAAAACTTTTTGAACAAATAACGAGGTTAAAAACATATTACCCAACAAGAACTGAAAAAAAAATTTTAAAAGATAATAAAATTGAAATTGCAAATAAAATAGGTAAGCAAGCAGTTTTAATTGAACCAGGTGCTGGAGACTTCAAGAAAATAGCTATTTTTCTCAGCAGTTTAGATAAGCCCAAAAAATATATACCTTTGGATATTTCAGAAGATTATATAAACAAAATATCTCAAAGTTTTAAAAAAAAATTCCCAAAAATAGCTATTACTCCAAAAGGATATGACTTTTCAAGAAATAATAAACTACCTTTTAAAATCAATTCATCTGAAAATATAATTATATTTTTTCCAGGATCAACCATTGGAAATTTCGAAGAGAAGGATGCTGTTAAATTTTTAAAAATGTTAAAATCAAAATTTAAAGCAAAAAAAATTATCATTGGAGCTGATTTAGTAAAAGATATCCCAACTCTAATTACAGCTTATGATGACAAAAAAGGGGTAACTGCAAAATTTAATAAAAATATTTTACTAAGAATCAATACTGAATTAGGTGCAGATATAAATCTGAATTCCTTTGAACATTTAGCAATTTATAATAAACAAAAAAAAAGAATTGAGATGAGACTAAAATCTAAAAAAAAAAATCGTATTAGAATTAATGGTTCGAATTATTTAATTAAAAAAAATGAAGAGATACATACAGAGAATTCTCACAAATATACGATTAAATCCTTCAAAAACTTAGCTAATAAAGCTGGATGGAAACTAGATAAAACTTGGGTTGATGACAAAAAACTTTTTAGTGTTCATTTTCTAAATTAAAAAACTTTACTCATCAGAAAAATATTCAACTTCTTTAAATCGATCTGTAGGGAAAAGCCAATAAAATCCAAATGTTTCATCACTGTTATTTTTAAGTGCATGTTTAGCATTATTGGAAATATAAACTACATCCCCTTTTTTAATCTCTTCAAGTTCACCATCTTTGTTTAAAATTGCAGAACCATTGGTTACAACATAAATTTCGTCTGGTGCATGATGGTGTAAAGTTAATTTTCCACCTGGTAAAACTTCCGCAAAACCACAAGAAATTCCTTCGCTTCCATCAATATCTGCATCAACTAAAAACTTCCATCTCACTCCAGGATATTTCTCACTTGTTTTCCATTCCTGATTGGAGATTGAATTAAAATTTTTTACAAATATCATATTAGATTGAGATTATATAAATTTTGATTTTTATGAACAAAATTAATGCTACTAAATTGTGGAAAATTATTCAGGAAGCTGGCGATTATTTGGATGGACAATTACCTGACCATCCTAATCATCCAAAAGGTAGGAATGCTTATGCGCATGTAGCAATTTGTGTAAAATCTAAATTTAATGCAAGTTATAAAGATATCCCTGATGAAATGTTTGATGAAGTTATAAAATATATAGAATTTTTAAAGCAAAATCCAAATTAGAGACTTATTGTTTAGGAAAATAATCCTTTAATTCACCTTCTCGGTATACATCTGCAGTACAACAATGAAGTCCTCCTCCAAATGCATAAGCATCTCGTAGCTCTACTGGTACAACTTCCATTCCAAGTTTATCTAATTGTTCTGCTTGATAAGTCTCACTTTTTTCAACACATACTGTTTTAGAGTCTAAAACCAATACATTCATAGATAACCAAGTTGATGAATAGCATAATGGGGGCGGCTCGTTGTGTGCTGGTTGTGCGCTATCAATTATTTCCCATCCATTATTTTCAAATAATTTTCTTTGTTCTTTTGGTAGTCTTCTTTGAGGATTATTTATTATTAAACCCTCTTTTATTGGTGTGAAAGTTGCATCAATGTGGATTGGGTATGGATCACCAGGAAAGTTCAAAGCATGAACTCTGTGATTTTTATAATGTCGTTTTAACCAATCAATACCTTTTAGATTTGTAGTAAAACCAT
>CACHWJ010000020.1 GCA_902583635.1 uncultured Pelagibacteraceae bacterium | reverse complement strand
GAACCAAAATCTATAATTACAACTTTATCCAGATTTTGATCAAGACTCATTTTTTGGGTCTATATTTTTTAATGACTCTTTAATTTTTTGATTTTCATCACATAAATTTTTACAAACTTTTGAAAATGTATCAGACATATTTTTAACTTTGTCATAATTTGATTTTTCGATTGCTATTTTCATCATCATCAACATAGCTTCCTCATTATCTGGTTCTATTAACAGTGCGGTTTCTAGATTAAATTCCTCTTTTCTCTGATTTTCTTCATGATTATAAATTTTAGCAAGGTATAAATATGAATCAGCATCTTTTGGGTTAAAAACTATGTTCCTTTCAAATAAGAAACGTGCATCTTCAAACTTTTCTTTCTCATACAATTTTAATGCTTTGTTGAAAAAATTTTCTTTACTAAATGTTTGAGTATTAAATGAAAAAAATAAAATAATTATAAATATTAATTTAAAAATTTTTCTCATTAGTATTTACCGTCACTTTTTATTACATCAACATTGTGAACCATACTCTCATAAAAGCCTGCTTTGGTAATTTTAACAAACTTAGGTTTGTTTCTTAGTCCAATAATATTTTTTGAACCTAAATATCCCATGGAGGATTTTAAGCCTCCTACTAATTTATAAATAATGCTTCCAACATCTCCTTTATACTTTACATAACCTTCTACACCCTCTGGTACATATTTAGACATATCTTTTTGTTTATTTTGAAAATATCTATCAGCTGAACCTTTATTCATGGCACCTACAGAGCCCATTCCACGAAAACTTTTAAATATCTTACCATTTTTTTTTATTAATTTTCCAGGAGTCTCGTCTGTTCCAGCAAATAATGATCCTATCATTACGGCATCTGCACCAGCGGCAAATGCTTTTGCTAAATCCCCAGAATATTTTATTCCTCCATCAGAAATTATTTTAATCTTTTTGTTTTTAATTCCATTTCTCACTGATAAAATTGCACTAAGCTGTGGAACCCCAATACCTGCAACCAATCTGGTAGTACAAATAGAGCCTGGCCCAATTCCAACTTTAATTATGTCCACTCCTAATTTGATTAAAAATTTCGCAGCATCCGGTGTTGCAATATTTCCTGCACATAATGCAGTTTTATTATTTTTAAATTTTTTTATTTGTTTAATAATTTCTCCAACTTTTCTAGTATGGCCATGTGCTGTATCCACTACAATTAAGTCTACTCCTTCCCTAATAATTTCTTTTGCTCTATTAAATTCTTTATCTGATGCCCCTACAGCTGCTCCAACTTTTAAGGAATGTTTTTTAACTTTTCTAATTTCTGAAACTTGTGTTTTGGTATCTAAATTTCTATGAATAACACCTATTCCACCTGATTTTGCAATAGCAATAGCCATTTTACTCTCTGTAACTGTATCCATTGCAGACGACAAAAGTGGGATTTTAAGCTTTAGATTTTTAGTTAATGACACAGAAGTATCAGTCTCGGAAGGTAGTATTTCTGAATAATTCGGCGCTAATGTTACGTCGTCAAAGGTAAGAGCTTCTTTTATAGGAACCATGATCTTTTATATACGATTCCTTTTAAATTTAAAGTCCCTATCTAATTTTTCTACAAATTATAAAACTTTCTTTGGAATCTTTTCTACTTGATTTAGGTTTAAATATCTTAACTTCTTTAAAAAACTTTTTACCTTCTGCGACTATTTCATTAAATGTCCCGCCCATGAAAATTTTTGATATGAAATAACCATTTTCCTTAACCATTTCTTTTGAAAATAGCATTGCCTCCTTGCATAATTCGCCAGTTTGAATTGAGTCAATATTCTTAATTCCTGTAGTATTTACAGCCATATCTGATAAAACTACGTCAACTTTTGCAGTTAAATAATTTTTGATTTCATCTTGTATTTTACCTTCTGTAAAATCTCCCTGTATTTGAATACTATTTCCAATTGGTTCCATAGGTTTAAGATCGATCGAAATAAGCTTTCCATTTTTAATAACTTTTAATGAATATTGCGACCAACTACCTGGGGCTGCGCCTATGTCAATTACTGATAATCCCCCTTTAAATATTTTAAATTTTTCGTCAATTTCAATCAATTTATAAGCAGATCTTGCTCTATATCCATCTATTTTAGATTGTCTTACGTAGATATCTCGTCTTTGTTTATTAACCCAATTTTTAGAAATTTTATTTTTTTTCAACTAATTTATAAATCTTAAACTTTTATTTAAAATTTTACCCTGAAGTGTTTTAATATCTATTTCGATTTCTTTATTTAATCTCATATCTTTATTATCCTTCCAGATTCCTGCAGCAAGATGCATTATACCTATCTTGTAATTTGGCAAGTAGGGTTCTACAAAAGTATTATTCACTTCGTCAAATTTTGGTAAAAGATTACTAGTTATCCAATTACAATTTAAAGGTAAAAATTCTGTTTCAACATTATCAATATAGACAGACATATTCATTGCAAGTTGTTCAGATCCAAATATATCTCCTCCTTTGAGAGTTTGTTTTAAATTCTCTTGCCATTTTTCCCACGTAGTAGATTTTTTTTCTAAAGAGAAAACTCCAATATTAATATGTGGAGCAAATGCTAATTTTCTTGCTTTTTCGTGACTAATTTTTGATTTAATAGCATGTTTAAAATTTTGTGACTTTATAATAGCAAGTTTACCAAAAACCCAATCAACCCGTGAAGTAATTTTGTAACCAGGACCTATAGTTTGCGTAATTCCTAATTTTTCATTTTCACATGCTTTAAAGTATAATTCTATAGTTTGCCAATCATTCACCCATGCATCACAATCGATCCAAAGATATTTTTCATAGTTAGGGAAATATTTTGGTAGGAAAGCCCTGGAAACTTGGCTCTTTAACCATTCACGACCTTTGATTTTACTATCTGGAACTTTTATATCCCACTCTGCAGATTTAATTTCATCTACTTTAGAGGATAATTCATCTTTTTGTTGATTAGAAAGTCCAGCATCTAAAATGCATATTGCAATATCTCTACTTTTTTCAAATCTTTTAATAGAATTTATTAATTCATTTAATAAAGGATAATAGTTGGCGTCTGCAAGTGAAACAATTACATTTTTTTTCATTACAAAATATCTTCAAGATCATCATCCTCATCTTTGAAATTTTGATCTTCATTTTGTTTTTTTAACTTTTGATAATGAAAAAAACTTATAGGTAGCATTGCCAAATAAACAATTGCACTTATTGCTATTAGATTAAATGGATAGATCAAAAGCAGACCAAAAAACAAAACTATCCCAAATAAAAGGAAAATTGTTGTTTTTCTTTGAATAACAATTTTCTTAAAAGAATAACTGGGGAACTTACTTATTAATAGTAATGAAGTTACAATAAAAAAGATTGGTACAACTATGTCATAATTAATCGTGATGAATTCTAAATTAGTCATACTGAATATCAATGGCGTCAAAACTAGTATTCCACCAGCTGGAGATGGCACACCTTCAAAAAAGTTATCTCTCCACGAAGGTTCTTGTCCAGAATTAACATTAAATCGAGCTAATCTTAGAGCAACACAAATTACATATATAAGACAAACTAACCAACCAAATCTTCCTAGTGTACTCAATTTCCAGAAATACATGATAAAAGCTGGAGCAACACCAAAACTAATCATATCAGTTAAAGAGTCTAGTTCTTTTCCAACTTTTGAGGTCCCTTTAATTAATCTTGCAATTCTTCCATCTAATCCATCTATTATTGCTGCTAAGATTATGGCAACAATTGCAAACTCAAATCTTCCATCTAAGGCAAATCTAATTGAAGTTAACCCAATACAAACACCAATTAGTGTAAGCATATTGGGTAAAATTACTCTTGCTGTTTTTTTGTCAGTAACAACTTTAAAATTATTTTTTGGTTTTAACATAACTATTTTTTAGCCAATAAAGTCTCACCAGAGATTGCTGTTTGACCAACTTTTACTAGAGGCTCATAATTTTCATAATAAACATCTGCACGACTTCCAAACCTTATCATACCAATTCTGTCACCTTGATTTAGTTCTTGGTTCTTGTCTGTTTCACAAACAATTCTTCTTGCTACTAAACCTGCAATTTGTACCACTATGATATCATTACCGTGCTTATCTTTTATTTTGTAATAGTTTCTTTCATTTTCTTCACTAGCTTTATCTAATGATGCATTAAAAAATTTTCCTGGTTTGTATAAGATATCTTCTACAGTTCCTGAACATGGAGTTCTATTAACATGACAATCGAATACATTCATAAAAATACTAATTTTTTTAAATTTTTTATTTTCAAGACCAACTTCATTTGGTCCTTCTACTTCTTCAACTTTTATAATTTCCCCATCAGCAGGACTTACAAGATAATTATCATCACCTATAATAGTTCTGTCAGGATCTCTAAAAAAATAATAAACCCATATCGTTAACAACAAACCAATCAGGCCTAAAAAGTTGTTAATGATTAATAAAATAATAGTTATGAAGGCAGCAATAACTAAAAACTTATATCCCTCTGTGTGAATTTTTGGAAATATCTTGGTAAACATATTCTTCTATTTGCTAATTTTTGATTAATATGTATATAAACCAATCAAATTCAATTAATAAGATAATTTTTATTTTAATGAGTAAAATCAAGGTAAAAAACCCAGTTGTAGAGTTAGACGGTGATGAAATGACACGAATTATATGGGAGTTCATTAAGAATAAACTTATCCTACCATATCTTGATTTGGGCATAGAATATTACGATCTTGGTATGAAAAGCCGTGATAATACGGATGATCAAATCACAATAGACTCAGCAAATGCTATCAAAAAAATTGGAGTTGGGATTAAATGCGCAACTATTACCCCTGATGAAGCAAGGGTAGAGGAATTTGACCTAAAGAAAATGTGGAGATCGCCAAACGGAACTATCAGAAATATTATTGGAGGGACTGTTTTTAGAGAACCAATTATCTGTAAAAATATTCCAAAACTTGTTCCCTCTTGGACACATCCTGTAATTATAGGAAGACATGCTTTTGGAGATCAATATAGAGCAACAGATTTTAAAGTACCTGGTAAAGGAAAAATGGAAGTTAAATGGACATCAGAAGATGGAAAAGATGAGATAAAATATGAAGTATTTAATTTTACTGGTCCAGGGGTAGCACTTTCAATGTATAATTTAGATAAATCTATTCAAGATTTTGCAAGATCATGTTTCAGTTATGGATTAATAAAAAAATGGCCAGTTTACATGTCGACAAAAAATACAATTCTAAAACAGTATGATGGTAGATTTAAAGATATCTTCCAAGAAGTATTTGAGAATGAATATAAAGAGGAATTTGATAAAAATAATTTAACTTATGAACATAGATTGATTGATGACATGGTTGCATGTGCAATGAAGTGGAGTGGTAAATATATTTGGGCTTGTAAAAATTATGATGGTGATGTTCAGTCTGATACTATGGCGCAAGGCTATGGTTCATTAGGATTAATGACCAGTACTCTTCTAACACCAGATGGGAAAATTATGGAAGCAGAAGCTGCTCATGGAACAGTAACACGACATTATAGAATGCATCAACAAGGTAAAGAAACTTCAACAAATCCTATCGCATCTATATTTGCATGGACTAGAGGTCTAGCTCATAGAGGAAAACTTGATGGCAACGATGAATTAATTAAATTTGCCCAAACAATTGAAAAAGTTTGTGTTGAGTGTGTTGAAAACGGAGCTATGACAAAAGATTTAGCAATACTAATTGGCCCATCAAGTAAATACTTAACGACTAATCAATTTTTAGATGAAATTGATGGCAATCTTAAAGCGAAATTAAATTAAAGCCTTAAGTTTTTCAAAAGCATCTTCAATTTTTGACTGATCCTGGCCACCAGCTTGAGCAAAATCCTTTCTTCCTCCACCACCCTGACCACCAATAATCTCAGATCCAATTTTAACAAATTTAACAGCATCATATTTACTAGTTAAGCTTTCAGTAATACCAACTGCTATTCCAACTTTTTCATCTTTGCTTGCAAAGACTACTACAATACCGTCAGATAAATCTTTTTTACCTTGATCAACTAATTTTCTTAACTCTTTAGGGGGAAGATCATCAACTTTTTGAAGTCTTAATTTAATTCCATTAATGTCTTGGTCTTTAATAATATTTTTAGACTTATCATTTAAAATTGAATTTACAGAGAGTGTTTCTAATTGTTTTGTTAAGTTCTTAATGAGGTCCTTTTGATCTGATTGATCTATGCTAGGTTTCCCTCCAAGCTTGATAATTTGCTCACTTAAATCTTTAATGGTTTCATTATCTTTTTCAGAAGATAAAGCTGAAAGTTTTTCTTTATTTTTCAAATAATCTTCTAATTGTTTATCTCTTAAAGCCTCTATTCTTCTTACCCCAGCAGCTATTGAGGATTGGCTGACTATTTTAAATTTTCCAATATCTCCAGTATTTTTAACGTGGGTTCCACCACATAATTCTGTGGAGAAATACTTTCCACCCTCATCTCCCATAGAAAGCACTCTCACTTCGTCACCATATTTTTCGCCAAATAAAGCTAAAGCTCCGTTTTCTACAGCTTCATCAGGTGTCATTAACCTGGTTTTTACATCTGACTTTTTTGAAACCATATTATTTACAAAGTTCTCTATCTTATCAATTTCATCATTTTGGATTGGCTTCATATGACTAAAATCAAATCTCAATCTACTAGGTTCAACTAGAGAACCTTTTTGGGTTACATGATCCCCTAATACCCTTCTTAAAGATTCATGTAAAAGATGAGTTGCGGAGTGATAAGCTCTAGTATCATTTCTCCTTTTAACATCTATCTTCATTTCAACGCTATCATTAAGCTTTATAGAGCCACTAACCACTTTTCCGTAATGTACAAATAGGTCTCCAAGTTTTTTCTGAACATCAGTCACCTCGAATTTAAATTCATTCGACACGATCTCACCCGTATCTCCTACTTGACCTCCAGACTCTCCATAAAATGGAGTTTGGTTTACTATAATCATCCCCTCATCATTTTCTTTTAGTTGATCAACTTCCTTATTTTCTTTTAATAAAGACAAAACAACACCTTCGGCTTGATTTGTTTCATAACCTAAAAATTCTGTCGGATCTAATCTATCTTTTATCCCAAACCAAATATCTTCAACAGCAGCATCTCCTGAACCTTTCCAATTTTTTTTTGCAAGTTCTCTACTTTCTTTCATTAAAGATTTAAACTTATCTGTGTCAATGGACATTGTTTTGTTTCTTAAAATATCTTCAGTAAGATCTAACGGAAATCCATATGTGTCGTACAGTTTAAATGCCACTTCACCTGGTAAAACTTTATCAATTTTAGAAATTTCATCATTTAAAATTTTAATTCCTCTATCAAGTAGAACTAAAAATTTTTCCTCTTCCATTTTTAAAGTTTCTTTAATCAAGGACTCAGCTCTCACTAATTCAGGATAATTGCCTGACATTTCATCTTTAAGAGTATCAAACAAATTATAAAAAACTGGTTGCTTAGATCCTAATAAGTGAGAATGTCTCATCCCTCTTCTCATAATTCTTCTAAGCACATATCCTCTTCCTTCATTGGAAGGTAAAACACCTTCTGCAATTAAAAAAGAGCTTGCTCTTAAGTGATCAGCTATAACTCTAAAACTTGAAAGATTATTTTTATCCGATTTAACTTTTACAATTTCAGATGCTGAACTAATTATTTTTTTAAAATGATCTGTTTCATAGTTATCATGTGAACCTTGTAATAAAGCAGCTATTCTCTCTAAACCCATACCAGTATCAACAGATGGTTTTGGTAAATCTATTCTTTTGTCTTTTGAAACTTGCTCATATTGCATAAAGACTAAGTTCCAAATCTCAATAAATCTGTCCCCATCTTCATCTTTAGAACCAGGTAATCCTCCAGCTAAATGATCTCCATGGTCAAAAAAGATTTCAGAACAAGGACCACATGGACCTGTCTCTCCCATTGACCAAAAATTATCAGACGTGGCTATTCTAATAATTCGATCATCGCTAAAACCCCCTATTTTCTTCCAAAAATTAAAGGCTTCATCATCTTCATGAAATACAGTTACATAAAGTCGGTCTTTATCAATGCCAAAATCTTTAGTGATCAAATCCCAAGCATATTGAATTGCTTGCTCTTTAAAATAATCTCCAAAAGAAAAGTTTCCTAGCATCTCAAAGAAAGTGTGATGACGAGGAGTATAACCAACATTTTCAAGGTCGTTATGTTTCCCTCCAGCCCTGACACATTTTTGAGAAGTAGTAGCTCTTACATAATCTCTTTTTTCTAAACCTGTGAATACATTTTTAAACTGAACCATGCCAGAGTTAGCAAACATCAATGTTGGATCGTTATTAGGAACTAAATTGCTAGACTCAACAATTTTATGCTCATTCTTTTCAAAATATTTTAGAAAAGTATTTCTTATTTCATTGAGTGATTTGTCTGCCATATTTTTAAAATACAGCTTTTTAATTCTATGTCTAGATATCGATAGGGAAAAAAGGCGCTTAATTTAAGCGCCTTTTATTAATAAAGATGACCTATTAATTCTTTTTAGATGGTGGAGTAGCTTCTGCTTTTTCAGCTTCTTCTTTTTCAGCTACTTTTTTTTCTTTCTCAATTTTGTCAGGATCAAGCGGATTTCCTTCTATTTTCTTAGAAATTACTCCTGCTTTCTCTCTGATAGCCATTTCAATTTCTGCAGCAACCTGAGGATTTTGAGCTAAATAAGTCTTAGCATTTTCTCTACCTTGACCAATTTTCTCTCCTTTGTAAGCGTACCATGCGCCTGATTTTTCAATTATATCTGCTTTAGAACCAAGATCGACGAGTTCACCCATCTTGCTTATTCCTCTTCCATACATCAAGTCAAATTCTACAACTTTAAATGGTGGAGCGACTTTATTTTTAACTACTTTAACTCTTGTTGAGTTTCCAATAATTTCATCTTTATCTTTAATGGCACCAATTCTTCTAATGTCCATTCTTACTGATGAATAAAATTTAAGTGCATTTCCACCTGATGTTGTTTCAGGACTTCCAAACATAACTCCAATTTTCATTCTGATTTGGTTAATGAAAATCATCATTGTATTTGTGTTTGAAATTGAACCAGTTAATTTTCTTAAAGCCTGACTCATTAATCTTGATTGAAGACCAACATGATGGTCTCCCATCTCTCCTTCGATTTCAGCTTTCGGTGTTAGAGCTGCAACAGAGTCGATAACAATTACTGAAATAGAGCCTGATTTTACTAGTGTATCAGCAATTTCTAAAGCTTGTTCACCAGCATCTGGTTGTGAAATTAAAAGTTCTTCAGTATTAACACCTAATTTTTTTGCATAAACTGGATCTAAAGCATGCTCTGCATCAACAAATGCACATATTCCTCCAGCTTTTTGTGCTTCAGCAACAACTTGTAAAGCTAATGTTGTTTTTCCAGATGACTCTGGTCCGTAAACTTCAACAATTCTTCCTTTAGGTAATCCACCTATTCCTAATGCTAAATCTAAACTTAAAGATCCTGTAGATATTGACTCAATATCCATAGCTCTTTTTTCACCTAGCTTCATTACAGAACCTTTTCCAAAATTATCTGTAATCTGAGCTATCGCAGCATCTAATGCTTTATTTTTCTCTTTGTTGTCCGCCTCTTGATCTTTAGTAGATTTAACTACTTTTAGGTTATTTTTAGTCATATTTTGCCTTTTTTATTAAATTTTTTAACACTCGAATCATGATATTAAATGTACACATTTTGTTCTCATTGGCAATATATTTATTTTGCACCTCAAAAAGTCAAATAATTACTTAAGATTTAGATATTGGCTATTTAGAAGTCCTACTGCTTTCAGGAGATTATATTGGGCCATAAGGTAGTTTTTTTCAGAATTTGCCAAAGATATTTGAGCAGAAAGTAATAATGCATTTGATTGAATAACATCAAGAGTATTTCTTGATCCTCTTTCATACTCTGCTGCAATTCCCTCATACGCTATTTGGGATGATCTAACTTGAACTTTTACAGAACTTAGGAAACTTTCTGAAGATTGCAAACTTGACCAGGCACTAGCAACATTAGTTTCATTAGTTCTAATGGCATCATCTAACAATAACCTTTTTCGTGTGGTTAAATTTGAGTTTTTATTAATTGTTGATCTTTTTTTTCCACCAGAATAAAAAGGCCAGCTTAAAGTTGCTTTT
>CACHWJ010000019.1 GCA_902583635.1 uncultured Pelagibacteraceae bacterium | reverse complement strand
CTCTTTTATAATATTTTGAATATTTTTGTTTGAGCAATTTTCTATATTCACAGTTTTAAAAAGGTTTTCTTTTTTTTCTAATTTTAAATAATTTTTTATACATATTATTAATTCAACAGATGAAATTTCTTGAGTTTTTTTGTATGTTGTGGTGTTTGTCTGAATATTTGATAACGAAAAATCAGATTTTGAAAAAGATATGTTAGTAATTTCATTATCTCTTGAAGTAATTGTTGCTCCATCGTAAAGAATTAAGATTGGACTGTTTCCAACTTTTTTAAATTGTCCTTTTTTTGCATAAGTTATCTGAAAATCATTTCCCAAATCTTTTTTTAAATATAAATTTGTAAGATTCCCATTAGCATCTTTTTTGTCACTGTAAATTGTAACACCTCTAATAGTGTCATTAAACTTTTGTGGTTTTATAAAATTATCAAAAAAATTTAGGCTTGAAGATCTTAGGAAAGATCTAGCTGTATCTTGAGAATTTGGAACTATTAAAGCTGTTAAAATTATTTGAATTAATAATAAAACAACTGAAACTTTGAGAATAAAATTTAGTACATTAATTTTATGCACCCCAAAGTTCCATAAAATTATTAATTCATTATTAGACTCAGACCTTATTGTCACATAAAAAATACTAAAAAATAACGCAAAAGGAAATACCTTACTTAAAATTTTTGGAAAGTTTAGTAATGAGAAATTTATATAAACAAGATAATCTCGTCCGTCTTCAATCATGATATCAAGGAAGTTGACTGCTTGAAAAACCCAAATAACAATACTAGCACTTAACAGTGTAATAAAAAAGAAGCCAAGATAATCAATCAGCAATTTCCTAAATAAAACTTTTTTCATTGAAATATGATAATTTAAATATATATAACACTCTACTCGTATTGAGTGTATTTAAAATTTATGTCTTTACAAATTAATTATAAAAATAGTTATCCTAAAAATAAAACAGACAATTTAGTGATATTTGTAGATGAAAGCTTCAATATTTTACATTTAAAAAAACATATTTTGAAGAATGAATATATATTTATTAATGATTTAATTAAAGTAAGTGATAAGAAAAGAAAAATAATTTCTTATGATATAAGTTCTAAAAAAAAAATAATTTTAGTTTCAATTAAAAAAAATCTTAATAATTCTGCTTTTGAAAGTTTGGGTGCAAAATTTTATGATCAAATTAAAGTTATGAAACAAAATAACTTTATTATTGATACAGGAACAATTAAAAACACTCCAAAAAATTTCATAGGGTATTTTTTGCATGGAATAAAATTAAAGTCTTATAATTTTGAAAAATATAAATCAAAAAAAAATAAAAAAAAAATAATAATAACTGCAGTTGGAAAAAATATACCTTCTAAATCTGATCAATTAAAATTTAAAGCTATTGAAGATGGAACATTTTATGCAAGAGATTTAGTTTCCGAACCAGGAAATATTTTGCACCCTGATGAATATGCTAAAAGACTAAATTCCTTAAAAAAAATTGGTTTAAGAATTAATATTTATGATGAAAAAAAATTAGACAAATTAGGTATGCATACTTTATTAGGTGTTGGTCAAGGAAGTATAAGAGGATCGTATTTAGTTACAATGGAATGGAATGGCCTAAAGAACAATTCCAAACCTCTAGCGTTCGTAGGCAAGGGTGTTTGCTTTGATACTGGAGGTATATCTTTAAAACCTGCTAAATTTATGGAGGATATGACTTACGATATGGCTGGATCAGCTACAGTAGTTGGTTTGATGAAAAGTTTAGCCTTAAGAAAAGCAAAAGTAAATGCGATAGGTGTTGTAGGACTTGTAGAAAATATGCCAGGTGGTAATGCACAAAGACCTGGAGATATAGTAAAATCCTATAGTGGTCAAACAGTTGAAATTTTAAATACTGATGCAGAAGGTAGGTTAGTTTTAGCAGATGCTCTAACTTTTACAGAAGAAAAATATAAACCAAAATTTATTGTTGATTTAGCTACCTTGACTGGTGCTATAATTGTTTCTTTGGGATCAGAGTATGCTGGTTTATTTTCTAACGATGACAAATTATCCAATCAACTAATTGATGTAGGTGAAAAGACAGAGGAAAAAGTTTGGAGAATGCCTTTGAATAAAAATTTTGATAAATTAATAGACTCTAAAAACGCTGATATGCAAAATATTAATTATGTTGGTGGAGCTGGCTCAACCACTGCAGCACAATTTTTGCAAAGATTTATTTTAAATAAAACACCTTGGGCTCATTTAGATATAGCTGGTATGGCTTTTTCAAAATATGGTGGGGCTCTTAATTCAGGTGGTGCAACAGGTTATGGAGTAAGGTTATTAAACAAACTAGTAGAGGACTATTATGAGTAATTTAGAACAGACTTTATCAATCATAAAACCCGACGCAGTTGAAAGAAATTTAGAAAATGAAATTAAAGATATGTTTAAAAATAAGGGTTTTTCAATCTTAAAAGAAAAAAAGATCCAAATTGAAAAGTCAGAAGCTGAAAAATTTTATAAAGTCCATGAAACTAAACCTTTCTATAATGATTTGTGCACATACCTTTCTTCTGGACCTATTGTCGTTATGGTTCTTGAAAAAGATAATGCAATTCTTGAAAATAGAGAGCTCATGGGAGCAACTAATCCGAAAGATGCTAAGGAAAACACTATCAGAAAAAAATATGGGATATCAATAGATAAAAATTCAGTGCATGGTTCTGACAGTGTTGAGAACGCAAAGATTGAGATAGATTTCTTTTTTAAAGACTAAATATCTTAATGATTGCCTTTGGATACAGTATATGTTCCTGAATTAAAATTTTCTTTGCTAATGATTTAGCAGTATCAAATTTACTAATTTTGACCCTTTTTTGAAGAATAATTTTTCCTGAGTCTAATCGAGAATTAACTAAATGGACAGTACAACCTGAGTATTTTTCATTGTTTGATATTACTCTTTGGTGAGTGTTCAAGCCTTTATATTTTGGGAGTAGTGAAGGATGAATATTTAATATTTTACCTTTAAAATTTTTTATAAAATCTTTGGATAAAATTTTCATAAATCCTGCAAGGCATATTAATTTAATTTTTTTCTTTTTTATTTCAGAAATTATTTTTTTTTCAGCGATTGTCTTATTTTTATAATTAAAAACTTTATTTGATATCTTAAAAATTTTTCCAAATTTTAATCCTTTTGCTTTTCTGTTATTCGAAATTATTAATTCTATTGAAATAGGTGATTTTTTCTTTTTAGTAAATTGAATTAGTGATTTTAGGTTACTACCAGTTCCAGAAATGAATACTGCACACCTTATTTTTTTAGTACCAGTTAATTGAACCATTTAATTTAACTTTGTTATTACCTTTAGAAATTTTTCCTATCACATAGGGCTTATAGTTTTTTGAAAAATATTTTGTGACTTTTTTTAAATCTTTTGAATTTATTATTAAGCAAAATCCAACACCACAATTAAATGTTTTCAGCATCTCCCTTTCTGATATTCCATTTTTTTTAAGCCATTTAAAAATATTCAAAGTTTTTATTTGACTTAAATCGATATCTGCAATCATATTATCTGGAATAATTCTTTTGATATTATCTGACAGGCCTCCACCTGTTATATTTGCGCAACCATTAATTAAACTTTGGTCAATTAATTTTAAAACTTCATCAACATATATTTTAGTAGGCTTTAAAAGTTCAGATTTTAAAAATTTATTTTTTTTAATATTAATCTTTTTTTTATTTATAAGATACCTTACCAATGAGAAACCGTTTGAATGTAATCCACTTGATGGCACAGCTAAGATAAGGTTATTTTTTTTTATTTTATTTTTGGCTAAAATCTTATTTTCGCTCACTGCACCTACTGCAAACCCCGCAATATCAAATTTACCTTTCTCATATGTACCAGGCATTTCAGCTGTCTCACCACCGACCAATTCACAGCCAGATAATGTGCAGCCCTTAAGAATTCCTTTGATTATGGATTTAAGTTTTTTTAAATCAATTTTATTAATTGAAATATAGTCTAAAAACAGAAGTGGTTTGGCACCTTGAACAATTAAATCATTAACACTCATTGCAACCAAATCTATTCCAATTGTGTCATACTTATTTAACGTGTTTGCGATCTCAATTTTCGTACCAACACCGTCTGTACATGCCACAATTTTGGGTTGCTTTATTCCTTTAGGAATAGTGGTTATGGAGCCAAATCCACCTATATTTGAAAACTTTTTTTTGCCTTTTTTCTTTGATGAAACATTAGAAATGAAATTAACAAAATTATCTGCTGCGTTGATATTAACACCACTTTTTTTATAGGTAAATTTTTTTTTATTCATTAAAAAGGTCTATGAAATATATTTTTCAAAATTTAAAATTAAGAAAATTATATATTTTTTTTTTATTTCTTTCTTTATTAAATATTTTTTTTTCCACAGGAATTAGTCTAGCTAAGACTTTCTCTATCAATGATATTGAATTATCTACCCCATTTAAGATCAATTTTAACAAAAATAAAATAATAGATGAAGGGTTTGCTCAAGCTTTTAATCAGCTAATACTATCATTAGTTCAGTCTAAGGACTATCAGAAGCTTAAAAAAATACCCATAAATCAAATCAAAAGTATGATTGATACATTTTCAATTAAAGAAGAAAAATTTGTTAATGAAATATATTATATAAAACTCAATGTATCTTTTAACAAAAAAATCATCTTTGATTTATTAGAAGAGAAAAATATTTTTCCATCATTACCAGTAAAAAAAGATATTATTTTTATGCCAATAATTGTTGATCAAAATGAAAATCAGATCAAAATGTTTTCAGATAATATTATATATAATAAATGGAATTTTAATACCAAACAATTTGAACTTTTAAATTATATTTTACCTACAGAGGATCTTGAGGATTTAAATTTGGTTAAAAAAAATATTGAAAATTTAGAAAATTTTGAATTTAGAGAAATAGTAAAAAAATATAATATTGAAAACTATATTATATCTATATTTTTTGTAGGTTCCGACCAAACCAGACTTTTAAATAAAATAATTTTTGACGACAAAAAAACTTTAAAAAACATCCTAATAAAAAATATTGATTTTAATAGCAATTCCGAAATAGATAAATTCATAGAAAATTTAAAAATTAACTTTGAAGACTATTGGAAATCTCAAAATGAAATAAACACATCTGTTAAATTACCTTTAACGATCTCAGTTGAAAACAGTGATAATATAAAAATTTACCAATTAGAGGAAAAACTTTCTAACTTAGACCTAATTTATAATTTTTATATTTATAAATTTGATAACAAAAATAATATTTATAAAATAATTTTTAATGGAACACCTGATAAATTTATTGAAGTGATGGAAAAAAATAATTATGAGTTTGAAACTGTAAATAAAATATGGGTCATGAAATGAAGGACTTAAACCAACAAATTCTTAGTTTCAATTATGAACAGAATTTTAAAGATCAAGATTTTTATGTGTCTAAAAGCAACGAATTTTCATTTAAACTATTAAATAGTTGGCCCAAATGGGAAAAAAAATTTGTTAATTTAATTGGTGAAAATTTCTCTGGAAAATCACACTTGATAAATATTTTTTTGCAAAATTTTAAAGGTATTAGAACTACTGCCTCTAAAATTACTAACAATTTTTTAGAAGAAATTAAAATTTATGAGAATATTATTATCGAAGATCTTTTGGAAAGTATTGATGAAAATTTATTGTTTACTCTAATTAATACCATAGAGCAGGATAACAAATATCTTATAGTTAGTTCCACAAAACCTATTGTAGAGTTTAAATTTAAACTGAAAGATTTAAATTCAAGATCTAAGAATTTTCTTTTATCAGCAATAGAACAGCCAGAAGATGATTTAATTTATGCTTTGATATTAAAAAATTTATCTGACCGTCAGATATCTGTAGATAAAAAATTAATTGATTTTATTATTAAAAGGATAAGTAGATCTTATGGTAAAATATCTGATTTCATATATAAAATCGACGAAATTAGTTTAAAAAGAAAAAAACCAATCGACTTTAAAATTATAAAAGAAGCTTTGGGAGAATAATTGAGTAAGTACAGAACACATAAATGTAACGAGCTAAGAAAAAGTGATGTTGACAAAAATGTCTCTCTTTCTGGATGGATAAACAAAAAAAGAGATCATGGAAATTTATTATTTATTGATCTTCGAGATAATTATGGAATTACTCAATGTATAGTTGATAAAGAAAATAAAAATTTTTTAGAATTAGAAAAAATACAGCTTGAGACTGTTATTAAGATTAATGGCAAGGTAGTAAATCGTTCAGATGAAACTAAAAATAAAGATATTGAGACAGGAGAAATTGAGGTAGTAATATCTGAATATGAGACATTAGGGATTTGTAAAGAATTACCATTGCCTGTTTTTAGTGATCAGGAGTACGCAGAAGAAATAAGACTAAAATATAGATTTTTAGATTTAAGAAGAAAAAAAATTCATGAAAATATAATTTTAAGATCAAAAGTTATTTCTTACATAAGAAATGAAATGACAAAATTAGGCTTTTTAGAATTTCAAACTCCAATTTTAACCTCTTCTAGTCCTGAAGGAGCCAGAGATTTTCTTGTACCTAGTCGTTTAAATCCAGGAAAATTTTATGCTTTACCTCAAGCCCCACAACAATTTAAGCAATTAATAATGGTATCAGGTTTTGATAAATATTTTCAAATAGCTCCTTGCTTTAGAGATGAAGATGCTAGAGCTGATAGAAGTCCTGGTGAATTTTATCAACTCGATTTAGAAATGTCTTTTGTTGAGCAAGAAGATGTATTCAGTATTGTAGAAAAACTTATGGTAAATACTTTTAAAAATTTTTCTGATAAAAAATTAATGTACGATATCTTTCCAAAGATACCATACTCTGAAGCAATGCTTAAGTATGGTACTGATAAACCTGATTTAAGAAACCCTCTTATTATAAGTGATATTACCGAAATATTTAGTAGAGCGGATGTCTCATTTGATATTTTCAAAAAATTAGTTCAGTCGGGATCCAAAGTTAGATCTATTATCACCAAAAATACAAAGGATAAACCTAGAAGTTTTTTTGATAATATTGATAAATGGGCCAAAGACCAAGGGGCTTCTGGATTAGCATACTTTACATTTGAAAAAGATAATAAAATTTCAGCTAAAGGACCAGTGGGAAAATTTTTTTCTGAAGAGGCATTGTTGGAAATAATGAAAATTACTAAATCTGAGGTTGGGGATAGTATTTTTTTAGCATGTGGAAAAAAAAATGAACTAGAAAAAATAACAGCCCTAGCCAGAGATAAAATTGCTAAAGATTTAGATTTAATTGATGATGAAACTTTTGCTTTCTGTTGGATAGTTGATTACCCTATGTTTGAAAAAGATGAATTAACAAATAAAATTAAATTTAGTCACAATCCATTTTCTATGCCACAAGGTGAATTAAAAGATAAAGATTTTAAAAATCCTCTTGATATCCTTGCTTACCAATATGACATAGTTTGTAATGGAATAGAGTTATCTTCTGGCGCAATAAGAAATCATAAACCTGATCTTATGTATAAACTATTTTCCATTGCAGGTTATAATAAAGCAGATGTAGATGAAAAGTTCAGTGGGATGATTAACGCATTAAGTTATGGTGCACCACCACATGGTGGAATAGCACCTGGAATTGATAGGATTGTAATGCTTTTAGCAAACGAAAAAAATATAAGAGAAGTTACAATGTTTCCAATGAACCAAAACGCACAAGATTTAATGATGAACGCACCATCAGAGATTAACCAAGACCAATTGAAAGAGTTATATCTTTCAATAAAAACTAAAAATTAAAATTATTTTTTTCCTTTTAAGCTAATTTTAACGTCAGATAGATCTACAAGATTTTTTTTATAATTGTTTCTTACAAATCCTTTGCTTGTAATATCTTTAACAATTTTTAGTAGTTGGTTTTGGTCGTCTGTGTTTTGATCATCCGAAACATTTGTGTCGTTTCCACCAATAGATGGTGTATGAGCTAGATCTTCTCTATTTTGATAAGAGATAGCTAGTTCTCTAAAAATATAATCCAAAATAGATGTAGCACTCAAAATTCTATCATTTCCCAAAACTTTACCTGATGGCTCAAATTTTGTTCCAATAAATGCACTTATAAATTCATCTAAAGGCACTCCATATTGAAGCCCAAGAGAAACTGCGATTGCAAAATTATTCATTAAAGCTTTTACTAGCTCACCTTCTTTACTCGTATCGATAAATATTTCACCAATTTTTCCATCTTCGTATTCACCGGTATGCAAATAGACCTTATGATCCCCAATTGTTGCTTTCTGGATATATCCCTTTCTTCTATCAGGCATACCAAATCTCTTCCCACCTCTTTCAGAGGGTTTATTAAGATTTGTTATTACGTTTTCTTTTCCAATCGGATTTAAATTTTCTGCATTTTTTAATATTTCAACATTTTCATTATCTGCAATTTTATTATTCTTAGGATCAAGACTTTTAGTTTTTCTATTATCCAATTTAACATCTAAAACTTCAAATTTCCCATCATCTCTTTTTTCCAAATTTTTTAATTCTGTTTCATTTATATCATCTAAGTAATGATTGACTTTGAATGTACATGTATAATAAGTTTCAACTAGATATTTTGCCATTTGACCTCAATTTAAATTTAATTTGAATAATGAATCTTTTAATTTATATACTTATTCATATTTTAGTCTAATTTAAATTTTACAATTTTTAATTGAAAAAAAAAAAATTATAATGTTGACACTTTTAAAAAAAATATTTGTTTGGTGGAATCAAGATACATTTGGAACTAGATTAAAAACTATTTTTTTTGGAAAACTCGTTGGAACTGATGAGCTAGGCAACAAATACTATCAAAGTAAAAAAGGAAAGAGGTGGATTGTATATGCCGATACAATCGATGCATCAAAAATTCCAGTTGAGTGGTATTCTTGGATACATTTTACTCCAAATAAAATTGAGAAAAAACATACTCTTGAAAAATATGATTGGCAAAAACCTCATCAACCTAATTTGACAGGCACTGATCAAGCATATTATCCTAATAAAAATAAAGATGGAGCTAAAAAAAAATATAAAAGCTGGAAAGAATAGTTTTAAATTAAAATTAATAATTTTTGTTTATTTTTCTTTATTTTCAATTGCATTTTCGCAAAGTAAATTGGAGGGTACTTACACAGATATTAAAATTTTAGATAAAATAAGTTCAAAAAATACACTTTTGAAATTAAAAAATGGAGATTTAGTATCATTTAAAGACTTATCAATTAAAAGTTTTAAATGTAAAAATTCAGAATTTGATGATAACCCTGAAATTACTGCTTACATTCAGGTTACCGACCTTAAAAATTCTAACAATGATGAAGTTTTTGTTTTTAATGGATGGATGTTTTCTTCTAGCCCTTCATTAACTCCTTTTGACCACCCAGTTTATGATATTTGGCTTGTAAGTTGCTATTAAATAATTTTTTCTTTATCTATCCAACCTACATTGAAGTTAGACTCTATAAACTTTTTATGATTTAACAGTTTTTTATGCAAAGGAATAGTTGTTGTAATTCCTTCAATTACAAATTCATCTAAGGATCTATTCATTCTTTGAATTGCCTCTGATCTATTTCGACCATGACAAATTAACTTACAAATCATACTATCGTAATAAGGAGTTACTATATAGCCCTGGTATATAGCTCCATCTACTCTTGTTCTAAAACCAGAAGGTTGGTGACACATTCCAATAGTCCCAGGGGAAGGTTGAAAATTTTTACTTGCATCTTCAGCATTAATTCTACACTCAATTGCATGACCTCTTGGATTAATGTCACTTTGTTCTAAAGCTGTTTCACCTGAGAATGCAATCCAAATTTGCTCTTTGATAATATCAATTCCCGTAACCATCTCCGTTACGGGGTGTTCTACTTGAACTCTTGTATTCATCTCAAGAAAATAGAATTTACCATCTTCATATATAAATTCGACTGTACCAGCACCCATATAACCAATTTTTTTAACCATATTCACTGTTTTTTCAAAAAGCTCTTTTCTAATTTTATTGTTTAGAACTGGACTAGGTGTTTCTTCAATAAGTTTTTGATGCCTCCTTTGTACCGAACAATCTCTCTCATGTAGATGCACAACCCGGTTCTTTCCGGCTAAAATTTGTACTTCAATATGCCTAGGATTTTGAAAATACTTTTCAATGTAAACCTCATCATTTCCAAAATATTTTTGTGCCTCTGACTTAGCAGTTGAGAATAATGTTTCAAATTCTTCCTCTTTAAATACAATTTTCATACCTTTTCCACCACCACCTCCCGAAGCTTTAATTAAAACAGGAAAACCAATTTTTTCACAAATTTCTTTGGCTTGTGATATATCTTTTACACCACCCTCTGATCCTTCAATAATCGGTAATCCATTTTCTTTTGCAATTTTTTTTGCTTGAATTTTATCACCCATCAACGAAATTAACTCAGAGGAAGCTCCAATAAATTTAATATTATTTTCCTCTAAAATTTTCGCAAAATTTGCATTCTCTGAGAGAAAACCATAACCAGGATGAACAGCTTCAGCATTAGTAAGCTCGATAGCTGACATCAATGCAGGAATATTTAGGTAGCTGTTTTGTGGTTGGTGGGAACCTACACAAACACTCTCATCCGCAAGTCTAACGTGCATACTATCTCTATCAACATCTGAATGTACAGCGACAGTTGATATTCCCCATTCTTTACAAGCTCTAATAATTCTAACTGCAATTTCTCCACGGTTAGCAATTAAAATTTTTTTAAACATTATTTATTCTAAGATAATAAGAGTTTGACCAAACTCAACTGGTTGGCCGTCATTGACACATATTTCTTTAACAACTCCGTCAGATGAAGAGGGTACATGATTCATTGTCTTCATAGCTTCAACAATCATTATCGTATCACCTTTTTTAATTTTTTTACCTACTTCAATAAATTTTTTTGCACCTGGTTCGGGTGCATGATAAGCTGTACCGATTATTGGAGATGTAACTTCAATACCACTTTTAATAGTTTGATTACTTTCTAAAATACTTTTTTCGATTGGTGAATTATATGCAACTTTTGAAGGTTGCTTAATATTTGATCCTATATTTTTTGAGACTTTAATTTTGTTGTCTTTCTCAGTGATTTCTATTTCGGTAAGATTAAACTCCTCTAAATATTCGTTTAATTCCTTAATAATTTTTTTATCAATTTTCATTTCCTAGGATCTTTTGTATAGAAATTATGGCTAAAATATAACCTTCAGTGCCTAAACCAAAAATACCACCAGTTGCTATGTCACTTATTAAAGATTTATGTCTAAACTCCTCTCTTTTATAAATGTTAGATATGTGCAATTCGATAATCGGCTTTTTGAATAAGCTAAGAGCATCTCTAATAGCCACTGAAGTATGTGTAAAACCTGCAGCATTGATAATCATTCCTTTGTAATCCTTTCTAGCCTTTTGAATAATATTTACAATTTCACCCTCTAAATTTGACTGAAAAAAGTTTACTTCTAAACCA
>CACHWJ010000018.1 GCA_902583635.1 uncultured Pelagibacteraceae bacterium | reverse complement strand
CAATAGTAGGAAGATTCGTAACTCTTGATATTAAATAAGATCTAGTACTTACATCTTGTAAAGTAGTAAGTCCTATATCAGGAAAGCCTAAATCATTTGCCATTACGCCTCCTGAAACGTAAACTGCATCATATCCTATTTCCTCGATTAGCTTTGCTGTTAAGGGGTTATATGCTCCAGGAATTCTCAAAATTTTGTTAGATTTAAGCTTTTGATCAAAATCTATTCTTTTTTGGCCTGGTTCTTTTTCAACAAAGTGCATTAAAAAATTCCTTTTTTCAAATTTCGTTTTAATTTATTTTTTTTCACTAATAAATTTAATTTATCTAACTGACCGGATTTTAAATTCTTTAAATTCTGTACATTATTTAAAAAACGGTCACTCTCTCTTTTATCAAGAATTCCCTTCGTAAGTGTTAAAAATTTGTAAATATAATTTTGTCTTTTAAAAGGTCTTGCGCCATAAGGATGAGCATCGGCTTTATCAATTGCTTCAGTAATTTTCTCACCATTATTTAAAGTAACTACTACTTTTGCACCAAAGGACTTATATTTTGGATTAGGATCATGATATTTCTTAGTCCATTTTTTATCTTCATAAGTTTTAATGGATCTCCAAATCTTTAAAGTACTTTTCTGATTTGCTCTTGCTTTAGTGTAAGATTTTATATGGTGCCAATCCCCATCTTCTAATGCAACAGCAAATATATACATAATTGAGTGATCAAGGGTTTCTCGACTTGCATTTGGGTCCATTTTTTGTGGATCATTCGCACCAGTTCCAATTACATAATGTGTATGATGACTTGTATATATATCAATTTTTTTTATTAAGTTTAAATTTGGTATTTTAGTCTTTAATTTTTTTGCTAGATCAATTAGTGCCTGAGATTGATACTCAGCTGAATATTCTTTTGTATAAGTTTCTAATATTGCTTTTTTACTCTCTTTTATCCTCGGTAATGGAACTTTATAATTTGCTTTTTTCCCGTCTAATATTCTTGCTATAACACTGTCTTCGCCTTCGTATATTGGACTCGGAGCTCCTTCTCCTCTCATGACTCTGTCTACAGCTTCAATTGCAAGTTTACCAGCATGCGCAGGGGCATAAGCTTTCCAGCTTGAGATTTCACCTTTTCTAGATTGTCTAGTAGATATTGTGGTATGAAGAGCTTGTTGAATTGCTTGATAAATAGTTTCTGTATTAAGTCTTAACATTGAACCCAATCCAGCTGCCACACTTGGACCAAGGTGAGCGATATGGTCTATCTTATGTTTATGAAGGCAAATACCTTTAACTAGATTTACTTGAACTTCATAAGCGGTAATAATTCCTCTTAAAAGGTCTAAACCGCTTTTTTTAGTTTGTTGTGCAACAGCTAATATTGGGGGAATATTATCACCTGGATGACTGTAATCAGCCGCTAAAAAAGTATCATGAAAATCAAGTTCTCTAACAGCTGTTCCATTTGACCAAGCTGCCCACTCACAATCAAATTTTAATTTTGAGTTTACACCAAACAAAGTTGCTCCATTTTTTCTAGAATGTTTCAATGCCATTTCTCTTGAGGATATTACAGGTCTCCTATTTAAAGAAGCAACTGCAACAGATGCGTTATCAATAATTCTATTTATTACCATTTCGATTGCATCTTTATTTAATTTAGCATTATCACTAGCTATTTCTGCAATCTTCCAGGCAAGCTGTTTCTTTTTTGGTAAGTTAATTTTTGATGGATAAACTTTTACAGTGTGTAATAACAAAATATCTCCTTTAAGATATTTTGTTTTTAATAGTTAAATTAAATTAATCAATATTAAAGATATTTTGTTATTGTTTTTTCAATACCAATAAAGTCTTTTATTAAGTGATTATGATAAATTTCATGAATATTTTTTTCAGTATATCCATCTTCTAATAAAATCATTGGAATTTCCGCTGCTTTTGCAGCATTAGCATCAGTTTCACTATCACCAATCATGATTGTTTTTTTTAAATCTCCATCTAAAATTTCAACGACTGTAGTTAGATGTCTTGGATCTGGTTTACAATAATCAAAGGTATCTGAACCAGCGACATATTCAAAATAGTCATAAATTCCAATTTTTTTTAATAAATCATTTGATAAATACTCTTGTTTGTTTGTACATACTGCCATTGATATATTTTCTTTTTTGCACCATTTCAAAAATTCTTTTACTCCATTAACTAAAGTACTGTCGTTAATTATATTTTTTCCATAGAAATCAACAAATTCACTTACCATTTCTTTTTTTACTTTTTCATCATTTACTTTGCTAAATTCTTTTTTTGCTTGTCCCCAAATAGATCTACCTAGCATAGCACCCGCTCCTTGACCCACTAAATTTCTTATTTGTTCTGTAGATTTAGTTGGATAACCAAATTTTTTCATGACATGATTATGAGCATGCATTAAATCTGGAGCTGTATCAACAAGTGTACCGTCTAAATCAAATAAAATAGTGAATTTCTGTTTCATTATAAAAGTATTTTAAAGAAATAATTTGTGAATTAATTAAGTTATATACTTAATGTAAACCCAAATTAAATGAAACCTTTAAATTCACAAAAAATTCAAATTAAGTTAAGAAATAAATTTCTAAAAGCAGGTACTAAAATGCTAGGACCTGAGACGATTTTCTTTTCCAAAGATACAAAAATTGGAAAAAATGTTTCCATTGAACCTTATGTTGTTTTTGGCCCAAAAGTAAAAATTGGAAACAATGTTATAATCAAATCTTTTTCTCATTTAGAGGCTTGTAAAATTGAAAACAAAGTTGAGATTGGTCCTTATGCACGAATAAGACCTGAAACAATTCTAAAAGAGGGTTCTAAAATTGGGAATTTTGTTGAAGTTAAAAAAAGTACTGTCGGTAAAAAATCAAAGGTAAATCATTTATCTTATATTGGTGATACTGAAATTGGTAAAGCTGTAAATGTGGGCGCTGGTACGATTACTTGTAATTACGATGGTGTCAAAAAAAGTAAAACAAAAATTAAAGATAAAGTATTTATAGGTTCTAATTCTTCATTAGTTGCACCAGTTACAATTGAGAGTGAAAGCATTGTGGGAGCAGGTTCAGTTATAACGAAAAATGTATCTAAAAAATCTTTGGCTTTAACAAGATCTTTACAAACAGAAATCAAAAATTATAAGAGAAAAAAATAAATTATGTGTGGTATAATAGGAATTGCAAGTAATAAGTCAGTATCTGCAAGTATCATTAATTCACTAAAAAAGCTTGAATATAGAGGTTATGACTCTGCTGGGATTGCAACCCTTTTTGAGGGCGAAATAAAAGAAGTGAAGTCTGAAGGTAGAGTAAACACTTTAGAACAAAATTTTGATTTAAAAAATTTAAAAGGTAATATTGGAATTGGCCATGTTAGATGGGCTACTCACGGGATACCAAACAGCATTAATGCTCATCCACACTCATCTTACAATGTATCTGTTGTTCATAACGGAATTATTGAAAATTCAACAATATTAAAAAAATATTTAACAACTAAAGGCCATATATTTAAATCTCAAACAGACACTGAGGTAATAGTTCATTTAATTACTGAAAATTTGAAAACTGACGAATTAGAAGAAGCTATAACCAAAACATTAAAACAACTTCACGGTAGTTTTGCTTTAGGAATTGTTTTTAAAGATATTCCTAATTTAATAGTTGGAGCTAGAAGAGGCTCACCTTTAGC
This sequence comes from uncultured Pelagibacteraceae bacterium, assembly GCA_902583635.1. Lineage (GTDB taxonomy): Bacteria > Pseudomonadota > Alphaproteobacteria > Pelagibacterales > Pelagibacteraceae > Pelagibacter. The sequence goes on along the minus strand of CACHWJ010000018.1, from coordinate 9,399 downwards.
TGTTGGCTATGGACCTAATGAAAATTATCTAGGTTCAGATTCTTATGCATTAAAATCAATGACAAATAAAATTACTTATCTTGAAGATGGTGAATTTTGTATTATTAAAAAGGATCAAGTTCTTTTCTTTAATGAAGATGGAACAAAAATAAATAAAAAAATATTAGAACTTTCGTCAGATGACTCTAGTTATGAAAAAGGCGATTTTAAACATTTTATGGCTAAGGAAATTGAAGAACAACCAAATACAGTTAAAACTGGAATTAAAGAATATGTAGACAAAACAAATTCAGAAATAAATATATATAATTTCCCATGGAAAATTGATGAAATTAATTCAATTACTTTAATAGGTTGTGGCACTGCTTACCATTCCTGTTTAATGGCTAAATATTGGTTTGAAGAATTAACTCAACTTGATGTTTCCATAGATATTGCATCAGAGTTTAGGTATCGAAAAAATAGATTTAAAAAAGACAATCTATATGTATTTGTCTCACAATCTGGAGAAACAGCAGATACTTACGCAGCACTAGATCTATGTAAAAAAAACAATATGAAAACTTGCGCTGTAGTAAATGTAATTGAAAGTTCAATTGCAAGAGATGCAAATTTTGTATTACCAATTCATTGTGGCCCAGAAATTGGAGTTGCATCTACAAAAGCTTTTTTAGGCCAAATATTAATTTTATATATTTTATCTTTAAAACTAGGATCTTTGAGAAATGAAATTAATAAAGAAATTTACAAAGAAAAGATTAAAGATCTTCAGAATTTACCAGGTTTAATTGAAAAATCTTTATTAATAGATAATGATATACAAGCTATATCTTCTACTTTTAATGAAGCAAAAGGCTCAATGTTTTTGGGTAGGGGTTTTTCATATCCAATTGCACTTGAAGGTGCTTTAAAATTAAAAGAATTATCTTATGTCCATGCAGAAGGTTACCCTGCAGGTGAGATGAAACATGGCCCATTGGCATTGATTGAAGATGGAATGCCAGTTGTGGTGTTAGCTCCAAGAGACAGCTATTATAAAAAAACTATTTCAAATATGCAGGAAGTAATAGCAAGAGGGGCAAAGGTTTTATTAATAACTAACAAAAGTAAAGACGAAATTGTTTCTGAAAATATTTGGGAAACTATTGAAGTTGAAAATACAAATGATGACTTACTTCCTTTTCTTTTAACAATCCCACTTCAAAAATTGGCATATTATTCTGCACTTAAAAAAGGATATGATATCGATAAGCCAAGAAATTTGGCTAAATCTGTCACTGTTGAATAAAGTTTAAACTCTGCTAAAACACCTGCAGGTTGCATATGAAAAATTGGAAAAAAAATAGTTGGAGAAAATATCCTGTTAAACACATACCAGAGTATCCAGATAAAAAAGAATTGGATACAGTTTTGGATAAAATAGGAACGTTTCCACCATTAGTTTTTGCAGGAGAGACAAGACATTTAAAAGACCAACTTGCTGAAGTTGTGGATGGAAAAGCTTTTCTTCTTCAAGGCGGAGATTGTGCTGAGAGTTTTGCTGAATTCAATCCAGACAATATAAGAGATACGTTTAAACTTTTGCTACAGATGTCTTTAGTTTTAACATACTCAGCATCCTTACCAGTCGTGAAACTTGGAAGAATAGCTGGTCAATTTTCAAAACCAAGAAGTTCACCGGTTGAGTCAAAAAATGGTGTTGAGCTTCCTAGTTATTTAGGAGACAACATTAATGGAATGGAATTTACTGAAAAAGCCAGAATTCCTGATCCAAAAAGATTATTTAAAGCTTACTCTCAATCTGCTGCAACGCTTAATCTTATAAGAGCTTTTTCAAAAGGGGGTTTTGCAGATTTAAATAAAGTACATTTATGGAACCTGGATTATATTAAAAAAAGTCCACAAGCTAAAAAATTTAAAGACCTTGAAGATAAAATTGCTGATGCAATAGCTTTTATGAGGGCATGTGGGATTACATCGGATTTTAATAATAGGCTATACACTGTTAACTTTTGGACATCACATGAAGCTTTATTATTACCTTTTGAAGAATCTATGACAAGAACAGATTCTACTACTGGTGAGAACCATGATACTTCAGCTCATTTTGTTTGGATTGGAGATAGAACTAGACAATTAGATGGCGGACATGTTGAATTTTGCAGAGGAATAGAAAACCCAATTGGAATTAAATGTGGACCAACATTAAAAGCTGATGATCTAATTAATTTATGTAATAAAATTAACCCAAAAAATGAGAAAGGTAAAATTACATTAATTTCAAGATTTGGAGCAGATAATGTTTCAAAACATTTACCAAAACTTATTCGAGCAATTAAAAAAGAGGGACTTAATGTTATTTGGTCGTGTGACCCATGTCATGGAAATACTATTCAAGCAGTTACAGGTTTTAAAACAAGACCTTTCAATAGAGTTTTAAAAGAAGTTAAAGATGTTTTTGCTTGTCATCAAAGTGAAGGAAGCTATGCAGGAGGTCTGCATATTGAGCTTACTGGTCAAAATGTAACAGAATGCATAGGAGGTGCTCAAAAAATATCTGAGCAAGATCTGTCATCAAGGTATCATACCCATTGCGACCCAAGATTGAATTCAAATCAGGCTTTGGAATTGGCTTTTTTAATATCAGATGAGATTAAAAAGAATAGCTCTTATTCAAAAAATGCAAATAGAGCGGCATCTTAAAACATTGCAAAATCGTAAATAATTAATATTTAAACATTATGAATTCTTCTGAAAAAGTAAAATTTATTTCTAATTGGATTAAAGATTATGCAAATAATATGCCATCTAAGGCAGAATCTTTAGTTATTGGTATCTCTGGAGGAATAGACTCCTCTGTATCAAGCACATTAAGTGCAATGACAGGTTTAAGAACAATTGTTTTATCCATGCCGATTAAGCAAAAATCTTACCAGCATGATTTAAGTTTAAAACATCAAGAATGGTTAGTAAAAAATTTTAAAAATGTTGAAGGACATACAGTTAATTTAGATGAATTATTTTTAGCTTTTAGTACCAGTTTATCTAAATTTGATAATGAACATGGAATGGCAAATTCAAGAGCTAGGTTAAGAATGACAACTCTTTATCAGGTAGCTGCAGCCAATAAAGGTATTGTTGTAGGAACAGGAAACAAAGTTGAAGATTTTGGAGTTGGATTTTACACTAAATATGGAGATGGTGGAGTTGATATTTCACCAATAGCAGACTGTAATAAAACTCAAATTTGGGAACTAGGAAAAGAACTTGGAATTCTTAAAGAAATAATTGAAGCTGCACCAACTGATGGTTTGTGGGATGATGGAAGAACTGATGAAGGCCAACTAGGATTAAAATATGAAGAATTAGAAGAGGCTATGGCCAATCCTAATTCTCCGAATCGATCTAAATACGAAACTATTAGAAAACAAAATATGCATAAAATGGAGCCAATTCCAGTATGCATAATTCCAAATTAATCAAATAGATTCACAAATCTATTTTTTAAGTATATTCCTAAAATCATGAGTAATGATATTTTTTTAACTAATAATCTGAGTAACAAAAAAGAAAGATTTGTTCCTATAGATGAAAAAAATATTAGAATGTATGTTTGTGGCCCGACTGTATACGACGATCCTCATATTGGTAATGCAAGACCTATTGTTGTTTTTGATATTCTTTTTAAAATTTTTAAAAAAAAATATCCAAAAGTTACTTATGTTAGAAATATAACTGATGTTGATGATAAAATTATTAATTCATCTAAGGAAAAAAATATTTCAATTTCTGATTTGACCAGTACTGTTATAAAGAGTTTTGATATTCATGGAGGTGGTATAGATTTATTGTTCCCACACCATGAAAACGAAATTGCTCAATCAAGATGCGCAAATGATACAAAAGTTTTTGCAAATTTCTGGTTGCATAACGCATTCATAACAATGTCGAATGAAAAAATGGCTAAATCTCAAGGAAATATTTTAAAAATAAAGGATTTTAGGAATAAGGTAAGTGGTCAAGTATTAAGATTAGCTTTAATGAGTGCACATTACAAACAACCATTAGATTGGAACGATAAACTTTTAAATGATTGTCAAAATATAATTAGTAAATGGTATAATGTTTATTCGTCTGATTATCATGAGGAAGAAGTTGATGATCAAATTCTAAAACCACTTTACGACGATTTAAATACACCAGGTTACATTGCTAACCTTCATAAACTGTATGAGAAAGCACAAAAAGGCAATTCCACTGACAAAGCATTATTTACATCCGCATGTAATTTTATAGGTTTATTAAATGAAAGTGAAATCGAATGGTTAGAGTTTAAGAAAAATAAACTTTCAATAAATGAAGCTGAAATTTTAGATAAAATTGAGCAAAGAAATAAAGCTAGAATATATAAAAACTATGAAGAAGCTGACAAAATAAGAGACGAGCTTTTAGACAAAGGTGTTTTAATAGAAGATAAAAATGGTAAAACGACGTGGAAATTTAAATGAGTAAAGATCAACTATATATATTTGATACCACTCTTCGTGATGGAGCACAAACCCAAGGTGTTGATTTTTCAATTGACGATAAAGAGAAAATTTCTTCTGCTTTAGATGAGCTTGGTGTTGATTACATTGAAGGAGGTTGGCCTGGTGCAAACCCAACTGATACAGAATTTTTTAACATAGATCACAATTTTAAATCAGCTAAATTAACTGCTTTTGGCATGACAAAAAAATCAGAGCATAGTGCTGAAAATGACCCAATGTTATCCTCTTTAATTAATTCAAAATGTAAGTCAGTTTGCTTGTTTGGAAAATCTTGGGATTTCCAAGTTGACGTAGCTCTTGGTATTTCAAACAAGGAAAATCTTAGCAATATTAGTGAAAGTGCAAAACATATTGTTAAATCAGGCAAGGAATTTATGTTTGATGCTGAACATTTTTTTGATGGCTATAAAGCAAATGCTGCTTATGCACTTGCTTGCTTAAAATCTGCCTATGATAATGGGGCACGATGGATTGTCTTGTGTGATACAAATGGAGGAACACTACCTCATGAGGTAGAAAAAATTATTTCAGAAATTACAAAACATATACCAGGAAAAAATTTAGGAATTCATGCTCACAATGATACAGAAAATGCAGTTGCAAATAGTTTAACTGCAGTCCAAGCAGGAGTAAGGCAAGTTCAAGGTACTATAAATGGTTTAGGTGAAAGATGTGGTAATGCAAATTTAACATCTTTGATTCCAACTTTTTTTTTGAAAAAAGACTTTTATGAAAATTATCAACTTAATATTAAACGCGAAAATTTAAAAAATTTAACACAATGTTCTAGGTTGTTAGATGAATTACTTAATAGGAAACCTAATAAACACTTACCTTATGTTGGTGCATCTGCCTTTTCTCACAAAGGTGGAATGCATGTTTCGGCTGTTCAAAAAGATCCAAAAACTTACGAACATATAAATCCAGAGGAAGTAGGGAACTCGAGAAATATAGTTGTTTCAGATCAATCAGGACAGTCTAATATTATATCTAGGTTAAATTTTATAGGTATAAAGGTAGAGAAAAATGATCCTAAAATAAAAAAACTTCTTGAAGAGGTAAAAGATAGAGAATTTATAGGATACAGCTACGACGGTGCAGATGCTTCTTTTGAATTGCTTGCAAGAAGATTGATGGGTGACATACCAAGATATATTTCAATTAATGAATATGATGTTTCTGTTAAAAAAGATAAATCGGGTGAAATTATTTCTCATGCCAAGGCTAAATTAGAAGTAGATGGCCAAAAGATATTATGCGAAGGAGAAGGGAATGGACCTGTTAATGCTTTAGATAACGCAATTAGAAAAAATGTTAATAAACTTGATAAGTATTCTGAATATTTAAAAGATTTAAGATTAGTAGATTATAAAGTTAGAATTTTAAATACAGGAACTGAGGCTGTAACTAGAGTTAGTATTGAAAGTACAGACTCCAAAGGATTAAACTGGTTTACTATTGGAGTATCACCGAATATTATTGACGCATCCTTTAAAGCACTCATCGATAGTTTAGATTACAAACTATTTAAAGATAAAGCTCCTGCTAGTCTTTAGGCATGAAGATTAAAAAATTTTCTACTAAACCTTTAGATATCAACACAAGAATTGGTGCAAAACCAGTTGTTTGCTATCCAAATAATAATATTGAAGAAAAAAATTTAAATATTTTACATTTAGCAAGAAAAAATTTAACCAAAAAAAATGAAATAATAATTCCTCCGAGAGACGCCAAAACATTTCAAGTTAAAAGGGGCGAATTCTTTAGAATAGAAAGCGTGGAAGGACCTCAAGTAGGAGACCTAAATCTTTTTAATTTAAATAACTTAACAGAAAAATTTTATTCTGGGAAAACTAGAGCACTTTATGGAACTCATCTTTCAGTAGGTGATAAAATGTTTAGTAGTTTTCCTTATCTTAGATCTTTAGCAACCATTACATGGGATACGTTAGATTGGTATGATTATGATGATGATGGCGGATCAGTACATGATGTAATTGGGACTAGGTGCGATCCTTATACTTCAAAGCTTCTATCGGGTAATGACTATCATTACTGCTGTCATTCAAATTTAACTAGAGCATTAGTTAAAGAAAAAAAACTTAAAATTGATGAAGCTGAAAAAATAGTTCATGATGTTTTAAATGTTTTTATGTTAACTGGATTCACTAATGATACTAAACAATATTTTATGAAGGCAAGTCCTGTAAGACCAGGTGATTACTTAGAATTTTTTGCAGAGACCGATTTATTAGGAGCTCTATCAGCTTGTCCTGGCGGAGATTGTGGATCAGAACATTCCTCTGATGTAGCAAAATGTTATCCACTAAAAGTAAGTATATGGAAAACAGATGAAAAATATTTAAAAGATTTAGATACATCTAAAATTTCAAATTATGATAGAAGTCACGGCATAGACTGATTATGTCAAACAAAAATATTTCATTTATTTTACATAAACCTCAACTTTCAGAAAATATTGGTGCGTGTGCACGGGCGATGAAAAATTTTAATTTTCAAAAAATGATTGTTATAGATCCAAAACCCGTCTATCCTAATGATAAAATTTTAGCCACTTCCGTGGCAGCAAAAAATATTATAAATAAAAGTAAAAATTTTGATAATTTAGAATCTGCTTTAAAAAATATTGACATAGTAATTGCCACTTCAGCCAGGTTCAGAAATAAAAACATCAAACACATTCAATTAGAGGATTTAAAAAAAATTAATTATAAAAAAAAAGTGGCTTTCTTATTTGGGCCCGAAGCTTCAGGACTTTCAAATAACGAGATAAGTTATGCCAATTATACTCTTCAAATACCAACTAACCCAGATTTTAAATCTCTAAACTTGTCTCATAGTTTAATTATAATTGCCCAATTTTTATACAGCATCATTAATTCAAAAGTTTCTAGTTTTAAAAAATCTAAAAAAGTAAAGTCAGCGTCAAAAAAAGACATATTATCAATGACCAACTTATGTATTAAAAATTTAGAAGCTATTGGGTTCTTCAAACCTAAAGAAAAGAAACCACTAATGCTTGAGAACTTGAGAAATATTTTTAATAGGATGGAATTATCTTCAAAAGAAACACGTATTTTATCAAGTGTATTTGCCAGTTTAGGAAAAAAACGTTGATTGACAAAACAATGAGTAAGTTTATAAACCCCTCTATTAAATGACTAAAAGATTAAACTCTAAACATAAAGTAGATAGAAGATTAAAGGTTAACCTTTGGGGAAGACCAAAAAGTCCATTTAATACCAGAGCTTACGGACCAGGACAACATGGTCAAACTAGATCATCTAAACCTTCAGATTATGGAATTCAGCTACAAGCCAAGCAAAAACTAAAAGCTTACTATGGTAATATCAATGAAAGACAGTTTAGAAATATTTATAAAAAAGCTGTTATGCTTAAAGGGGATACAGGTGAAAATTTGATTGGTTTACTTGAAAGAAGATTAGATGCGGTTATTTATAGAGCAAAATTTGCAACAACAATATTTTCAGCTAGACAATTAATTAATCATGGACATGTTAAAGTGAATGGTAAAAAAGTTAACATTGGAAGTTATTTAATAAAAGAAGAAGATACAATTGAAATAAGAGATAAGTCCAAACAATTAGCAATTGTTGATATTGCCTTAGCAAATAAGGAAAGAGAAACTCCTGAGTATATTCAAATGGATGAAAAAAATAAAAAGTTGAAGTTTGTGAGAACACCAAAGTTTGATGAAGTCCCTTATCCAATAGTTATGGAGCCCAATCTAGTTATTGAATATTATTCTAGATAATTAGTTTTTAGCCTTAAAATTTATATTTTTATTTTCAAGCAGTTTAGCAAGCTCACCACTTTCAAACATTTCCTTTACAATATCACAGCCACCAACAAATTCATTTTTAATATATAGTTGAGGGATTGTAGGCCAATCACTATAAACCTTGATACCTTCTCTAAGTTTTTGATCTGCTAAAACATTTACACCTTTAAATTCTACTTCTAGCACTTTTAAAATATTAGATGTAGCCATTGAGAAACCACATTGAGGTGCATCAGGCGTTCCCTTCATAAATAAACAAACTTCGTTATTTTCAATTTCATTTTTAATTAAATCATTTGTTTCTTGGTCCATTTTAATCTTCCTTTGTTTTGATTGCTAAAGCGTGTAATTCGTTACCCATTCTACCTTTTAATGAGTTGTATACCATTTTATGTTGTTCAATTTTACTTTTACCTGAAAATTGTGATGAAGTTATAGTTGCAGAGTAATGATTACCATCGCCAGCTAAGTCTTGTATTTCAACAATCGCATCAGGAATTGCCTCTTTAATTAAAGTCTCAATTTCATTTAAATTCATTGCCATTATTTACTCATATATTCCTTCAACCACCTTGTATTAAACCCTTTTAATTCGTCAATTGTAACTTTTGTCTTTTCACTCAAAAATAGCATATTTTCATTGATTGTTCCAAGCTCATCATAATGAACTGCATTTTTATTTAATATATCTAGGACTTTTTTTTGATCTTTTTTACTAATTTCAATAATGTATCTTCCTTGGTCTTCTGAAAAAAAATATTCTATTTCACTGATTAAGTATTTTGGTTTTTTTAAATTGACGCCTTTATTACCCTTAATACACATTTTTGATACAGCAGTAATTATTCCACCTAAAGAAATATCATGGGCGCTTTTAATTAAACTACTATCAATTAATTTTAAAAGGGTTTCTCCGTTATTTTTTTCATTAAATAGATTTATTTCTGGTGGAGGCCCATTTTTTTCATCTAATATAACTCTTGCAAATAAACTTTGGTCAATATGACCTTCTGTTTTGCCTATAAC
>CACHWJ010000017.1 GCA_902583635.1 uncultured Pelagibacteraceae bacterium | reverse complement strand
AAAAATAGACGGTTTAATTGTTGTCGATCTTCCTTATCCAGAAAATAAAAGTTTTTCTAAAAAATGTAAAAAGAAGGGTATAAACTTTGTACAATTAGTATCACCAACTACATCTAAGATAAGGTTAAAAAAAATTGTTAAAGATTCACATGATATGATTTATTATATTAGTATGTTGTCAACTACAGGAGGAAAACTAAAAGTTTCTCCTAAAAAAATTTTACAAAATTATTTTAAAATTAAGAATCAAAATAAAACAAAGAATGTTGTAATTGGATTTGGAATCACTGAAAAAACAATTAAATCACTTAAAAAAGCTGATGGTTTGGTTGTAGGGAGCGCAATTTGTAAGGAAATATCTAAATCAATTAAAAACAGACAAAATGCTGTCACAAATGTTACTAATGTAGTTAGAAGATTAAAAAATAAAATTAAATGAACTGGATTACAAAAATAATAAAAGCTGGTGAGAAAATCAAAACAGCTATAAAAGAGCGAGCTTCGAAAGAAGATATTGCAAATAGTGATTGGACTTCATGTTGTATAGGTCCAATACTTAAAAAAGATTTAGAAAGTAATTTGTGGGTTTGTCCAGAGTGTAATAAACACCATAGAATAAAACCTAAACAGAGATTTGATATTTTATTTGGTAAAAATAATTATGAAATATTTAAAACTCCTATTCCAAAAGATGATCCATTAAATTGGACTGACTCTAAATCATATAAAGACAGATTAAAAAGTGCACGAAAAAAAACTGGCTTAGAGTGTGGAATGATGGTTGCATCTGGCACTATTGATAATATTAAAATTACTGCAGTTGCATCTGATTTTGATTTTTTAGGTGCCTCAATGGCTGCTGCAGAAGGTGAAGCTTTTTTATATGGAATTCAACATGCGATAGAAAATAAAACACCTTTTTTATGCATTAGTGCAGGTGGTGGAATGAGAATGATGGAAAGCTTAATTTCATTATCTCAAATGACCAGAACTACTCTTGCAATTAACGAGTTAAAAAAAAATGGTTTACCCTATTTGGTGTGTATTACAGATCCTACCGCAGGAGGAATAACAGCCTCTTATGCAATGCTTGGTGATATCAATATTGCAGAACCTGGGGCATTGATTGCTTTCGCCGGTGCTAGAGTTATTCAAGGAACTGTTAAAGAAGAACTGCCAGAAGGTTTCCAAAAGAGTGAGTATGTTGAAAAAACTGGATTTGTTGACCTAATAGTTGAGAGAAAAGAACTAGCATCAAAAATTGGAACTCTATTATCAATATTGTTAAAGCGAAAATCTGTTATAACTTCTGAACAAAATGAAACTTCAGAAGATAGTCAATCGCTTACAAAAGTTGCATCCTAAAGAGATTGATCTAAGTTTAGATAGAATAAAAAAACTCTGTAAAACCCTTGGAAATCCTCAAGATAGATTAAAAGCTATTTCAGTTGTTGGAACTAACGGTAAATATTCAACTATTCAGGCTTTATTCTCAATTTTAAAAGAGACAAATATTAAGTGTAATATTTACACTAGTCCACATATCAAAAGAATAAATGAAAGATTTGTATTTAATAATGAAGAATTAAGTGATGGTGATCTTGGAATTCTTTTTGAGGAAATTGAAGAAGCAAATAACAACGAGCCAATAACTTTTTTTGAGATATTAAGTGCTGCGTACTTTTATAAAGCCTCAAAATACCCTGAAAATATTAACTTAATTGAAGCAGGTTTGTTTCACCGTTTTGATGCAACAAATATACTAAAAAATAATTTAGCAAGTATTATAACTTCTATTGGTTTGGATCATCTAGATTGGCTGCCTGAGAACGAACGAACAACTAAAAAAATAATATTTGAAAAAACCTCAACTTTATTAAATTCTAATATTATCATTGCAAAGCAAAATTCATCAAAAATCGTTAATGAAATAAAAAATTCAATTACAAAAAACTCCTCAAAAAAATATTTTTTTAATGAAGATTATAATTATTCATTGAGTGAAAATGGTTTTATTTATTACGAAGATAAAAATGGTGGGATCAAGCTTCCAATTCCAAATGTTGAAGGTCAATTTCAATTAGAAAATATTTCAACTGCAATAGCTACTTTAAGATCAATTGAACAATTAAAAGTAAGCGAAAATAATATTAAAGATGGAATTACTAAAATTGAAAGTATTGCAAGACTTCAAGAAATTAGTTCTGGTAAACTTAAAGAATTAATAAAAAATAATAAATTACTTGTTGATGGATCTCATAACCCTTTAGGAGCAAAAGTTTTAAATGAATATTTGGAAGGTTTGAATTGTAATAAACATATTATTCTAGGTATGATGAGCAATAAAGATCATATCAAATATATGAGGCACTTTAAAAATATTTCCTCCTTGACCACTGTAGATATCCCTAATCAACCAAATTCGATCAAAGGAAAAGTATTGAAAAACAAACTTAATAGTTTTGATAACGTTAAATATAAAGAATCTATTATTGATGCTATCAAGTCAATTAAGGTCAAAGAAAACGATATAATTTTGATAACGGGATCTTTGTATCTTGCTGGTGAGGTGTTAAATCTAAACTAAATATTTTCGTCTAGGAATTCTTTCATATTACCTTCTGGAACTCCTCCAACCTTTCGACTTACTTCTTGACCTTTTTTATATATAATCACTGTTGGAACTCCACGAATTCCCGCTGCTGAGCCTGTATTAATTCCAGCATCTTCAATATCAGTAATATAAAAATTTGCTTTGTCTTTATACTCATCTGACAATTTATCCATCACTGGCTTAAGAGCTTTGCATGGACCACACCACGATGCTGAAAATTGTATTACTGATACATCTTCATTTTTAATTTTACTTTCAAAATCCTCATCTTTAAAATCTATAAGCATAAATCCTTTCTATAAATTGGAGCCTCAAAGTCAACTAGGCAATTTCATATTTTTTTTCAATGGACATTATAAATTCATTAATTTCGTCCAATTTTTTCAGCTCTTCCTGATCATCTCGATTAGATGCTTGATCTCTCAATGTATCAATTTCTGTATAAGCCATACCGATGGTTTGCCACTTTTCCTTATTTTTACTCAATATTCTCCGAGCTATTTCGCTCTTAATATTTTTGTATAAATCCGGAGGTAGAATATGAGGTGCCTCTTGGTAAATAATTTTTTGACCAAACCAACTACATCGTTTGTCTTGAAACTTATCTAATAATCTTAATTTATCTTCCCAAGATGAACTATGCCATGTTTTAAATAATGCAGTATCTTTATTGGGAATAAATTTTTCATACAAAGTTTCTTCTGGAAGCAAATCTTCTTGTGTTTGAGTTTGGGCTTTTTCCTCAGCAGCTTCCCTATTAATAATTTGAATATTTTTGCAAAAATTTTCACTACTTCTAACTAATTTTGCTCTTTTCAGAATTGTTTCTAAATCTAATTCTGAATATGCTTTTTCTTTTAATGCAAATTTTTTATCTAATACTACAGGCGCCTTATTAGTTTTTAATACTCTTAATGCTTTTGGACTAATTTTTTTTAAATTTGCTTTAAGCTCATTAACTGTCAAATTCAAAAAAGGTTCGGGATCCCTTCTTAAATCCCAAACATATCCCCAAGACGCATAAGTGGGATGAAAACAGTGTTCTGGATGAAGTGTACAAACTAGATACATCATGTTTCGTCCTTTTACATTTTCAAAAATAGAATAAATTCCCTCACTTTTTAAAAGCGACTCAACACTACTCTTTGTTGATGTACTTAAAAATTTTTCCCAATTATCTTTATGTTGATCTTTAATAATTCTAAGTATCTTTAAGCTTGTAAAAGCGTCGTGATAAGCAGTGTGTTGTTGTGTAGTATCAAATCCTTGTTGTCTTGCTAATGCTTCTAAAGCCAAACTTTCATTTCCTGCAGGTGTTAATTCGGTTTTTAAGGTTTCAGAGTTTATAGTTTGAGCAGCTCTGGCAACATGTAAACCATCAGTTTCTTGATTAGGTGAAGAATGTGTTAAATAAGGATATCTATTTCCTTTAAAAAAATTAAAATGAAACATACGACGATCAAAGTTAAGATTACTCCAACCCATAAACAACGACGGAGCTGCTTTTGAAAAGAAATTTTCCACAGCTCCTAGAAAGTCATAATGTGAATAGTTGCCTTTGGTAAGTAAATCAATACTTGTAGAGTTTACTAGAAGTGCTTTAGCGCTTGGCACTTCTCCTTCAGGCATTCTTCCTCTAATATTTAACTTTCCAATTTCTTTAAGGTTTTTATCTACAACTACAGCACCAACCTCAATAATGCTTCCCCATATAGTCGAATTTGTAGTTTCAGTATCGTATATTACTATTTTGTCCATTTTAATATTTAGGCTAAATTTGAAAGCTCATTAAATTTTTTTAATCTTCCCAAAAACAAATTCTGATAAACAACTAAATCATGACTTTGAATTTTAAATTCTTGAAACAATTTATCTACTGTGCAAACTAGAATTACACAAGAAGTGATATTAGAGTTATACACAATATTATGAGCCAAAGAATATGCGCTCGTTTGTAGAAGCCATGAGTCGATATACTCTGATTTTTTTGGTTTATTGCTTTGCTTAAAATCTATTATCGTTTCTCGTCCCTCGTAAACTCCAACACAATCTGCGGTACCAGCATATTTATCTGGATAGTATAGTGTGCATTCAACTCCCCAAATTTCTTCCAATCTATTATTTAATCCTTTTTCAATTATTTCTTTTGCCATTAATTTATATTGTTCGTTGTCATCGAAAAAACTGAGATTTTCTCTTCCAAGAAGATAAGACTCTAAATAATTATGCATCTGAGAACCCCTGCTGCTTGCTGCTTTTGTAATTGCTTCAGCCTCTTTATAACCTGTCCTCTCTCGCCAATTGGCTAATGCCGCCTTATCTTCGTCTGATCTTGTGGCATCTAAAATGGATGTAACACTTGGTAATTTCGCCTCACCTAATAGATATCTTCTTATACCGTCTACTGTAGCTCTTGATGATGTTGGGTAATCATATTTCTTATTCCACTGCATGTGATTTCTTATATTCTTTATTTGAGAAAAATTGAAATTAATTATTTGCTTGTTTTGAACGATCAATAAATTTTTCAACATTTTCAGTTTGAACAGCTTTTTCAAGTTGTTCAGGATCTTTTATACTTTCAAGCGTTCTAGTAATTGATCTAGCATCTGTACCAAACTTATCGACAACAGCCATCGCTTCTTCTAATTTTTTTCTTAGAGAAATTATATTATCGAAGTGCTTACCAAATCTTGAGCTTATTGTTTTTAAATGATTATAAATTTCTGTTGCACCCTTTTGAACTTTCAATGATTGAAAACCCATATGTAAAGATTGTAAGTATGCAGAAAGAGTATTAGGTCCACAGATTACAACTTTGTATTTTTTCATTAATTCTTGAGTTAATAATTCTTTAGTGCTTGGATCTTGATAATCAGTTAACTCTTTGTATAAGCTCTCTGTTGGTGCATAGACGATTGCAAAATCTGTTGTTTTTGGTGGTACAATATATTTTTCTTTAACGCTTTTAGCTTTAGCTTTAAAGGCGGTTGCTAATTTTACTCTTGCCTCAGCAACAGCTTTTTTGTCGTCTACATCATGACCATCTGTAATTGCTTTAAATTTTTCTACTGGAAAATGGCTATCAACTGGAACTAAAACACCTCCTTGAAGTTTAATTGCAAATTCAACATTTTCACTTGTATCTTCTTTCATTTTTACATTCGTCATAAATTGAGAAGCTGGCAACAAATCTTTGATTAGTGCATCTAAGCTAAATTCAGCAAGTGTTCCATACTTTTTAACTCCAGCTAAAATTTTAGTAATACCCTCCTGACTTTGATTAAGTAATTTTACCTGCTGGTTAAAATTTCCAACTTTTTCATCTACTTTAGTTAAAGCTTCGGTCATATCTTTTGTTACCCCAGTTGAGAGATTGTTAAACGATGTCGACATTGTACCAAGAGAGGTATTAATTGTATTATTTAAGGTATCTTTAAGCGTAACTATTTCTGTTTTTAATTTAGCTATTTCTTCTGACTCTTTATTATCATTCTCGTCTTTGAGTTTTGGCCTTAAATTGAGGTAAAGAATTGCGAATACTCCCCCAAGCAATAAAACAAGTAACACTATTAAAATAAGATCCATGATTCTTAACTCTTATCTTATAGTAAAAAATTGATTAATATATTTAAATATTTAATACTTCGTAGAAAGTAACTTTGCTAAGTTTTTTATTCCCTTATTTTTAAAAGAATTTTTACCAATGAACATGCAAAGCTCAGAATTTAAAATATAGCCATCATTTATTATACGTAAATTATTTGCAGCTAGAGTCGACCCAGTACTAGTGATATCAGTTATTAACTCACAACCTCCAGTAAAAGGCTCTATTTCAGTTGATCCAATCGATTTTACAATTGAAAATTGAGTAACACCCTTATTATAAAAAAATTCACGTGTAAGATTTGGATATTTGGTGGAAACTCTTATTCTCCTGTTTTTCTTTTCTTTAAATTCAAATGCTACTTCCTCTAGATCGGACATTGAGTAAATATCAATGAAGTCATCTGGTATTGCAACTACAAGGGTGGCTTGTCCATATGGATATTTTTTAAATATTTTAATATTTCTCTGAAAATTGATTTCACTTTCTTTTAATAAATCTAAACCTGAAAAACCAATATCTAGAGATTTATCAGATAATCTCTCAATAATTTGACGTGCGTGGAGATAAATAATTTGGATATTTGGTTTTTCTTTTATTGATCCAAACAAATCTCTTTTACCTCTTTCCGAGACAAGTTTTAATTTATTTTTATTAAAAATTTTTAGAACATCTTTACGAAGCCTTCCTTTGCTTGGAATACCGATCTTGATTATATCTTTCATAAATTATAAATTAAAAGCAGCTCCAACTGCAGGCACTTGTTTTCTAGAACCAAGATCAGATATTAATCGATCATAACGACCACCCGCACACCTAATAGTTGTAGATTTTGATTTCACATCTATTTTGAAAACCATTCCAGAATAATATTCCAAATGTCTTCCAAATGAGGTTGAGAATTTTACGTTTAATTTTGATAATTTATTTGATGAGATAGGAAAATATCTTTGATCAACTACAAGATTAATCTTATTTTTTTTAAAGAATTTGTTAAGTTCTGTAGCTGCTTTGTTAATTGGACAACTAATTTTTAAAAAAGATTTAATTATTTTTGATACTTTGTTGCCTCTCTTTGCTTGTCTGGGATCTTTAATTTTTGTATCAAATCTTTTTAGAATTTCTCCAACAGATCTACCAGCAATTATAGTTTCTGGATTTTTATTAAGTAAATCTAAATAACGTTTTTTATCAATCTCTACAATTGTAGGGTCAATATCAGCATTTGTTTCTAAACGTTTTAACAAATCATTAAAATATTCCTTCCTCCAGAAATGTCTTGATAATCTCAGTTTCCATCTTTTTGGAATATCTAATTTTGAAATAAGTAAATTGAAAATTTCAATGTTCCCAATTGTTAAAGTGCCTGAAGAATGTTTTATATTTTGAAGTATTTTTAGTGATGTGTTTATAATTTCTTTATCGTCATTTTTTTCATCTTTAGATCCTAAAATTTCAAAACCAACTTGATTTCTAATAATTTTATCTTTTTTACTTTGTGCTTTTCTATATACCTGACCACTATAGAAAATTTTCTCTTTACCCTTTAAATTTTCATCCAAATATCTTAGACAAGATGCAATTGTAAGATCGGGTCTTAAGCATAATTCCTTGCCATTTATATCTGTAAAGGAAAACATGAATTTTCTAAAGTTCTCTCCTGATCTTTGAACAATATGATTTGCCTCTATTACAGATGGTAGCTCAATATATTTGAAACCCTTAGATTTTACTGATCTAAGGATTTTTTCAGATAAGTTTTTTGACTTCATTGATTAAATCTTCTTTTGGTATTGTTTTGTTATTTTCGCCCTTGATACCTTTTAAATTTTTTATGGTAACAGTGTCTTCTTTAAATTCATTTTCACCACAAATGATTGCAACTGATAAATCACGTTTATTTGCAAAATTTAATTGTTTACCTAGATTTTTTTTACTATCTAAAAAAATTTCAGCATTAATACCATTATCTCTTAGTTGATCAACGATCTCATAATAATTTTTTAAATATTTTATATCCATTACACATACTAAAACTGGTTTTTGATCCTCTACATTAATCTGATCTAATTGTATTAAAGCAAATAACAATCTATCAACTCCAAAACTTATTCCAGTACCTGGAATATCAACCCCTCTAAATCTTGATATGAGTTTTGCATAGGCTCCACCTGAACATATGCTGCCGATATCAACTTCCTTGCCTTTGTTGTTTGTGACTTTGAAATTCAAGTTTGTTTCAACAATAAAGTCCGAATAGTAAGCTAATCCCCTCACAATCGTAAAGTTTGTTTGAACTTGATTTATATTTGATCCATAATCAAGTATCTCAAATACATTTTCCAATTCACTTATTCCTTCTTGAGATAATGGATTTTTTAAAGTTTTTTTTAATTCTTTTAAATCTTTTATTTTTAAGAAATTTAATATTTGTGCTGCTTGTTGATCAGTTAAATCAGCCCCTTTAGTGATTGCTCCACTTTGATCTTTTCTCTCTTTCTTTAATAAATCTTCAACTCCCTTTAGACCAAATCCTGGCTTATCCAATTTATCTATGGCTCTAATAACCTTGACCTGTTTTTCTTCAGATATTTTTAATTCATTAATTAAACCTTGCACGATTTTTCTATTACTTACATTGATTGTAAATTGATCTTTCTTCAAACCACAATCTAATAATGTGCTTGATATTAGATTACAAAGTTCTGCATTTGCTTGTGCTGGATCAACATTCCCAATAATATCAAAGTCTGCTTGCATAAATTCTCTATATCTTCCGTTTCCAGCTTTTTCGTTACGAAAAACGTTTTGAATTTGATACCTTTTGAAAATTGATGGAAGTTCTTGATTATTTTGAGCTACAAATCTTGCAAGTGGGCTTGATAAATCATATCGAAGCGTAATACTTTTTTCACCATCTTGGAATGAGAATACATCAGACATAGGATTGGCCTCATCTTCTGCCAAAAAAGATCCTATATTTTCACTAATTTCAAACGAAGGGGTTTCAAGAGGTTCTGCTCCAAACTTAATAAAATTATTCTCTATAGCTTTTAATAGCTTCTTTTTGAGAAGAAGTTTAATTTCCCAACGATCTTCAAATCCTGAAGGTAGTCCAGGTACTAATTTATTTTCTTTATCCATTTTTTGGTACCCGGGCTGAGAATCGAACTCAAACTTAAAGTTCCACAAACTTTCGTGCTAACCGTTACACCACCCAGGCATCCCTTGTTTTTATATTATTTTCTGTGAATTTAAAATTATATTATAAATAAATAGCCTAAAGGCTATGTAGGCTATTTCTATAAGTACTTATTGAAGTCTCTCTAAATGTAATATTTATAATCATGAGCAGTCTTTTAGACAAAAACTACTATAACGCAAGCTTTAATTAATTAAGGACGTAATTCTATTCTAATTAGATAAAACGTCCTTAAAAATATTAAAAAAAATTAGTCTACTTTCTTTAAATTAACTGCAGAGGGACCTTTAGGACCATCTTCTAATGTAAATTCAAGTTTATCACCCTCATTAAGATATCTCATTCCAGCATCTTTTACTGCAGAGGCATGGACAAAGGCGTCTTTTTCTTTATCGTCTCTTTCAATAAAGCCATATCCTTTTTTTCCATTATACCATTTAATTTTACCAGTTAGTGTACTCATCTTATTTCTAAGTCCTTTTGTTATTTATTATTGGAAATAGGTTAATTTTTTTTTGAATTTTTTCAAGATCAAAAGTAGTGGGTGGTGCCTCGGGAAGGATTCGCACCTCCGACACAAGCCTTTTCAGGGCTCTGCTCTACTCCTGAGCTACCGAGGCAGGATTTTAACCTCTAAAGATTATTCTGCCTTTTGTAAGATCATAAGGTGTCATTTCTACAGTCACATTATCACCTTGAAGAACTCTAATTCTGTTTTTTCTTAACTTACCTGCTGTATGAGCTGTAACCGTATGTCCATTTTCTAACTTAACTCTAAACATAGCATTTGGAAGTAGATCAATTACTTTACCCTTAAATTCCAGTAAGTCTTGTTTTGACAAATTTATTTTCTCCTAATTCTTTTTATTACTGATTGAGCGTGTCCAACTAACCCTTCGTAATTTGCAAGTGTTATAACTGATGGTCCAAGACTTTCAATACCCTTTTTTGATAGGTTTATGTAAGAAATTCTTTTATAAAATTCATTAACACTAATTCCACTCGAATATTTTGCAGATCCATTTGTTGGCAAGACATGATTGGAGCCAACATTATAATCTGTCATTGCCATTACAGCGTATTTTCCTAAACATATTGATCCAGCATTTCTAATTTTAGAAATATAAGATTTATAATTTTTAATATTTAATTCTAAGTGCTCTGGTGCTATTTTGTTTACAATTTCAATTATTTTTTTATCAGAATTTACATACATTAAAATTCCATTGCTAATTAAACTCTTTCTCGCCACAGATGCTCTTGGAATTTGTTTTAATTGATTAATTATTTCTATGTTTACTTTTTGTAATAATTTTTTATCTTTTGAAATCAAAATACATTGGGCAAGATTATCGTGCTCTGCTTGACCGATTAGATCACTTGCAACCCACTCAGGATTTGAAAATCTGTCACAAACAATAGTAACCTCTGAAGGACCAGCTGTCATACCTTCGATGCCAACATCTCCAAAAACTTCCTTTTTTGCTGCAGCCACATAAGCATTTCCAGGGCCAACAATTTTATTAACCTTTTTAATTTTTCTTGTTCCATAAGCGGCAGCTGCAACTGCAGAAGGACCACCTATAGAATAAATTTCTCTTATTTTACATTTTCTAGCTGCGTATAAAACTGCTGGATTTTGCTTTCCTTCAAAACCTGGGTTAATCATTATTAATCTTTTAACACCGGCAACAATTGCTGGAATAGCATTCATTAAAACACTTGATGGATAAGATGCTGAAGATCCTGGAACATATATTGCAACAGAGTCTAGTGGCAAATATTTATATTCAAGTTTATTTTTGAATTTATCTAAATAAGAAATATTTTTGAATTTTTGAAGTGAATGAAATTTGTAAATTCTGTTATATGCAACATCAATTGCTTTTTTTACATTTTGATTTAAGGACTTTATCGAATTATTAATTTGTTTAGAGCTTGGAACAATTATTTTGTTTTTATTAAATCTTTTCTCATATTTCAATAAAGCTTTATCACCATTTTTTTTTACATCTTTAACAATGCTAGTAACGGAAATAGAACTTGAGTGAATTTTCTTTTTCCGAAGTAAAAGTAACTTGTTTAATGAATTATTAAAATTGTTCTTATTGCTATCAAGTATTTTCATTAATCTTTAATTTCATTTTGATCTTCAAGTCTTACTTCAATTGTCTCCATAGTCAAAGCAATGTACGCATTATTATTAAAAATTAAGTTTATTTCATAATCAGTATTATTTTTCAAATAATCAATTCCAATTAAATCTAAAACTAGATTCTGGTTTGATTGGTCTATATTTTTAGATTTTACTTTATCAACAAAATCAAACCTACAAATACTATTAATTTTTTTATCTTCTTGATTTGTTTCAACCTTTGTTCTCTCAATTGACAACAAAAATACTTTACTTGACGGCAGATATTTTATGTTAACAATCCTAACCTTTGCGCCAGCGCTGCATGCAGATATCATTTGGAGACCTTCTTGATCATTTGCAATAATTTTTGCTAAATATTTTTTTTCCATTAATTTATTCGGCGTATTTTTGCACCAACTCTTTTTAATTTCTTTTCTATATTTTCATAACCTCTATCTAAATGATAAATTCTATTAATAACTGATTTTCCTTTTGCAGTAAGTGCGGCTAACACTAATGAAACTGATGCTCGTAAATCTGTAGCCATCAACTCTGCTGGAGCGAAACTTATGTTTCCTTGAATGATTGCTTTATTTCCTTTAATTAATATTTGAGCTCCCATCCGGTTTAGTTCGGCAACATGCATAAATCTGTTCTCAAAAATATTTTCTTTAATTACAGATTTCTTATTTGCTTTACACATCAATACCATCATTTGAGCTTGTAAATCAGTAGGAAAGCCAGGGTATGGGGCAGTTTTTAAATTAATACCTTTGATTTTTTTATTGCCCACTATATGAACCTCATCTTTTTTAATATTAATTTTTGCACCTATTTTTTTTAAAATATTTATTTCTGTTCGTATAATTTTTGGAACAATATTTTTAATTTTAAGGTTTCCTTCTGTTACTGCTGCAGCAATTAAATATGTGCCAGCTTCTATTCTATCAAACATTACTGAGTAGGTAATTTCCTTAACTTCGGACACCCCCTCAATTTTTATTGAACGTGTACCAGTCCATTTAATATTGCATCCCATACTTTTTAAGAAATTAATTAAATCTATAATTTCAGACTCAATTGCTATGTTTTTTAAATAAGTAGATCCTTTTGCAAAGCTTGCGGCAATTATTAAATTTTCAGTAGCACCAACAGATACCTTTGAAAATCGTATTTTATTTCCTATCAATCCTTTTGGCGCTGTTGCATGAACGTAACCTTGGATAATTTTATATTTAACTCCTAATTTTGATAAGGCATCCAAATGTATATCTACAGGTCTTGTTCCAATCGCGCAACCTCCGGGGAGTGATACTTTTGCATTACCAAATTTTGCTAATAACGGACCAAGAACTAAAATTCCTGCTCTCATAGTTTTTACTAAATTATACGAAGCAAATGTTTTTTTTTGATATGAGTTATTGATAATTATTTTATTTTTTACTTTTTTAATCTTAGAGCCTAAAGAATCTAATAAATTCATCATTGTACTAATATCTTTAACTTTTGGCAGATTCTTCAAAGTTATTTTATTTTTTGAAAGCAAAGTTGCTGCCAAAATTGGTAGTGAAGCGTTTTTTGAACCTGAGATATTTATTTGTCCTTTGAGCTTTTTCGCTCCAAAGACTTCTAGTTTTTGCATATTTAAACTTTAGGTAATGTTACTCCAGTTTGTCCCATGTACTTTCCATCTCGATCTGCATATGTCACTTCTGGTTTTTCATTTCCTTTCAAGAAAATAAACTGAGCTACACCTTCATTTGCATAAATTTTTGCAGGTAATGGTGTTGTATTTGAAAATTCGAGCGTAACATATCCCTCCCAGCCAGGCTCTAATGGAGTTACGTTTACAATAATTCCACATCTTGCATATGTTGATTTACCTAGACAAATAACCAAAACATCACTCGGAATTTTAAACTTTTCTACAGTCCTGGCTAGAACGAATGAATTTGGTGGAATGATACACTCAGAAACGTTTTTTGTAACAAAATTTGTAGGTTTAAAGTTTTTAGGATCAACAATCTCAGAATTAACATTAGTAAAAATTTTAAACTCATCTGATACTCTTGCATCATAACCAAAAGAAGAAAGTCCGTATGAAATACTCTTGCCTCTTATTTGCTTCTCTTCAAATGGTGAAATCATATCTTGTTCTTTGGACATTTTTCGAATCCATTTATCTGAGAGAACTGACATTACTTATTTTTTTTCTTAGTTTTTTTTTGAAAAATCTTTCTTTTTTTTAAATTTTTTCTTAAAGCTAAACTTAAACGTTCATTTTTATCTTTAGAACTCATTCTTTATTTGGATTTGTCAGGAAGTCTAAAGATATCGGTTTATTTGGATCTAAAGGTTTTATTTTGGTTTCCTCTTGTTTTGGGCCTTCTTTGGCTAAACGTTTAGCTTTTTTTTCAGCAAGCTTTTTTTCTCTTTTAGCTTGCTTTTCCATAAGCTTATTACCTTTGGTTGATTTATAATCGTAGTGAATTCCCATAACATTTCCTTAAATAGATATAGATCATATTGGCTAAAAAATTAAGGCAATAATTTGAAAAAAATGCATTATTATCCACAAAATATAAATTGTTTCTTTGCTCCTGTAGTTAAATGGCATAACAAGTCATTGGTAATGACTAGTTCCCTGGTCAGTACAGGGTGGGAGCACCACTAGTTTTTGTAAAACATTTTCCTTAAAAAAATAGTTATTAGTATTAAACTAAAAAAAGCTATTAGTGGAACATATATTTCTGGTGAAAAAATAATTTCAGTAATGCCAGGAACATTAGAGTTTTGATCAATTATTTTCTCAAAACCACTACCAATAGAAACTGCTAGAAAAATTTGTGGAATAATACCTATAAGTGTAGCAAAGAAGAAATTGCTTACCCTAACATTAAAAAGAGTTGGTAATAAACAACTGATCTGCCATGGTATTCCACCTATAAAACGATATATAAGTAAATAAATAAACTCAGACTTTTTTAATTTAGTTTCTAAGTTTTGATATTTTTTTAAAAACTTTTCTCTAATAAATTCTTTTAAAAAAAAATTTCCAAAAATATATAAGAAAGTTGCACCAATACTTAGGCCAAGTACAACGGCAATAGTACCTACCCATTTTCCAAAAATAAAACCACCCATTAAAGCTACTGGGGAACCAAAACCTAAAAACGGGAATACCCATAAAATTGTTAAAAGCAAAAAAATAAAAAAAATTAGAATTAAGTTAGAATTTTTTAACTCAAAAAAATATGATCGATTATTTTTGATAAAGTCATATGAGGTAAGTTCTTGGAGGCTAAATTTAGAAAAGAAAAAATATAAAAATAAGCAAATAAGTATCAAATAAACTAAACCAATAAATAATTTCAATTTGTTTGATTTTTCCATTAATAACAATGCTATTTATAAAATGTTCTATTTGCTATTTATATATTTAATTACTATAAAGGGCCAAATTTAATAAAAAATTTATCACTTATTATGAAAAGAACTTACCAGCCCTCAAATGTAAAAAGAGCCAGAAAACATGGCTTTAGATCAAAAATGAAAACAAAAGGTGGTAAAAAACTTTTAGCCAGACGAAGAGCTAGAGGAAGAAAGTCACTAACAGTTTCTGTTTAGAGTAATGAA
>CACHWJ010000016.1 GCA_902583635.1 uncultured Pelagibacteraceae bacterium | reverse complement strand
TAAACTGATTATTATTGTTTGTGACAATGGAGGTTTCGCAGTTATTAATAGATTGCAATTGTTTAAAGGTGGAAAAGAATACAATAACTTACTAAAGAGCTCAAAAACTCCAGGTTTAGTAGATGTAGATTTCGCAAAACATGCTGAAAGTATGGGGGCGAAGTCTGAACATGTAACATCTATTTCTGATCTAGAAGAGGCATTTAAAAGAGCTAAGAAGTCAGATGTAACTTATGTTATTTCAATAAAAACTCATGCTTACAAGTGGGTAGAGGGTTCAGCTTTTTGGGACAGCCCAACTTTAGAAATTCCTTCAACAGATGAAAATAAAGAAGCTTTAAAACTTCACAAAGACGGTAAATCCAAACAAAGACAAGGCATCTAGTTTTTAATGAATAAAGTATTTAAGGTTGGTTTGATAGGGTGTGGACATATTGCAGAAACATACTTCAGAGGGCATCAGTATTTTAATAATTTTAAAATTGTTGCTTGTGCAGATATTAACCAAAAAGCTGCAGATAAATGTGCAAAACTATATAATATTAAATCTAAGACAGTTGGAGACCTTCTTAAGGATAAGGAGATCGAAGTAATTCTTAATCTAACAATACCTCAATCTCATTACACGGTATCTAAAAGAGTTTTAATTGCAGACAAACATGTTTATTCAGAAAAACCTTTAGCCACATATTTTGAAAAAGGAAAAGAACTCGTTGCTTTAGCTAAAAAAAAGAAACTTTATATTGGTAACGCCCCTGATACTTTTTTAGGTGGAGGAATTCAAAAAGCAAGAGAGTTGATAGACTCTGATTTAATCGGAGATATCAAACTTGGTAATGCAATTTTTGCCTTTCCAGGAGTAGAATCATTTCATCCAAAACCCGAGTCGTGGTATAGAAAAGAGGGTGGACCTGTAATTGATATGGGACCTTACTTTTTTACAACACTAGTAAATTTACTTGGCCCAGCGAAACAAGTACAGGGAAGAACATTGACAGCTTTCAAGAAAAGAATTTATGGGGCTGGACCAAAAAAAAATAAATCTTTTAAAGTTGAAACACCTACGACTTATCTAGCAACTATTCAGTTTCATACAGGAGCAATTATCCAAGTAACATTGTCATTCGACGTCGTAAATCATCAAAGAAACCATATGGAACTTTATGGAACTAAAGGCTCAATCATTGTACCTGACCCAAATATGTTTGGTGGGTCTGTTTATATATCAGTTACAGAGGGAGGCAGATGGGGAGAACACAAAACTGATAAAATGCATTTAGGAAAAATAAATATTACCTCATCAAGTGGCAGATCTAACGAGTCTCCTACCAACGCTAATTATAGGAGTGTTGGTTTGTCTGAAATGCTTTATTCAATTCAGCAAAAAAAGAAACATAGATGCTCAGGAGAATTATCACTTCATGTTCTTGATATAATTCAATCAACAATGAAAGCAGCTACCACCGGTATACCTCAAAAAATTCTCACTAAGTGTGAAAAGCCAAAAAAATTCAGTGAAGAGGAAGTAAAACGTATACTTATTTAAATGGGAAAACATATTGCCATAGTTGATCCATTTCCACGAACTCTAGAATTAATTTTTTCTAGAGATAAATTTAAAATTCTCAAATCGAAGTATGAATTACTTTATGCACCAAAAAATAAAAAAAATTTATTTTATGAGAAAAATATCTACAAAGCTTCATTTATCATAGGCCAACCTGATTTACCGAAAAATCTTTTGATAAAAGCAAAAAAATTGAAAGCAATTATAAATGTTGAAAGTAATTTTGTTAATAATATGGATTATCAATACTGTTTTAAAAAGAAAATTCACGTTATTGCAACTTCACCTGTTTTTTCAAAACCAGTCGCAGAAATAGCTCTTGGAATGACCTTATCTTTGTTAAGAAATATTCATACTGCTCATTTAGATTTCATTAAAGGTAAAGAAAAATATGGATTAGAGAGTAATTTGAGAGCTTCTTTATTATCAGAAAAGAAAATTGGATTATTAGGTTTTGGAGATCTTGCTAAATCTTTGTATCCATTATTATTGCCATTCACCAAAGATATAAATGTTTATGATCCATGGATTCCAAAAATAAAAATTAAAAAGCTTGGTATCAAAAATATTAGTTTAAATAAGATGTTTGAAAATTGCGAGATTATTTATGTATTAGCGACTGTGACCACAAAAAACAAAAACTTCATAGATAAAAAACTTTTAAATAAGATGAAACCTAATTCCTGTTTTGTATTGATGAGTCGTGCAGCGGTTGTAAATTTTAAGGATTTGATAAATACAGTGAAAAAAAGAAACATATTTGTTGCAACAGACGTTTTTCCTGAAGAACCAGTGCCAAAAAAAAGTTCTTTAAGAAAAGTAAAGAATATTTTGTTTTCTGCTCATAGAGCTGGGGCTTTAAAGTCTGCTTTTTTTAACATGGGGGAGATAGTTTTAAAAGATATGAGTTTAATTACAAAAAATTTAAAACCTAAATTCTGCAAAACAGCAAATAAGAGGACAGTCAATCTAATAGCCTCAAAACCTGTTGCAATTAATTGATTTTTTTATAATTTCGTAATTTATGTCAACTTTCCAAAATCCACTATTAGAAGCAAAAGGAATAACTAAATATTTTGGTACAATTACTGCTTTAGAAAATGTTGATTTAAAAGTATATGCAGGAGAATGTTTAGGTGTAGTTGGAGATAATGGAGCAGGAAAATCAACTCTGATGAAAGTTTTATCAGGATTATATAAACCCAGTTCAGGTTCATTATATTTTCAAGGAAAAGAGGAAATTTTAGAAAGTCCAAAGGATTCACAAAACCTTGGATTAGAAATGGTTTATCAAGACCTTGCTTTAGCTGGGAATTTGCCCATTGGAGAAAATATTTTTTTAGGAAGAGAGCCAACTAAAAATGTTGGTTTCTTAAAATTCTTAGACTTTAATAAAATAAAAGAATTAACTAACGCTCATTTAGGAAAACTTAAAATAAATGTTAAGAGTGCCGATCAAAAAGTTGAAGAACTTTCTGGAGGTCAAAGACAAGCAGTTGCAATTGCTAGATCAACAGCATTTAATGCAAAAGTTGTCATCATGGATGAACCAACAGCAGCATTAGCAATCAAAGAGGTTGGAAAAGTTTTAGATTTAATCAATAGCCTAAAAAAAACCGGTGTTGGAGTAATAGTTATCAGTCATAGAATGGACGATATTTTTTCAGTGTGTGATCGAGTGATGGCGTTATTTCAAGGTACAAATTTTGCAGAGTCTGAACTTTCAAATACTTCAAGAGATGAAGTCATTGGATGGATTATGGGTAAAAAATAAAATGGAAGAAAAAGATAATAAAAAAGTCAGTCTATATTTAAAATTAATGCCTTACATTGAGAAGTATGGCATCCTTTTATT
Source organism: uncultured Pelagibacteraceae bacterium (assembly GCA_902583635.1). Taxonomy (GTDB): domain Bacteria; phylum Pseudomonadota; class Alphaproteobacteria; order Pelagibacterales; family Pelagibacteraceae; genus Pelagibacter. Next base: position 13,011 of record CACHWJ010000016.1, on the reverse strand, counting down.
GCTCGTACTTATGATACTGGTAATGCACATTTTGCAGCCAGATGTCTTCTTATCATGGAGAAATGTAACTAACGTTTTCAAACAAATCTCTTGGCAGTCAATGTTAGCCTTGGGTGTATTCATGGTCATCGTAACTGCTGGAATAGATCTTTCTGTAGGCTCAATAATGATGTTATCATTAATGGTTTTAGCAATCGTTGCTAAAGCAGGAGCACCTTGGTTTATAGTTGTTATAACTCCTCTAATAGCAGGTTTCTTGTGTGGCTTGTTTAATGGAGCTGGGATTACTCTATTGAGAATGCCCCATCCATTTATAATGACCTTAGGAACACTTTATATTTTTAGAGGAACAGGAAATCTTATATCTGGTGGAACACCAATTAGTGGTTTCACAGACGAAGTTAGATATCTAGGACATGGTAGAATTGACTTAACATGGCTTGGATTAGAAAAGTCTCAGTACTTACCTGTAAGCTTAGTTTTAATTGCAGTTGTATATGTTATATTTTGGTTTTTTCTTAATCGCAGTAGAACAGGAAAGTGGATTTACGCGATAGGTGGAAATCCAAGTGCTGCTCGAGCATCAGGTATAAATGTAAATAAAATTTTGATTATAGTTTATTCACTTTGTGGTTTCTTGTCTGGTATTGGAGCATTAATTTTAGCAGGAAGGACTGACTCTGGTTATCCAAATGCAGGTTTACAATCCGAATTAGATGCTATTGCAGCATGTATTATAGGTGGTGCAAGTTTTTTCGGTGGAAGAGGAACGGTATTAGGAGTTTTTGCTGGAGTTATGATTATGGGTATTTTGAGAAATGGGCTTAATTTGATGGATGTCAGCTCATTTTGGCAGCAGGTTCTAATAGGCTCAATTATTGTTATAGCTGTTTATATAGATGTTCTTAGAAGAGATCTTGGAACTAGAAAATAATTAGAATTCGTTTTACACGTAAAAGTTGTTTTGACTTTATAAACAGTTGAATTTTTTCCAAAATTTTTATTTAATTTAGATTATTCAAATAACAATAGGGGAATAAATAAATGAAAAACTTAACAAAAAAAATTGTTGTTCTTTTTACAACAGTATTTTTATCAATTAGTTTAGGTTCAGTTTCTTTTGCTGATGGACATGGTAAAAAAATCTTGTTTAGCATCAAAGGTCCTGGATCTGGAAATCCTTTCTGGGCATCTGTAACAAAAGGTGCTGAGGAAGAGGCTAAAAAATTAGGAGTTAAATTAATTTTAATTGCACCTCCTCAAGAAGGTGATGTTCAAGCACAAATAAATCAAGTTGAGGACCAACTTGCAAAAGGTGTTGATGCTCTAGCACTAGCACCAGGAGATCCAAATGCTTTTGCACCAATTGTGGATGATGCTATTAAAAGTGGAGTTCCAGTTGTATTTGTTGATACTAAAGGAATAAACGAAGGTGTAACATTTATTGGAACTAACAATATGAATGGTGCTGAGTTAGCTGCAAAATTTATATGTGATAAAACTCCAAAAGGTTCTGATGTTGCAATCTTAACTGGTATCGAATCCCAGTCTACTGCGCTACTTAGAAGAGATGGTGCAATCAAAGGATTTAAAAATTGTGGTTTAAACCTTGTTGCAACTCAAACTGCAGAATGGGATACAGCAAAAGGTAGATCAGTAACAGAGTCTATAATTTTGAAAAATCCTAACATCAAAGCAATATTTGCTTCTAACGACAACATGGGACTAGGTGCTATGCAAGCTCTTAAAGATGCAGATATGAATGATGTAGTAGTTGTTGGATTTGATGCTACTCCAGATGCAGCTACAAGTATCCTTAAAGGTGAAATGACAGCAACAATTGCTCAGTTCTCTTACAACATGGGTGCTTATGGTGTGAAATATGCACTCGAGTTAGCTAATGGTGGAAGTATTGATCCAAATATTGATACTGGTACACAATTGGTAACAACAGAAAACGCTAAAGATTTTAAATAATCTTTAGAAATAATCAGAATTAAAGGGTGGAATTATTATTCCACCCTTTTTTTTTATGTAATATAATAATTTAATGTTAATTAATATTAATCCAGTCTTAAGTCCAGAATTACTATTTCATTTAAGATCTATGGGACATGGAGAAAAATTAATTTTGGCTGATGCTAATTTTCCAGCCAATACATCTAATGATAAAGTAATAAGATTGGATGGAGTTGGTATTAAAGAAGCAGCTTCTGCAATTCTCTCAGTTTTTCCTCTTGATAGCTTTGTTGTTTCACAAGGTGGATCTCCAGCTTTAAGAATGGAAGTAGATGATAAACCAGATCAATTAACAGACACACATAAAGAATTTATTGAAGTAGTTGAAAACGTTTCAGGTAAGAATTGGAAAGTTGGCTCGATCACTAGACAAGATTTTTATAAAGAAGCAAAAAAAAAGCATATTGTATAGTTACAACTACCGATACAAGACCCTTTGGATGTTTTATATTAACTAAAGGTGTAATTTTACCTGATGGTAAAGTTTGGACATAAATATTCAAGCAATGAAATCTATATCTATATTTGGAGTTTTTTGTTGCTGACTTGTGTTTTGTAGGGAGCAAGATACCTGTTAAAGGTCAAACAATTTTAGGAAAAAAACATATAGTTGGTCCTGGTGGAAAAGGGTCAAATCAAGCTATTGCAGCTGCAAGATTAAGTGGAGATATAAGTTTTATTACTAAAATGGGCAAAGATAGTCATTCTGAAATGGCTTTTAATCTTTACAAAGAAGCTGGAGTAAAAACCCATTCAATTATACAGGACGATAAACTTTTTACGGGTGTTGCTGGTATTATGATTGATGAAGATGGAAATAATGCAATAAATATTATTTCTGGAGCAGCAGAGCATTTGGTTAATAGCGATATTGATAACCATATAGAAACTATCAAAAAATCTGAAATTTTTCTTACCCAAATGGAAACTCCTGATGAAACAACAATTTATGCTCTGAAAAAAGCAAAAGAAAATAGATGTACAACTATTTTAAACCCTGCTCCAGCACGTAAAATTGATGAAGAAAACTTTAAATTAATAGATTTTTTTACACCAAATGAAACTGAGGCAGAGTTTTATTTAAATAAAAAAATTAAAACAGATATAGATATTAAAGACGCGGGTAATGAACTTTTAAAAAAAGGTGTTAAAAATGTAATAATTACCTTAGGAGAAAAAGGTGTTTATTTTGCAAATAATAACGAAAATTTTTTCATAAATGCCTTTAATTTAAAACAACCTGTTCTTGATACAACAGGTGCAGGCGATGCTTTTAATGGTGCACTTTCTGTAGGTTTAGCAAACAACTTAAAAATAAAAGAAGCACTTACTTTTGCAAATAAAATAGCAGGTATTTCAACTACAAAATTAGGTGCAGCGGCATCCATGCCTTTTAAAAAAGATTTAGTAAACTATTAATTTTAATTTTTTTGATTTTTAGCCATAGATAAAGCAATTTTAAAAGAATTTAAAATTGGATCTATGTTAGCTTCATTTTTACCTGCAATAGCAAATGCAGATCCATGAGCAGTAGTTGTTACCGGCACAGTTAATCCACCTTGAACCGTTACCCCTCTATCAAAACCAAATGCTTTGAGACCTGATTGAAGTGCATCATGATACATGCCAACCATACAATCATAGTTTTTATTTTTATATGCAACCACAAAAGATGTATCACATGGCAAAGGACCATCTACATTGTATCCAAGTTTTTTTGCTTCTTCTATAGCAGGAATAATTTCGTCTTTTTCCTCTGTACCAAACTCAGCATGCGGATTAAGTGCTTGAATTGCTATTCTTGGTTTCTTTACACCATTTAATTCCATTACTTCATTGATTAGCTTAATTGGTTTCATAATATTTTCTTTTGTAATATGTTGGGCAACTTCTTTAATCGGAATATGTGATGTTACTCTAGCTGTCCAAAAATTGTCAATAACATTAAACTCACAACAAAAACTATTTACTTCTAACTTCTCAGCCATTAGCTGTAATTCATCTGAATGTTTATTTCCTCCAAGTTTTAAACTTGTCTTATTCATGGGAGCAAAATTAATAGCATCAATTTTTTTTTCTTTTGCGAGAGTTAAAGCTAAATCCAAAGCTTCTAAAACACTTTCACCAGCCTCTTTAGATGGTTCTGCTAATTTGTAGTTGTAATTTTTTCCCTTAGAAATGTCTAATAAAAATCTATTCGATTTATTAAAATCAATTTGATCAAAATTTTCAACTGTATCTAATTGATGCAAAAAACCTGCTATACTATTCCCATTTTCAAATACTTGTTTTTCACCAATAACAACTATATTTGCTTTTTTTGTCATATCATCATTTAATAGTTTTGAGACTAGTTCGGGCCCTATACCTGCAGGATCACCTAGAAGTAAAGCGATGTTAGATTTATTTTCAGACATTTTTCCCTTTACGTCTTGTAGCAGATTATGATTAAATTATTAAATATAAATTAACAATAAAGGGGAATAATGAAAAAAAGTTTTAAATTATTTTTAGCTGCTGCTATTTTGGTAACTGAATTTTTCGTTGTTGCACTTCCACTAATGATTACATCTGCAAAAGCAGATGGTCATCCAATTCAAGCAATTACTCATGCTGGTTTTGGTGGCGGAACAGATGTGACCACTAGAATGATGTTATTAAGAACCAGAAGGTATCTAAAACAAGACATGCAATTAGTTAACAAAAAAGGTGGTGGTGGAGCTGCATCTATGGATTATATGATGACTTTACCTGCTGACGGTCAACATACTTTAACTTGGACAACAGGTCATGCAGTATCGATGGCTTTAGGAAAAACTAAGGTTAAATTGAGTGATATGCAGCCACTTGCAAGAGGAACTGATGATCCTCAATTGTTCGTTGTTAACTGTAAGAATGATATTAAAGATGCTAAAAAGTTTATTAGTGCTCAAAAATCAAAATCATTAAAGTATGGAACAACGCACGTTGGTGGTATTGATGATGTAAGTGCTATTGCTTTTACTAAAAAAGGTAAACTTACAGATCCAACAATTGTAGCTTATAAAGGTGTAGGACCTATTAAAACTAACCTAATCAAAGGAGATATTGATGTGGGCGTTTTAAACTTAGGTGAAGCTGTTACTGAAATAGAAGATGGCACTTTATGTGTATCAGTTGTCTTAGCTAGTAACAGAATGGAAAAATTAAATAATATTCCTACGGCTACTGAATTAGGAATTCCGGTTGTTTTATCTACTGTTAGAGGCTTTGTAACAAGAAAAGGTGTACCTGGTGATAGAAAAAAACAATTAGAAGATGCAATGATAAAAGCTATGGAACATAAATATTTCCAAAGTTTTTTAACCGACATTGGTCTTGATTCAACTAGTGTAGTTGGAGCTGATGAGTGGGGTAAGCAAATGGAAGTTATGCTTGCAGAAATGACTGCTCAACTTAAAGCTTTAGGTTACATTAAGTAGTTTTAACAAAGTACATTCTTTATTATGAATAATGTACAAGACAAAAAAAGGGCAAACAAAAGTTTGCCCTTTTTTTTAAGAACAGAATTTAAAGTTTTTTTTTCAATCATATTAGTTTCAACGATTTTATTAATATCAACTTTATCATTTGATACTGTTCCACCAATTTTAAATAGAGGTATTCAGCCAGCTACATTTCCAAAAGGTTTACTAGTTTTGATAATTATACTAACTTCTATTATCTATTATTTATCTTTTAAAAGACCCTGGAAAAAAGAAAAAGATTTACCTAAACCTTTTTTTTTAACAATTATAAGTTTTGTTTTATTTATAATAATTTCAAAAACTTTAGATTTCTTTTTAGCAATAGGAGTTTTATCAGTTTTTGTATCTTATTATTGGGGAGAAAGAAGAATTTTATATCTATTATTAGTAAGTATAATTTTTCCTTTAGTAGTCTTTATTTTTTTTGAAATGATTTTAGGACTAAGGTTTCCTCCAGGAATAATTACGAATCTTTATTATTATTAAAATGGATAATCTAATTTTAATGATGGTTCCTTTATTTAGTTCAAAACTGTTATTAGTTTTATTATTTGGAACTTTATTTGGATTAGTTTTAGGAGTACTGCCTGGTTTAGGACCTACTACAGGAGGTGCATTAATATTACCTTTTACTATGACTTTAGATCCATTGTCTGCAATTATTTTATTAACATCTATATATTGTGCAGGAACATATGGAGGAGCGATCACTGCTGTGCTTATAAATACTCCGGGAACACCAGCTGCAGCAGCGACATGTTTAGATGGGTATCCATTGGCTCAAAAAGGTGAGGCAGGTAGAGCTTTAGGAATGGCAACAGTTTCAAGCACAGTTGGTGGTATATTTAGTGTCGTAGTTTTAGTTTTTTTTGCACCAATATTGGCAAATCTTGCATATGAATTTGGTCAACCTGAATATTTTGCATTAGCAATTTTTGGTTTAACTATGTTGGCTTCAATTGGGGACGGTAGCCCAATTAAAAATTTAATAGCAGGCGCATTTGGAATTTTAATTTCAACAGTTGGAAAAGATTTCATGACCTCAATAGACAGATTTACTTACGGTATTAATGAACTTTCAGTAGGTATAGGTTTTATACCAGTTGTTGTTGGATTGTTTGCAATAAGCGAAATGTTAACTCAGTCTACATTACTTGATCAAGTTTTTAAAAGAGTTGCCTTAAAAGCTGTAAAACTCCCAACTAAAGATGATTATAAAAAAACTTGGAAAACGATACTAAGATCTAGTGGAATTGGATCTTTTATAGGAGTGTTGCCAGCTGAAGGAGGGACAGTTGCATCTTTAATAGGTTATTCAGAGGCAAAAAGATTTTCAAAAAATCCAGAGGAATTTGGAAAAGGTTCTGTGGAAGGAATAGCAGGAGCCGAGGCTGCAAATAATGCTGCCACAGGCGGCGCAATGGTTCCTACTTTAGCACTTGGTATTCCTGGTAGTGCAACTACAGCAGTTATTTTGACAGGATTAATAATACATGGTGTTAGACCTGGACCAGATTTATTTAAAGAACAGCCTGAATTCCTTTATGGAATTTTTGGAGCAATGTTAGTGGCAAATATTCTTTTTTTTATATTTGGTTTTTTTGGTGCCAAAATTTTTGCAAGAATTACTCTTGTACCTAATAAAATTTTATGGCCAATGATTTTTGCAGTTTCAGTCTGTGGAACTTATTCTTTAAGTCAGTCGATAATTGATGTTTGGATAATGTTATTTTTTGGTGTGCTTGGTTTTTTTATGAGAAGATATGGTTTTTCAGTTGTTCCAGTTATTATTGGATTAATTTTAGGTGAACTTGTTGAGGGAACTTTGAGACAATCAATTGTAATATTTGATGGGAACTGGCTTATGTTTTTGACCAGACCAATAGCTTTAACGTTTTTTATTTTATCTTTAATTGCACTTGCTTTTCCTTTAATAAGATCAAAAAAAAATAAAAAAATAATATGATCAAGTTTGATATAGAAAATAGAGTAGCAGTTGTAACTGGTGGGGCTCAAGGATTTGGTTTAGCAATTACAGAAAGATTTATACAGTCAGGAGCAAAAGTTGTAATTTGGGATATTGATGAAAATGAAGCTAAGAAAGCTTTAGAAAAAGTAAACTCTAAAAATTTATCCTATCAAATAGTTGATGTTAGTGATTTTAATAAAATTAATAAAAAATTAATCGAAATAGAAAGCTTACATGGAAAAATAGACATTTTTATAAATAATGCGGGTGTGGCTGGCATGAATACTACAGTTGCAGAATACCCTATAGAAGAGTGGAATAAGGTAATTAATTTAAACCTCAATGCAGTTTTTTATTGTTGTAAAGCAGTAGTTCCTTTCATGGAAAAAAATAATTATGGGAGAATTGTAAACATAGCATCTATAGCTGGAAAAGAAGGTAATCCTAATGCCAGTGCGTATAGCACTTCAAAAGCTGGAGTAATTGGTCTAACTAAATCACTCGGAAAAGAACTTGCTCAAAAAAATATAGCAGTGAACTGTGTTACTCCTGCTGCTGCAAAAACAAGGATTTTCGACCAAATGACTGAAGAGCATATCAATTATATGCTATCAAAAATTCCAAGAAATAAGTTTGCAAAAGTAGAGGAGTTAGCATCTTTAGTAACATGGTTATCTAGTGAGGAAAATTCATTTTCTACAGCTGCTGTTTTTGATTTAAGTGGTGGTAGGGCTACATATTAGTTATGCAAATAGGTATAGATGTCGGAGCAACAAAAATAGAGACTGTAGTCTTAGAACACAACGGTCAAGAGAAACACAGATCTAGAACTGCATGTCCTAAAGATTATTTATCAATAATTAATGCTATTAAAGATATTAGTCAAAAATTAGAAAAAGAATTTAAAATGGAATTACCTATAGGAGTATGTCATCCAGGAATACACTCACCCCAAACAGGTTTAGTAAAAAATGCACCAAATTGTTATTGGCTTGAAAAAAAACCTTTTCAAAATGATTTACGCAAAGTACTTGATAAAGAAGTTTTTTGTGAAAATGATGCAAATTGTTTTGCATTATCTGAAGCAATTGATGGATCAGGAAAAAATTATAAAATAGTTTATGGAATTATTTTAGGTTCAGGAGCTGGAGGTGGACTTGTAATCGATAAACAAATTATAAGCGGTCCAAATGGTGTAGCAGGTGAGTGGGGACATAATCAAATTCCTTATTTTGCAGCAAAAAAAGAAAATTTTGACTCTAACAATGCAAGAGAAGCAGAGATCGAAAGTTTTATTTCAGGACTAGGTTTAGCTAAAAGATTTAATAAACTTTATGGAAAAAACTTAAAAACAAATGAGATTTTTGAGTTGAATCGTAAGCATGATCTAGATGCTGAAAGATTTATAGATGATTTTAAAGTAAATCTAGCTATGTCTCTTTCAAGTATAATAAATATTTTAGACCCAGATGCTTTTATATTTGGTGGGGGTGTTTCAAATGAAATTGATTTTTTAAGTGAAATAGAGTCTATGGTTAAGAAATTTGTTATAGGTAAAGAATACCAAGGAGTTTTCTTAAAACCTAAATTTGGTGATGCAAGTGGTGTTAGAGGTGCTGCAAGACTTGGTAGAATCGCGACTAATTGAAATTTCAACTAAAAATTGAATTATAATATTTTGTATTAATTTAATCTGAAAAAAACCATTAAAAAATTAAAAAAAATATAAATCAACTTAAAGTTGAATAAGCTCTTTTTTAATTTACTTTTAGTCTTCCTTCTACCTATAGTTAGATTTTATATAAAAGTTAATTAACAAAAAGGGAAGATATGAGAAAACTTATAATCGCTTTAATTGCATTTGCTTTCACATCAACTTCATCTTACGCAGGTCCTAAAATTGAGGTACTGCATTGGTGGACATCAGGTGGTGAGGCAGCTGCACTAAAAGTTTTAAAAGACGATTTTGCTGCTAATGGCGGTGAATGGTTAGACATGCCAGTAACAGGTGGTGGTGGTGACGCTGCTAATGTCGCCTTAAAAGCAAGAATTGTTGCTGGTGATCCTCCATCTGCCTCTCAAATTAAAGGTCCTACAATTCAAGAGTACGACCAAGAGGGCGTTGTAGCACCTTATAACATTGATCCAATTGCTCAATCAGAAGGTTGGGATAATTTATTAGATCCAATGATTGCTGCAGTGCATAAATGTGAAAATAACAGCGGACCGTATTGTGCTGCTCCTGTTAATATTCATAGAATTGATTGGATGTGGGCTAATAAAGCTGTTTTTGATGCTAATGGTATTTCAGTTCCAACAACGTGGGATGAGGTAAATGCTGCAGCTGAAAAACTTCAAGCTGCAGGAATAATTCCATTTGCTCATGGTGGTCAAGCTTGGCAAGATGCTACAGTTTTTGAGGCAGTTGCTATGGGTATTGGTGGAAATAATTACTACAAGAACTGTTATGTAGATCTTAAAGAAAGTTGTTTAAGAAGTGAGACTACAGTGAAAGTTTTTGATCAAATGAGAAAACTTCAAAGTTATACTGATGAAGGTAGCCCAGGAAGAGACTGGAACGTTGCTACTGGTATGGTAATTGAGGGAAAAGCAGGTTTCCAAATCATGGGTGACTGGGCTAAGGGAGAGTTTACAGCTGCTGGTAAAACACCAGGAGTAGACTACTATTGTTCTCCAACTCCTTCCAACAATGGTTACTTGTATAACGTAGATAGCTTTATATTCTACAAAACAAATGACCCAGATAAACAAGAAGGTCAAAAACTGTTAGCGAAACTAATGATGGGTAAAAACTTCCAAAAAGTATTTAACCTATACAAAGGTTCTATTCCAGCTAGATTAGATGTTTCAATGGATGAGTTTGATAAATGTGCAAAAACTTCAAACGCTGATATTAAAACTGCAGGCGCTAGTGGTGGACTAGTACCAAGTTTTGCTCATGGTATGGCTCAAGGAAATACTATGAAAGCTGCTTTACAAGATATAATTACAGAACATTTTAATTCTGATATGTCTTCTGTAGATGCTGCTAATGCTTTAGCTGATTCAGTTTTAGCAAATATGTAAATCTATAAAAATTAAAAGGCCACTTTTAACTAAGTGGCCTTTTTTTTAATCAAAAATAAGTATTTATAATGTTCAAGTGGTTAGAAAAAAATTTACCAAAAATTGTTATGGCTCCAGCTGTCGGTCTAATAGGTTGGTTTGTTTATGGTTTTGTACTCTGGACTTTATATATATCTTTTACAAATTCAAAAATATTACCAAAATACGAGCTTTGGGGATTTGGACAGTACGAAAAGCTTTGGGCCTCTAGGAAATGGCTTATTGCAGTGGATAATTTACTTGTTTTCACAGCTTTATTTTTGGTTTTTTGTATTGTAATTGGAATTATTTTAGCGATATTTTTGGATCAAAAAATCAGGTCAGAGGGGTTGTTAAGGACAATTTATTTATACCCTATGGCATTATCCTTTATTGTAACTGGAACTGCCTGGAAATGGATATTGAATCCTACACTAGGAATTCAAAAATTATTTATTGATTGGGGTTTTGAAAATTTTACATTCGATTGGCTAGTTAATAGGGAAATGGCAATTTATACCATTGTTATAGCAGGAGTTTGGCAATCTGCTGGTTTTGTGATGGCTTTGTTTTTAGCTGGATTAAGGTCTGTTGAAGACGAAATAGTAAAAGCAGCTAAAATAGATGGTGCTGGTATATTTACTGTTTATTGGAAAATTTTACTTCCAATGATGAGACCAGTATTTTTTACAAGTTTTGTCATATTAGTTCATATATCTATTAAAAGTTACGATCTTATAGTAGCGCTTACCCAGGGAGGACCAGGTATTTCAACAACTATGCCTGCGCTTTATATGACACAAACAGCATTTCACAAAAGTCAGGTTGGTCTATCTGCAGCGAGTGCAATGATGATGTTTATGGCAGTAGCAGCAGTTATTATTCCATATTTATATTCTGAGTTAAGGAGAGAAAATGCAAGATAGTTTACAATCTTCTTATAGGCAACTTGAACAAAAATCAAAATATACCAATATATTTTTAAGGTGGTTTTTGTATTTAGTTTTAATTCTTTTTGCTTCTTATTTTATTTTCCCGTTATATGTGATGATTGTTACATCACTAAAAACAATGGAAGAAATTCGTCAAGGAACACTTTTAACTTGGCCAAGTGCATTAAATTTTGACTCGTGGGCTGTTGCTTGGGGAGGAAGAGGTTATGGAGCAGGAGATACATTTTTAAAACCATATTTTTGGAATTCAATTAAAATGGTTGTGCCTGCTGTATTTTTTTCAACTTTTGTTGGCGCTATGGCTGGATATGTTTTGACTAAATGGCGATTTAAAGGTGACAAGTGGGTTTTTCTTTTTTTACTGTTTGGTTGTTTCATTCCTTATCAAGCAATTCTACTCCCAATGGCAAGAACACTTGGTGTTTTAGGAATTTCAAATTCTGTCATTGGACTTGTATTAGTTCATACGGTTTATGGAATACCGTTTACAACCTTATTTTTTAGAAATTTTTATGTTTCAATACCAACAGAGTTAGTAAAGGCAGCAAGGATAGATGGAGCAGGTTTTTTTAAAATATTTTTTAAAATTTTACTTCCTATATCAGCTCCAATTATTGTAGTAACAGTAATCTGGCAATTCACTCAAATTTGGAATGACTTTTTATTTGGATCAACTTTTTCATTTGGAGAAGCTGCACCGATTCAAGTTGCATTAAACAATATGGTTCTTTCAAGTACAAGCGTTAAAGAGTATAACGTGGATATGGCTTCAGCTATAATAGCAGGCATTCCTACGCTTATAGTATATGTTTTAGCAGGCAAATATTTCATTAGAGGATTAACTTCAGGAGCAGTAAAAGGATAAAAATGAAAACTTTAAAAATTGAGGATTTGTCAAAAAAACTTTGGATCTACTGAGGTTTTGAAAAAAATAAACTTAGAGATTGATGAGGGTAATTTTCTAGTCCTTTTAGGACCCTCAGGATGTGGAAAATCAACTTTATTAAATATTATTGCAGGGTTAGAAACAATAAACGAGGGAAACGTCTTTATTGATGATTATAACGTTAGTAAAGTTGAGCCAAAAGATCGCAATATTGCTATGGTTTTCCAATCTTATGCTTTGTATCCATCTATGAATGTTAAAGAGAACATGATTTTTGGACTTAAACAGGCAAAAACATCTAAAGATAAAATTAAAGAACAACTTGAAAAAGTTTCTAAATTTCTTCAGGTTGATCAACTTTTAGAGAGAAAACCTTCCCAGTTATCAGGCGGTCAAAGACAACGTGTTGCAATAGGGAGAGCGCTTGTTAGAGAACCAAGAATCTTTTTATTTGATGAACCTTTATCAAATTTAGATGCAAAATTAAGAGTTGAAATGAGAAGGGAAATAAAAAAACTTCATCAACAACTTAAAACGACAGTGGTATACGTTACTCACGATCAAACTGAAGCT
>CACHWJ010000015.1 GCA_902583635.1 uncultured Pelagibacteraceae bacterium | reverse complement strand
CTAATTACAGGCTGTTCCTCGATACCTTCCAATACCTCAAACAGCTGCTCTATTTTTAAAGAAAATTATTTGTGGTATAAACATGCAAAAAATGCTGAAAAAAAGTGGGGTACTCCTGTTTATTTACAACTTGCAATAATCAAAATGGAATCAGATTTTGATTGGCTTGCAAAACCACCTAGACAAAAACTTTTTAAAATAGTTCCATATAAAAGACCTTCTAGTTCATTTGGTTATTCTCAAGCAATTAAAGGAACTTGGAAACAGTATAAAACTGAAACAGGAAATAAACTTGCCACAAGAACAAGATTTAAAGATAGTGTTGATTTTATTGGTTGGTATACAAGCAAAACTAAAAAAATTTTAAAAGTTTCAAAACAAGATGCTTTCAAACAGTATATTGCTTATCATGAAGGCTGGGGAAATTATAAAAATTATAAAAATAACAAGAAGGTTATTAATTTAGCAAAGAGAGTAGAAAAACAAGCAAATATTTATAAGAAGCAATTATCCGATTGTAAGAATTCTTTATCTACAAATAAATATATTGTTTTTTAATTTAATTGTTTTTTAAGTTCTATATCTACAGAATCAATACGTTTTGTATTTTTTGCAAGCGCTAAGTACATTGTAGGTGTTACGTAAAGTGTAAAGAAAGTTGAAATAATCATTCCTCCAAGAATAGTTCCTCCAACAGCTAATCTAGATCCTTCTCCTGCACCTGGCCCAATGTTCCCAATTACCAATGGCAACATGGCAATCATTGTACTTAAAGAGGTCATTATAATTGGTCTTATTCTCAGCTGACAGGCTTTTAAAATCGCTTCTTGCAATTTAACGCCAGTTGTTCGGATCTGATTTGTATAGTCTACTATTAAAATACTATTTTTTGTTGAGATACCAATCAGTATAATTAATGCAATCTGAGAAAAAATATTTATTGAACTGTTTAAAAACAATATAAAGACTAATCCACCAAAAACTGCAAGCGGAACTGTTAAGATAATTATGAATGGATGAATGAAAGAATTAAATGTTGCTGCCATTACTAAATATGCAGTGATCAATGCCAAAGCAAAGATTAAATATATTTCATTAGTTGTTTCTTTTAATTCTTCAGATTTTCCTTTCCAAGTAATTTGATTTTCAGGTGCAACTTTTACCATGACATTCTCTAAATAATTTATAGCCTCTGATAAGGTATAATTCTCCGAAAGTGCTGCAGAAATTGTAACTGCTCTTTGACGGTTGTATCGAGGAAGCACTTCTGCTTTACCCTTCTCTTTGAATTCTACTAGACTTGCAACTGATACAAGCTCACCAGTGGTTTCTGATCTAACAAAGATTTTTGATAAACCATCTTTATCACGTCTATCTGCAAGGTATTGCTGTAAAATAATGGGATATTCTCTTCCTTCTTTACTGAAAGTAGTAACCCTTTTGCCACCATAAAGTGTTTCTAAAGTTCTTCCTATATTTTCTGTAGATACCCCTAAATCGTTTGATCTATTTTTATTAGTTATTAGTTTAACTTCAGGTTTATTTTTTGTGTAGTCACTTTCTATACGAGACATATTTCTATTTTTTCTTAATTCACGTAAAACATTTTTTTGTATTTCTTCAAGCTCTTCGTAGCTTGTTCCATAGATTACCATTTGAACTGGCTTGTTATAGCTTGAAACTCTAATTGCTTGAGGAGAAATTGGAAAAGCAAAAGTTTCTGGAACAGAAACAACTTGTCCGATAGCTTCTCTTAATACTGTTTGACTACTTTTTTCTCTATTTTTCCATTCATCTAATAATGCAATAATTATAAAAGTATTGTAAGTTGTTGCAGACTTCCCAAATCCTGGAACTCTCATAATAACTCTCTCGTATGGACTATCTTTCGCTTGTAATAGTTTAATTATTCTATTCTCAATAATTTGAGCTTTTTCTTGAGTATATTCAAATGAGCTTCCTTCATCAGTAGATCCAATTATTAAATAAACACCCCTGTCTTCAGTTGGAATTAATTCTTTTTTAGAAAAATCAAACAAAAAAACTGAAGCTGCAATTATTAAAATTATAAATGCAGAAATAGTTTTCTGCTTATTAATCCAATATTTTAAAGTATCAATATAAAAGCTAGTAAATGTTTTAAATCCATTATTAAATTTTTTTACAATAAAATTTATTTTTTCTTTTTTATTTAAAAATTTACTACCTAGCATTGGAGATAATGTCAAAGCAACGAATGAAGAAACTACTATAGAAAAAGATAAAGCAATTGCAGTTTCTTTAAATAAAGTTCCAGAAATACCTTTTATAAAAATTAAAGGTAAAAAAACTGCGATTAGTATTAAAGTTGTTGCAATAATTGCAAAAGTAATTTGTTTTGATCCCTTATACGCAGCAACAAGTGGTGTTTCACCATTTTCAATTCTAGTATAGATGGCATCAGTCATTATAACCGAGTCATCTGTTATTATACCTATGGCTAAAATAAAACTTAGTAATACGAAAATGTTAATTGAAAGGTCAAACAAATATAATCCCAAGAATGATCCTATTAAACTAACCGGTAGTGCAACTGCTGGAACTATCACAGCTTTAAGGTTACCAAGAAATAGATAGATAATTAAAACAACTAAAATAAATGCAATTATCAAACTTTTGTAAACCTCTTCAATCGCTGCACCAACATACGTAGCTCTATTAAAAGCTATCTCTAATTTTAATCCATCTGGTAAAGATCTATTTAATTCTTTTATTTTCTCTTTAATTTGATTTGAAAGCTCAACAGTAGAAGCACCACTTTTAGCGTAAATTCCAATCCCAACAGTTTTTAAATTAATTGCATTTTTTCTTTGGGCTTTAAATAAAGTTTTTTCTGATACCGGACCTAATTCAACATTTGCAACATCTGATAAGATAATAACTTTATCCTTATCTTTTTTTAGTGGTAATTTTTTGATGCTATCAATGTCTGAGTAAGATTTATCAATATTAAGTGTCAGATCTTTATTGCTTGCTTCCAAGGTTCCTGCAGGAAGATTAACATTTTCATTCCTAAATGCTCTTTCAACCTCCTGAATAGTTAGGTTATTAGCGGCTAATTTAATTGGATCTATCCAAACTCTAACACTTAACTCTCTTAATCCTCCAACTCTTATTCTTCCTACATTGGGAACACTCGAAAAAGCGTCGATAAGATATCTTTCTGCATAATCTCCAAGTTCTAGGTCACTCCAGGTTGCTGAGGATAGGCCTACCCACATTGTGGTTGTAAAACCGGCGGCCTGTTTCAATATTTGAGGAGGACTAGATTCACTAGGAAGATTATCGACTACTCTGGATACTCTCTCTCGAATGTCGTTTGCTGCGTCATCTAAATCTATGTCAGTATTAAATTGAATATTTATTCTACTTCTTCCACTGAGAGAACTTGAATCTATATTTTTAATTCCTTCTGCTCCACCAATAACATCCTCAATTTTTTGAGTTATTTCTTCGTCTACAATTTCTGCAGATGCAGACTTATATTCTGTTTGTACTTGAACAATAGGTGGTTGTATACCATCTGGTAATTCCCTCACTGGTAATTCTGCAAAAACAAAGACACCAAAAATAATTAATATTAATGACATTACCCAAGCAACAACAGGTCTTTTTATACTTACTTCAGTTATAAACATTTAATTTTGAGATTTATCTTTTTTACCCCAATCAGAATTTCCTTGTTTTTTTTTAGAACCTTTTTCTATTGGTCTAATAGTTAGATTGGGTCTTACTTTCTTTGTACCTTCAGCAACAATTTTATCACCACTATTTAGACCATTTAAAACCTCTACAAATCCTATGTACCGATCACCAGTAGTAATTTTTGTTTTCAATGCTTTATTTTTCTCATCAACTTTATAAATGAAGACATTTTCGCCCTCAACAATTGTACTTGTATCTGGAATACTTAAACTTTCTCTAACATCATATTTAATTGATATTTCTAAAAATGAGCCTGGAAGAATTTCACCTGAAAGATTATCCATTTTAATTCTAGTCGCCAAAGATCTTGTCTCTTCGCTTATTCTGCTTGCAAATGAATCAACAGTTCCTTTATATATTTTGTCTTTGTAGCCAGAAAATTTAATGTCTACAGGTAAACCAACCTTTATAAATGGGACAAATATTTCTGGTATATCTACATCACAATAAATTGAACTGGTATCTTCTAAATTTATAAGAATTGATGATTTTGAAACTTCTAAATCTTCAGAGAATTCTCTTTTTCCAATTATTCCATCAAATTGAGCTATAATTTTTCTATTTTTAAGATCAGCTATAACATCACCTTTCTTCACTCTTTGATTATACTTGATTGGTTTAAGAATTTCATACTTTTCAACTTTAAATGATTGCGTCTGAACTGGAGCGGCTGTTCCATAAGTACTTATAATATTTTCGAATATTCTTTCTTTTGCGGCTGTAACAATTATTCCTGGCGGAGGTCTTTTACTAAATTTTTTTTTGAAATGATTTCCAATCATAGTTCTTCCAACAATTACGGTTGTTATGATAAGAAAAAATATAATTACTATACTTGTTATTTTTGTAGATCTTTTCATAGCTTAGATTTTGCCATACTCAGCCCAAGAACCATCATATATGACAGGCTGATAATTAGCGTTAACTAAAGAATATGCAAGAGCTAAAACGCAAGCAGTAACGCCAGACCCGCATGAAAAGACTGGCTTATCCTTTGAATTTCTAAATGTATTTTTAAACAAATTTTTTAACTCCTCCTCATTTTTAAATGAAAAATCTTTGTTTATAACTTCCATGAACGGTAAACAAATAGAATTAGGAATAGATCCACTTCTAACATTTTTTCGTGGATCTGGCACTTTTCCATCAAATCTTTCTTTACTTCTTGCATCAATAACAACAAATTCTTTTTCTAAAATATTTAAATCAATTTTATGTTTATCTTTCACCAATGAAATTAATTCTTTACCTTTATAATTTGTTTTTGCAAATTTAATTATCTCATTGGATAACTTCTTATTCTCTCGTTTCCATTTTCTTAATCCACCATTTAGAACACTAACAAGCTTGGGATTATGTCCAAAGTAAATAAAATTATACCAACATCTACAAGAACTTATTACATTAGAGTTATCATAAATAATTATTTGATCATCTTGTGAAATTCCTAAGTTTGAAATTATTTTATTCCACTCGTCTAAGGTTGGCAACATATGTGGAAGATCCGTATTATTTTTAGAATTTTTGTCTAAATCAAAAAAAATAGCGTTTGGAATATGCTCATGTTTATATTCTTTCTCGGCATTTCTATTTTCAGCTGGCATATGCCAAGAACAATCGATTACTTTTACTTGATTAATATTTTTGTCTAACCAATCTGTATTTACTAAAGACATTCTATCTTTTTTCTAAATATCTTTGGTGGTATTCCTCAGCTGGACAATAGTTTTTTACTTGTGAAAGTTGAGTTACGACTTTCCCTGAAAGCCTTTCGTTTTCTTTGTTAATAAAATTTTCTGCAATTATTTTTTGGTTATCGTTTAAATAAAAAATTTCACTTCTATATTGTGTTCCAAAATCTGGTCCTTGTGAATTAAGAGTTGTAGGGTCATGAATTTCAAAAAAAAATTCAAGGATTTTTTCGTAAGAAATTATTTTTGGATTGAAATCTAATTTAACCACTTCTGCATGATTTGTTGAACCACTACATACTTCTTTGTAAGTTGTTTCTGCATTATGACCACCACAATATCCAACTTCAGTTTTAATAACTCCATCAAGTTTACTAAACTTGATTTCTGGTCCCCAAAAACACCCTAATCCTAAAATTGCTATTTCCATTGATAATTAACCTATTTGATTTAAAGTTATCCGTATGCTGTCAAAAAATCAATTAGGCTTTTTCTACATGTTCATTTCTGTATGTGCTTTCTCGCTTATGGATGTATTGGTAAAGTGGTCTGATGCATATCCTGTTGGACAGGTTTTATTTTTCAGGGGTTTTTGTGGAATAATTCCAATTTTATTTCTTATTCCTAGAGAAAGATTTTTAGATTTTTACAAAACAACGAGACCTTTTCTTCATTTTAAGAGATGCTTATCAGGTTTAATTGCTTTAGTATCAATTTTTATTGCTTTGAGGAATTTACCATTAGCAACAGTGGTAAGCATTACATTTGCTGCACCAATATTTACAACAATTTTCTCAATATTTTTATTAAATGAAAAAGTTGGTTTATATAGATGGCTAGCTGTCCTAGTAGGTTTTTTAGGAATAATTGTGATTACAGAACCAGGTTTTAGTTCTTTAAATTTTTACTACATATATCCAATAATTTTTTGTTTAGGCTTGTCATATGTTGCTATAGCAATAAGAAAATTATCTACAACAGAACCGGTCTGGCTGATAAGTTTTTTCTTTTCTTTTTCAATAGCAATCTTAGGCCTTTTTTCTTTATTTCAAGGCTGGGTTATGCCTAATTTCTTAGATCTATTTTTGTTATCTATGGTCGGAATTTTAGGAGGTCTTGCAAATTTATGGTTATCTCAATCTTATAAATTTTCTGAAGTAAGTTTAGTAACACCTCTGAAATATTTAGCTTTAGTATTTGCTATAATATTTGGATATTTTATTTGGAATGAAGTTCCAACATTGAAAACATTAATGGGTGCTTTATTAGTAATTCTATCTTCATTTGTAATTTTTAGAAGAGAAATGATTTTAAAAAAACGACTCTCAGTTTCACGACATGAGTAATTCTCCAAGATATTGGAATACAGCAAAAAAATATTTATCTAAGAAAGATAAAATAATGTCTGCTTTGATAAAAAAATATAAGTCACCTTCAGAGACAATCTTAACTTCTAGAAAAGATGTTTTTTTTTCACTATGTAAAAGTATTATTGGTCAACAAATTAGTGTGGCAGCAGCTAACGCAGTTTTTTTAAAATTTAAAAAAAAATGTAAAAATAAAATTAGCGCAAAATCAGTTAATAAATTAACAACAAGCCAACTTAAAAGCTGCGGTCTAAGTAGGCAAAAAGTAAAAGGTATTAAAAGTTTAGCTAAACAAGTGATTAATAAAACATTTAATCCAAAACTTATTCCTAAAATGTCTGATGAGGAAGCTATAATTTATTTATCTGAATTAAGACAAATTGGAAGATGGTCTGCAGAAATGATCTTATTGTTTACTTATAATAGACCTAATATTTGGCCAATTCAAGATATTGGTCTATTAAGAGCAATTTCAAAAAACTATAACAAAAAATATTTACCACCAGAAAATTATGTCAAATTATTAAATAAAAAATTTTCACCTTACTGCTCGGTTGCAACTTGGTATTTATGGAGAAGTATAGATCCAGAACCTATTCAATACTAAAACCTTCCACTATTTGCATATGCCTTGTGGTTGTATTTTTTGCAATATTCCAACCATCTAAATATTCTTTAGAGTTATGACACTCTATAGCTTTTTCATAATTTGGAAATTCCCAAATAACAGTTCTCACAAAATCATCTCCATCATAGGTTATGTGTTTTCCTCCTCTTACTAGAGGGATTCCCCCAAAGCTTTTAATTATTGGGGTAACCACCTCAGCATATTTTTTTAAATTTTCTTGGTTTTCAACTTTTTTATAAATACTTATCCAGTAAGCTTTCATGATTTCTCCTTTTTAAATTATTTTAGGTGTGATAATAAATTTCATGGCTGATAAATTAATTGTCTCTTTTGAGGAATATATAAAAATAGTTGAGAAATTAGCAATACAAATTCATAAAGAATATAAACCCACAGTTCTTGTTGGTATTATGAGAGGTGCAGCACCAATATTGGATATTCTCTCAAGAATATTAAAATTACCAATTGCCTACATTGTAATTCAAAGTTATTCGGGAAGAGGAATGGAAGACCAACAAGGGCAATTAATGTTTGCTAGAGAAATAAGTTCTTTGGCTGAAAATAAAGATTTCCAGAGAGTACTATTAATAGATGATCTTTCTGATACTGGATTAACTTTAAACAAGAGCATTGAATGGCTTAAAAATTATCCTCAAACTAAAGATTTTATTAAAGAGGTAAAAACAGCTTGTTTATGGAAAAAAAAATCTTCAACATTTGAACCTGATTTTTGCCCTATTAGATTAGAGTCAGATCCTTGGATTGTGCAACCAACAGAGCATTATGAGGAATTAACTATAAATGAAATTATTAAAAGAAATTAGAAACAGGGCTAGTTTACTAGCCCTGTTGAAGTTTGTTTAGCTAACCGCAAAACTTACAACACTAAGTATTGCAATTACCCATATTGCTGGAGAAGTGCTTGAGAACTTTCCAGTAAATATTTTTATTAAAGCATAGGAAACAAATGCTAAAGCAATTCCATTACTTATACTGTAAGTTAATGGCATAGCTATCATTGCTAGAATTGCAGGAGCTGACTCTGATATATCATTCCACTCAATATCTGTAATATTTCTTATGAAAAGAACAGACACAAAGAGAAGAGCAGCACCATCAATTTGTTTAGGTAAACTAGTTGCAAGTGGTGCAAAAAATATACATGCTAAGAACAACAAACCAATTACTAAAGAAGTCATTCCAGTTTTTCCACCAGCTTTAACACCAGCTCCAGACTCGACATAACTGGTTACAGTTGTTGTGCCCATCATTGCACCTGCTACAGTTCCAACACTGTCAGACAACATTGCTTTATTGATATCTTTAACCTTTCCATCTTTACCAACTTTTCCAGCTACGTTAGCTACGGAAGTTAGTGTTCCTGCAGTGTCAAAAAAGTCAATAAACAATAATGTGAATATTACTGTAGACATTCCTGCTGTCATTGCAGCGGACAAATCAAATTCAAAAAGATATGTCATTGGAGGTGGTGAGCTTGCAATACCATTAAATTTTGCAAGACCAGTAGCCCACGCAATTATACTGAAAGCTAAAATACCTATTATAATATTTCCTTTAACATTCATTTTATCTAAGACAATAATTGCTATAAATGTTGCACATCCTAATAGAACTAATGGATCTCCTAGATTACCAAGCTGGACTAACGTAACGGGATTGTCTACAACAACCTCCATTATTTGAAGGCCAATAATTGCAAGAAATAATCCTATTCCAGCACCAATTCCCAATTTTAGACTTTTTGGTATTGAGTTAATTAACCAAGCTCTTATCGGAGTAAGAGATATGATTACAAACAATACACCTGCAACCAAGACGGCACCTAAAGCTTCTTGTGGCGTGTATCCCATACCAGCACAAACTCCAAAAGCAACAAACGCATTAATCCCCATTCCTGGAGCAAGTCCAATAGGCCAAGTTTTGCCATAAAAAGCCATTATGAAACAAGCTAAAGCTGTTGCTAATATTGTTGCTGTATATACTGCGCCGAAATCAAAGAAACCTTTTTCGGGTCCGGCAAATTCTCCCGATAAGATAAATGGATTTAAAAACATTATGTATGCCATAGTCAAAAACGTAGTAGTTCCTGCTATTACTTCTGTTTTAAAATTTGTATTGTGTTTTTTGTAATTAAAATAATTATCAAGCATTTGTCCTCCTAATACTGGAGACATATTTGATTCTGTTGATTATTTCCTCAATTAACCTCTATTTATTCACAACTTTCAACTAAGAAGTTTATATTTATGCCATAATTAGGTTTTAAATTATGCTCATGCATAAATTTAGGATTATTTTTATAACTATAATTTTGTCCATGACAATTGTTGGTTGTCAAACAGTTAAACAAAAGACAGATGCAATTGTAGAAAAAGAGAATGAAAAATTAAGTGAATTTATTGGAAAATCTGCAAGCAAGCTCCAAATGGAATTGGGAAAACCTGATGAGGATTTTACAAATGCAAAAGGTAATTTTGAGTTTGTTTACAACACAAAAAAATACTTGATACCTTGTGAACGAAGATTCGAAATTAATTCAGATAATATTGTTGTTGGTTTTGTATCTAATGGATGCTTTTAAATCAAACTTGCGAGGATAAAGATCCCCGCAAGTAAGGTTAAACTTATTTAATTTCTATAAGTTTTTTCTTTTTATGTTCTGGAATAATTCTTTCACAAGATATTGTTAAAAGACCGTCCTTAAGCTCAGCACCATTTACTTTTACATCAT
Organism: uncultured Pelagibacteraceae bacterium; assembly: GCA_902583635.1. GTDB lineage: Bacteria > Pseudomonadota > Alphaproteobacteria > Pelagibacterales > Pelagibacteraceae > Pelagibacter. Next base: position 8,278 of record CACHWJ010000015.1, on the reverse strand, counting down.
CAGCAATAGTGAATGATCTTGCAAATTGTCTTTGAGAAATACCTTTATGAATGATTTCTCCATCAACATCACTGTTATCAGATTTATTAACTTGTTTAGTTTTAACTGTTAATAAATTATCCTCGAACTCAACTTCAACATCTTTTTTATTAAAGCCAGCTAAAGCAACCTCAATTGCATAGTTGTCCTTACCTGTTTTTCGAATGTTGTAAGGTGGGTAGTTTGACTGCATTGTCAAATTCCCGTTCCCTAACATATTTTCAAATTGATCAAACATGTCGTCAAAACCAATTGAAAAAGGTCTTAGTGAGTTAAATATAGATAGATCCTTACTTGTCATAATATCCTCCTTTGTAAAGCAAGTTTATATTTAGTAAGCCCCATTAGGCGACTTACTTATATTATTTGGGAATTACTTTTGGTATTTCAAGACTAGAAAATTAGATTTTTTTTGAGATTTTTAGAGCAAACGCATAATCGATGGCAATTTCTTCAATTGCACCATCTCGACCAGATTTACCACCATGACCTGCATTCATTTCGGTTTTTAGTAAAAGCAAATTATTATCAGTTTTATATTCTCTTAATTTAGCTGTAAATTTCGCAGGCTCATCAAACAAAACTCGATTATCGCTTAGACTAGTTGTTATTAACATGTGAGGATAATCTGCTTTTTTAATATTATTGTATGGAGCATATGAAAAAATATAATCAAAGTGTTCTTTGTTATCTTTCGCATTTCCAAATTCATCAAACTCTCCAACTGTTAAAGGTAAAGAATGATCTAGATTTGTTGTTAATGAGTCAACAAAAGGTACAGCCATTATAATCCCTAAAAATAAATCTGGAGACTGATTTACCACTGCGCCCATAAGTAATCCACCTGCCGACCCACCCATGCCAATGATTTTACCTTTAGAGGTATAATTATTCTCTATTAAATACTTACCTGCATGAATATAATCCTCAAAAGTATTTTTTTTGTTAGTTAGTTTTCCTTCTTTCCACCACTTCATTCCTTTTTCCATGCCACCTCTTATATGGGCAGTTGCCCAAATGATATCTCTATCTATTAAACTTAATCTCGTTGATGAAAAACTTGGGCTCATGGAATTTCCATAAGACCCATAACCATAAAGGAGTAAGTTTGCAGACCCATCTGTTTTTGTTTTTTTATGACGTGTAATTGTTAATGGAACTAATCTTCCATCATGTGATTTGAATTCCACTCTTTCCACAATATAATTTTCTGGGTCGTGTCCTGATGGAATCTCTTGCTCTTTAACAAGAATTTTAGATTTATTTGATAAATTATACTTATAAACTCTCGAAGGTGTTTTAGGTGAAGAATATCCAAGATAAATTTCATCTGTATCCCTATCTCTTTGAACAAGTGATACTCCAGGAACATATATAGTTTCATCAGAAAATATTAACTCTTGTTCAATATTTGTAGAGATATTTCTAACAAATAATTTATCTAAAGCATTAGATGTTTCAGATCTAATAATCCAATTTTTTAGAAAAGTTAGACCTCCTATTAAAACTTCTTTCTTAGGTAAAATAAAAGGTTTCCAGTCTTGTTTTTCTAAACTATCTGTGATGTCAATTTTAAAATCTTCTGCATTTTTATTTGTATGATTATAAAATTTACCATCCCATGAGCTTGTTGAGTATAGAACACCCCTATCTCTTTTCATTATGAGTTTTGGAAGAGGATCAGGTTCATCTACATTAAAATAGTATTGTTCTGAGGTGTTATGATCAGATGTATTTATAAAATAATATTTTTCGTCTGAACTTAATCCAATACTAACTGTAAAAGCCTCACTTTTTTCTTCAAAAATTAACTTATCTTTATCTTTAAAATTTCCTATCTCGTGTCTATAAATTTTTCTTGCTCTGTGATTTTTATCTAGTTTTGAGTAAAAGATATATTTATCATCTAAACTAAAAGTAATTCCCCCTGATGTTTCTGCAATTTCCTTAGAAATAATTTTATTTGTTTTTATATCCCTAATACGAATAGTATAATATTCAGAACCTTTGAGGTCTAATGAATAGCCAAGATATTTATCGTTGTTACTTACCTCTAAGTCACCTACACCAAAGTACTCAGTTTTAAGTTGCTCTTTTTCCTTATCGCCATTCCAAATTTCCTCAACTTTACTTGTTCCAATTTTTTTTCTAAGTTTAATTGAATAATTTCCTTTAGCGGTTGTTTTTGTCCAGTATTCATAAGTGTGATCTTTGTAAGGCAAAGACTCATCATCTAATTTTATTCTTCCCTTGATTTCATCAAATAATTTTTTTTGTAATTTTTTAGTGTCTTTTAAATAATATTCTGCATAAGAATTTTCATGATCTAAATATTTTTTTACTTCAGGGTCTAACTTAGATTTATCTTTTAAAACTTCTAAGATATTTTTCTGATGTATCCAGCTATAATTATCTTCCCATTCGACATTGTGACAAGATTTTATCTCTGGTTTTTTTTTTAGATATGGTACTTTCATTTGCTCTAGGAAATATATGAATATTATAATTTATACACTGTTAATTTTAATTATTTTATATTTTTTATTAAGATGGTTCTCTAATGCTGCTCTTAATAAGATGTCAAGAGGACTAAGATTACTATCAATTCTACTATTAGTGATTTTCGCAGTATTATTTGCCATTGGAGGAAAATTTTTACTAACATTACCTTTAACATTAGCAAGTCTAGCTCTTGTAAAACTTAAAGGTTTGTCCTTAATTCAAATGCTTTCACTTTATAGACTTATTAAAACTTTAAGAAATTCTGGAAGATTTTCTTTTAACCAATCTATGAGCAATAATTCATCGACATTATCTGTCTCAGAAGCATATAAAATATTAAATTTAGATATTGCAAAGAAACCTACTAAAGAAATTGTTAATAAGGCTTATTTAAAAATTCAAAAAAAAATTCATCCTGATGTCTCTCCAGAGACTGCAAGATTATCAACTATAGTAAATGAAGCTAAAGAAATTGTTCTTCAAGATATTTCTTAAGATACTATTGACATAAATGTGTTAAATATTTTTTCAGGATTTATTTTATCTTTACCAAACGTATTATGAGTTACATGCTTTTCACCATCAGGTAATATAGGGTACATATTTGTAGAATAAGAACCATATATTAAAGGCGTGTCTGCCATAAGAGTTATCGTTTTAACACCTAGAGCTGATGATAAGTGTGCAAAACCTGTATCGTTACAAACAGATATTTTGCAATTTTTAATTATAGGCAAAGTTTCGTTAATAGTTTTTTCATCTAACGGAACACATTGATATCTCAATTTTGAATCTAAAATCTCTTTTAAAATTTTTTGTTCATCTTCATTTTTACCTGTTGCTATAAAAAATCTACATTTTCTAATTTGACTTATTTTTTCCATAAATTTTAAAAAAGTTTTAGCTGGAATTCTTTTTGTTGGTCCTGAGCCTCCAGTACCAAGTAGAATATTCAGTTCATCATTTTTTATATTTAATTTTTCCTTAGATGATTGTACTAACGTTTCACTTATATATATTTCAGGATTTTCATTAACTTCAATATTTAAGTTTTTTTTAATCAACTTTTTTGCAGCCTCAGTTATGTGCTGTTCTTTTTTTTTAAAAAGTGGATATTGATAAATTTTTTTAACACCTGCTAATTTAGAAATTAAATAAAATCTCAAAGATGAATTGAAAATGAAAACTTTCTCGAAACTTTGTTTACGTATTTTTTTTGCTAATTTTATCGAACCTAATATTCCATCATTATTTTCATTTTTTTTTAAATTAATAATTTGATCGATGTAGCTTGTTTCCTTTAAAAATTGATCGGCCTTAGAGCTTTCTTTTGCAAGCAAACTTATAGGGCAATTAAATTTTTTTGATATTGCCTTTATAAATGGTAGGAAAATTACAGTATCACCAATACCCATTTTATTTTGAATCGCCAATATTTTCATAGTTAATTTATAAACTTTACTAAACGGTTTTTTTATATAAATTTTCAATATGAGCAAAATTAACGGTATATATGCTGCCTCTATGTCAATTTTAAACGAAGATTTGACACTTAATATTAAGAAAACGATACAACATGCTGAAATGATTATTGATCATGGCTGTCATGGAGTAGCAATTTTTGGTAGCACTGGCCAAGCTCAGTTAATTCCTGTTTCCGAAAAAATAAATTTATTAAATCATCTAACCTTGAGCAAGTATAGAGAGAAGTTCATAATAGGAACTGGGTTAAATTCATTAGGTGAAACTATTAGTTTAATGAGAGTAGCAAGAACATTAAATTTTAAAAAATTTCTTATCATGCCCCCAGCTTATTACAAATATGGTGATAAAGAGGTGATAGAATTTTACAGTAAAATAGCTGATGCAATTCCTGAAAGTAAAATAATTCTTTATAATTTTGAAAAATTATGTGGATATAAATTCAGTATTGAGTGTGTTGAAAAACTAGTATCAATGTACCCAACAAATATTATTGGAGTTAAAGATAGCTCATATAATTTATTTGAAAAATTAAAAATAGATAATTTCTCAGTCTTACCTGGATCAGAGTCAAAGTTATTAAAAGGACTAGAAATAGGTTGCTCAGGTATAATTACGGCAACATGTAATGCAACATCAGAATTAGCAAGAAAAGTATACGATGACTTTCAAAATGGAAATGAGCAAAAAGTAAATCAAAAATTATGCAATGTTAGAGCAACCTTTGAAAATTATAATTTAATATCAGGACTTCATACATATTTTGGAAAAAATAATATATCCTATCAAAACTTATTGCCTCCTTTAAGTATTTTAAATTCTCAAGAGGCAGAAGACTTATATTATAAGTTAGAAAAATTGAATTTTTCAACCAACGTATCCTTGGCAGCCTAACATGCAACTTGCAAGATTTTTAAATAGTGTTTTTAAGAAAGATGGTTTTATATTAGTTGATGCTAATTCAAAAAGTTACATTATTGGAAACCCAAAAAAAGAGAGTCCTATAAAATTAAAAATACTGAACAAAAATCTTCATTATAAGCTATTACTTCATCCTGATCTCTATTTTGGTGAAGCATATACTGATGGTGAGATTCTAATAGAAAATGGAAGCCTTACAGACTTTTTAGATCTTGCACTTAAGAATTTTGGAAGAGGAGATCTTAATTTTTTTAGTTATTTAATAAATAGATTTAGAGGATCTTATAGATATTTAACAAACTTTAATTTTATAAAAAAATCAAAAATGAATGTTTCCCATCACTATGATATTTCAGATGATTTATATGATTTGTTTTTAGATCCAAAAAGACAGTACTCCTGTGCTTATTTTAAAAATGAAGATGATACATTAGAGGATGCTCAAAATAACAAAATACAACACATAATAAAAAAGTTGAACATTAAGCCAAATCAAAAAGTTTTAGATATTGGTTGTGGATGGGGATCACTAGCAATTGACATAGCAAAAAGTGCTAATTGTGAAGTGACTGGAATAACATTATCCGAAAATCAATTTATTTATTGTAAAAAAAGAGCAAAAGAACTTAATCTTGAAAATCAACTTAATTTCAAGTTGATGGATTATAGAGAACTTAATGAAAAGTTTGACAGAATAGTTAGCGTAGGAATGTTTGAACATGTAGGTAGAAAATTTTATCGTAAATTTTTCTCCCAGGTTGAAAAAATGCTTAAAGACGATGGAATTTCACTAATTCACACAATTGGATCTGTAAACCCGCCTCGGGACCCTCATCCATGGATTACAAAATATATTTTTCCAGGTGGGTACACACCAAGTTTAAGTGAGGTTACTACACCAATTGAAAAAGCTGGATTAATTGTTGCAGATATTGAAGTTTTAAGACTTCACTACTCTCATACCCTGAGACATTGGAAAGAAAACTGTCTTAGAAATAAGAATAAAATAATTCAAATGTTTGATGAAAGATTTTTTAGGATGTGGGAATTCTATCTTGCAGGTTGTGAGATGGCATTTAAATGGGGCGATCAAGTCGTTTATCAATTTCAACTGACAAAAAATTACAGATCTACTCCAGTTACAAGAGACTATATTTATCAATAAATTATTGATAGATATAAATCTTCTTGAAATGAAAAAAAAATCAAAAAAATCAAAAAAATCAAAAAAATCAAAAAAATCAAAAAAAATTAAAAAAAAGGTTGAACTTAAAAATATCAGAAAAACTAAAACCGTAAGAAAAAAAGTAAAAAAAAATAATTCTAAAATAAAAAACAAACCTAAAATAAAAAATAAATTAAAAAAAAATAAAGTTAAGAGTTATAAAAAGATTAAAAAATCTCCTCTTTCTAAAGTAAAAAAAAACGATAGTTTTATTTTAAAAATAATTAATTTTCAAAATTCAATAAAGCCTGAATTTAAAATAAAATTAAATTTAAATTTTGAAAAATATATTCAAGGTTTTTTTGATAAAATTGCTAATACTATCGATCAGTACAGAGTAATTAAAAAAGATGAAGCCAGAAGAATAAAAGTAGAAAAACAAGAAAACGAAAGACTAGAAAAAATTAAGAGAGCAGAGGAAAAACAAAAACAAGAAGATTTAAAATTTAAATTAAAAGAAGAGACATTAAAAGAAGAAATCAAAATTGAAAAACAAAGAACGAAAGACATAAAATTATTTTTACGAAAAGAACAAGCATTATTAAGAATCGAACAGGCTGAGAAACAAAAACAATTTTTACAAAAATTAAGATTAGATAAACAAATTGAAAAATTTAGAGTTAGAGAAGTTAAAGAATTAGAAAAACTTGAAAAAATTTCTTTAAAAGAGAAAAGAGAGGATTACGCAGGACTTCAACAAAGAATAGAAAAATTAAAAGAGAAATATCGAATAATTAGAGATCAAAAAATTAGAGAAAGAGTAGAGGCTTTAGGTGTAAAAATTCAAGGAGATGAAGATAGAGAAACGCTTCTTAAAAAAGAAAAAGAATACACAATAGCCAGACAAAAAATAGAATTTTCTTTGGAAAGTTTTTACAGAAGTGCAAGTAGTTTAGTTTTCCAATTAAACAAAAGACACGTAACAAGACATATGTCGATTTTCAGATGTATCGATAGAAGATTTGAGACAGGTGAGATTTTTGTTAAATGGGATGAAGCATCTGATGATGAATGGTTATTATTGATATACATTAAAAATAATTCACCAGACGAAGGTATAGTGATTGAAGACAAAACAAATCCTGAAAAAAATATTTCTCATGAATTTAAAAATAATGAAATTTTTAAAGCCTCAGACACTATGGTAGACTCTTTAACCAATCTAATAGCCAGAAAAAGAGCCAAAAATGCCAATTAATACAACTAAATATATTTGGTAAAATTAACAATGCTTTTTGGAATTATTTTAATGGTTACTCTGTTCATAATTTTAACTTACGTTCTTTCATGGATAAGATATTTTAACAGTTTGGATCCAAGATTAGGCCAATCAACTTGGAGATGGAGTTATGATTATCCTGTAATTGGTGTGAGAGACTTTTCAGATTTAGATGATAAAGAGTTTGTTAAATTGAGAAGAAAAAGAAATAAAATTATAACGTTGATGTACTCAATTGTTTTAATAATGTTTATGCTTTCAATGTCATTACTAAGTGAAATAATGATATTTTTTTTAGCTTAATTTTTTAGTTGTTTTTTATTTTTGAGATATAGAAAATAAGCAACAATTTCATATCCATAATTAAAAATTGTAAAAATTATTGGAAGTTTAAAAAATTTATATAAAAATCTATATTTAGGTATTTTCTTCCAAACAAATAAAAAAGCTTCAGCTCCTTCTAAAACTTTGTCATTATCTTTTACATGTAATCTTCTCAAAAGTTGCTTATCATTTTTATTAGTCTCTTTTTCAGCTTGTTCATTGTTAGTGATATCAACCCAATCTATCTCTTCGATTTTTTCTTTCTTATATAAGTTTATTTCAGACCTACAAATCTTACAAGAATTGTTGAAATAAACTTTCATAATTTAATGATTATCTTTTAGCAGATTATTGTACATGTGTAAAAAGAGCAGTTGAAAAGAAAATTTAAACCTTTATGTAATGCTTATGAGTAATTTCTTCGATAAATCAGATTTGGCAAGAAAAGATGCTGAAAATATAGTCTCAGATACTTTAAAAAATTGTGACGATGGAGAGTTGTATTTAGAGGACTCAAAGTCAGAGTCGATAGTTTTAGATGACAATAAAATTAAAAGCTCAAATTA
>CACHWJ010000014.1 GCA_902583635.1 uncultured Pelagibacteraceae bacterium | reverse complement strand
ACACATTTACTAGGATTTAGAAGCGCATTAACTAGAGTTGTAAACAAATATGCAAATGAACATAATTTGTTAAAAAAAAACAAATTGGCAATTTCTGGAGATGATATAAAAGAAGGTCTCACATGTGTTTTGTCAACTAAAATTCCTGACCCAAAATTTTCATCTCAAACTAAAGATAAGCTGGTTTCTTCAGAAGTTAGGATGATTGTTGAGACAGTAGTAAATGAAAAATTATCCACATGGTTTGACCAAAATCCAACTGTTGCAAAAATAATTCTAGCTAAAATTATTCAAGCAGCTATGGCAAGAGATGTAGCTAGAAAAGCAAGAGAAAATGTTAGAAGAAAAGGAGCTCTTGAACTTAGTGGTCTTCCTGGAAAATTAGCAGATTGCCAGATAGGAAAACAGGAAGGAACAGAATTGTTTATTGTTGAAGGAGATTCAGCTGGAGGTTCAGCAAAACAAGGAAGAAATAGATCAAATCAAGCAGTTTTGCCTCTCAGAGGAAAGATTTTGAACACTTATGTTGAAGATTTGATAGTTAAAAAAAATGGCAATGGAAATGGATCAGACAAAAGGACAAGGGCTTTGTCAAAAATGATATCCTCAAACGAGATAGTAACATTAATCAATGCATTGGGCTTAGATCCTAAAGTTGAAGAGATAGATCTTAAAGATTTAAGATATGGCAAAATAATAATCATGACAGATGCAGATGTTGATGGCTCACATATAAGAGCTTTATTATTAACTTTTTTTAATAACGAACCATTTAATAAATTAATTGAAAACGGGCATATTTATTTAGCACAACCACCATTATTTAAAATAAATAAAGGAACCAAAGGTATTTATATTAAAGATGAAAAAGAGCTGGAAGATTATATTTTAAATAGTAACAAAGAAATTAAGAAAATAAAAAAAGGAACAAAAGAATTTACAAAAGCTTTAGATTTAGAAAAGTCTAAAATGAATATTCAAAGATTTAAAGGTTTAGGAGAAATGAATCCTGAGGAATTGTGGAGCACCACGCTTGATCCAGAAACTAGAAATTTACTGCAAGTAAAATATTCAAAAGATCTTAAAAAAGACCAAAGTTTAATACATACACTTATGGGTAATGATGTTGCATTGAGGAAGGATTTTATTGTTTCTAATGCAATTAATGTTCGGAATCTCGATATATAAAAATGAAGTTTTTTGAAACTTCAAAACAATACTCTTTTAAAAAATCAACCTATGTAACTCTAAGGTGGATTGGGATAATTGGTCAATTAGTAGCTGTAAACTTTGTATATTTAATTTTAAATTTTAAATTTAATTTTATTTTATCAAATTTAATAATCATACTAGGAATACTTAGTAATTTTTATTTAATTTATATATATAAAAAAACTCAACTATCAGACAGATCAGCATTTGTTTTTTTGTTTATCGATATAATTCAATTGAGTGCTTTACTTTATTTGACAGGAGGCATTGTAAATCCATTTGTCATATTTTTATTAATACCAAGTGTGTTTTCTTCCTCAAACTTAAGTTTCAAAACTAATTCATTACTAGTAAGTTTGACTGCTGTCTCAGTTTTATTTTTGACATTTTATTCTAAGGATTTGCCTTCACCTTTAAGTGATCATTTTCATGTAAGCCCTTACTATTATTTTTCTATACCAATTGCATTAGTAATTGCTTTGGTTTTTTTGAACTATTTTGCAATGACATTTGGTTCTCAATCACGTTTGAGAAAAGATGCTTTGTCAAAAATGGAGGAAGTAATGGCAAAAGAACATGAATTATTATCTTTAGGTGGTCAAGCAGCAGCAGCAGCACATTCACTAGGCACTCCACTTTCTACAATTAAAATAATTACTCAAGATTTAGTTAAACAATTAGAGAATAATAAAGAATTTGAGAAAGACCTAGAGTTACTAAATAGTCAGGTTGAAAGATGTAATGAAATTTTAAAAAGATTAAGCCTTAATCCAGTTGAAGAAGACGATTTTATAGATAAGGATATAACTATAAGAGAATACTTACTTGAGATTATTGCTTCTTTTAAAGAAATAAGTAAAAAAAATTTTGTATTTAATTTTGATCAGGACTCAAACCCAAAAAAAATAAGTAAATCTATTGAAATTGTATATGGATTAAGAAATTTTATAGGTAACGCAAATAAATTCTCAAAAGATAAAATTTTTATAAATTTGAAAAGTAATAGTGAGATGACAGAAATAACAATAGAAGATGATGGAGATGGCTATCCTAGAGATATTCTATCTAAAATTGGTGAACCTTACTTAAAAGCCAGTAATCCTCAAGATAAATCAAAAACAGGTTTAGGGCTTGGCTTATTTATTGGAAAGACTTTATTAGAAAAAAACTTTGCTTCATTAAATTTTAGAAACTCTAAAACTAGAAGTGGAGCAGAGGTATTAATTCATTGGCAGAACTCTGAATTATTTAATATCTAATGGTATTTTTTTTTTGTTTCTAAAAGAGAACTTAATTGTGAAATCATCACATCACCTAATTCATTAACATCAGTAATCTTAATTGCTTTATTATAATATCTGGAAACATCATGACCGATTCCTATCGCCAGGACCTCAATATCAGATTTATTTTCAATATATTTGACTATTTTTTTAAGATGTTTTTCAAGGAAATCACCAGAGTTTACTGAAAGAGTTGAGTCATCAACAGGAGCTCCATCAGAAATAACCATTAAAATTTTTCTCTCTTCTTTTCTCTTTTTTATTCTACTGTAAGCCCAAGATATTGCTTCCCCATCAATATTTTCTTTTAGCAGACCTTCTTTGAGCATAAGTCCTAAGTTATTTTTTGCTTGTCTCCAATGAGTATCTGCACCTTTATAAATTATATGTCTTAAATCGTTTAATCTTCCAGGCGTTTTTGGTTTTGAACTTTTAGCCCATAATTCTCTTGACTGGCCACCTTTCCAGTTTTTTGTTGTAAAACCTAAAATCTCAACTTTGACGGAGCACCTCTCCAGAGTTCTAGATAAAATGTCTGCACAAATTGCAGCTATGGTAATTGGTCTTCCTCTCATCGATCCTGAGTTATCTATTAACAAAGTAACAACAGTATCTTTGAAGTCTAAATCTTTTTCTTTTTTAAAAGATAAGGAATTGTACGGATCCATAATTATTCTTGGCAGTTTTGAACTATCAAGCAATCCTTCCTCTAAATCAAATTCCCATGCCCTATTTTGTTTTGCAAGTAACTGTCTTTGAAGTTTATTTGCTAGCTTTGTGATGACATCTTGAAAACCTATTAATTGTTGGTCTAAACTTTTTCTTAGTTTAGTTGCTTCATCTGCATTTTCTAGGTTTTCTGCTTTTACAATTTCATCAAATTGGGTGGTAAAGATCTTATAATCAAGATTTAGATTATCTATATTTTTTTTTAAAGTCTGCTCTGTACTTTGTTCTTCCGACTCTATTTCTGATAGTTGCTCGTCTAAATTAAATTCATTAACATCATAATCTGCATCTAAAGTAGCCTGCGTTTCTTGATCTTTATTTTCGTCTTTATTATCCTCATTTTCATTATTTTGATCATCATTTGAAGGATTGTCTTGCCCTTGATCTTGATTCTCCTCGTTAGTTTGATCTTCCTCACTTTGAAAAATATCCATTTCCTCTAAAATCTTAGAGAAACGGGAGCTATAAGTATTTTGATCTTCAAGATTGTCTAATAAAAATTTTTTGTGTTTTTCTATGGATTTTTCAAAGTCTTTCTCCCAAAAATCAAGCATTTTTGAGGTTAATAGATTGAGTTTAACTTTATGAAAATTTTTAAGCATGTAGAGTTCAAATGCTTCAGAAATAGTAACATCTTCTTTAGTTTTTAATTGGTCTCTTCGCTTTTGATTAATTATTTGAGAGTAATTTTTATGAAAATTTTTTTCAATTCCTTTTAACATTTGACCACCCAATGCTTCATATCTTATTTTTTCTGCGATGTTATAAAGAGACCTTGAGGAATTATTTCCTGGCAAATTTTTTTTATAAATAGCATCATTTGAAAATTTTTTTTTTAAGGCTGAAGAGTCTGTTTCTGCTCTTAATCTTATAAAATCGCTTGGACTATTTATGTTATTAATTTCTATAGAACTTGTATCTTTAGACTTATCTTTTTCAGACTCTTTTTTATTTAAATCAAAGTCTTCAGATATAACTTTTGCGGTTGAAGTTAATGCAATCCTAAATTTTTCTTTTAAATTGCTTTCTCTAGTACTCATTCAAATTTGAACATTTATCAGTGATTCAGGCAATTCTTCACCAAAACATCTTTGATAATATTCTGCGATAGTATTTTTCTCTATATCATCACATTTATTTAGAAATGTTACTCTAAAAGAGTAACCAATATCTTTAAAAATCTCCGAATTTTCTGCCCAGTGCATGACAGTTCTCGGACTCATAACTGTTGAAATATCACCTGCAACAAATCCTTTACGTGTTAAAGAAGCTACTTTGATCATGTTGGAAACAATTTCTTTCCCTTTTGAATTGTTTAAATTTTTATTTTTAGCTAAAACAATTTCCATTTCTCTATCAAGACTAAGATAATTTAGTGTCGTTACTATATTCCATCTATCCATTTGACCTTGGTTTATTTGTTGAGTGCCGTGGTAAAGACCACTAGTATCTCCTAAGCCTACTGTATTTGATGTTGCAAATAATCTAAAAAATTTATTTTGCTTTATTACTTTATTTTTATCTAACAATGTAAAATTGCCTTCAGCCTCTAAAACTCGCTGAATCACAAACATAACATCAGGTCTTCCCGCGTCATATTCGTCAAATACTAGAGCCACTGGATTCTGGATAGACCATGGTAAAATTCCCTCATTAAACTGAGTGACTTGCTTACCATCTTTCAAAACTATAGCATCTTTTCCAATTAAATCTATTCGGCTAACATGGCTATCTAGGTTTACTCGAATACATGGCCAGTTTAGTCTAGCAGCTATTTGTTCAATATGAGTAGATTTACCTGTACCATGATATCCTTGAACTAAAACTCTTTTATTAAACGAAAATCCAGAAATTATAGCTAGCGTGGTATCTCGATCAAATTTATAACTTTTATCAATTTCAGGGACATAATCATTTTTTTTTGAAAATGCTTCTACTTCCATCTCTGAGTCTATTCCGAATGTTTGTTTCAAAGAAACTTTAATATCTGGTTTTATGTCAAGATTTGGTGTCAATTTTATCTCTATAAGTATTTTTAAGCTGAGTATAAGCTAGAGTTATTAATTTAAGTTTTTCCTCGTATTTTTTATTTCCAGAATTCATATCAGGGTGAAATTTTTTCACAAGCACTTTGAATTTATCCTGTATTTTCTTCCACTTTAGGCCTACAGAAATACCAAGAATACCAAACGCTTTGATATCTTTGTGATCAAATTTAAATTGACGCATATGATTATAATCACCATTTATTTTATCTTTATCTAATTCATCTTTTAAAGTTGTATTCCAAAGAACCTTAAAAAAATTATCTGAAGAGCTGAAACTCTGAGTGGGCTTGTGCCATATCATGTCAGACTTCAAAAAATCCATTACTTGGTTATCATTCATACCTGAAAAGTAATTCCAATTTTTATTAAATTCTTTTACATGGTTAAGACATAGCATTCTAAATTTTTTACTATTATCTTTTTCAACTGGTGCTTTATATTCACCAATTTCATTACAATTATTCCAGTCACAAATATTTTTCATGATATAATAAATTATACTTATGGATATAAATGACCTAATTGCAATTGTAAAAAAAAAGTTACAAAATCAGATAAATATTGAAAGTATTAAAATTGAGGACAAATCTTTTCTTCATAAAAATCATGCCGGTAACCAGGAAGGTAAATTTCATTTGAAAATAAGCTTAATATCAAGTGAACTTAATACCATGAGCAAGATAGAAAGTAATAAGAAAATTTACAAAATTTTATATAAGGAGATGAAAGAATCTATTCACTCAATTCAAATCTTTATTTCGTAAAAAAATTTTTAAAAATAAGCCTATTTTTTTTTTAGAATACTCCTTATTAATTATCGGAGCCCCAATTTTTTTGAGTAAGACCAAATTAATATTACTTGATATATTTTTCTTATCTTTTTCCATAAAGCTTAAAATTTTTTTTACATCTTTTGGACTAAAAAATTTACTTACAGAAGATGGTAAATCAGAATTATCGATATGATCTATGATGGAATAATACTCTCTTTCATTCATAAATTTTTTCATAAGACTAAAATTAAGTGCAGTTTTCATTCCAAGTATTACAGCTTCTCCATGATTTAGCCTTTTACTAAATCCCAATGTTGCCTCATAAGCATGCGCAAAGGAATGACCAAAATTTAAAATTTTTCTTAAACCCTTTTCTTTTTCGTCTTTTTGAACTACGGTTTTTTTAATTTTACAACTTTCATGAATAGCCTTTTCAAGAAATGGAGAAGTAAGGTTCAAAATTTTGTTTTTATGGTTGTTTAAAAAATTATAAAATTTTTTATTTCCAATAATTGAATGTTTTAAAATCTCTCCATATCCACAAACTATCTCTCTCTTAGGCAATGTTTTTAAAAATTCAGTATCAGAAATAACAAGATTTGGCTGATAAAAACTCCCAACTAGATTTTTACCATACTTAGTATTTATACCAGTCTTACCGCCAATTGATGAGTCAACTTGAGACAAAAGAGTAGTTGGTATATTTATAAACTTAAGTCCCCTCTTGAAAAGACTTGCAGCAAAACCACTTATATCTCCTGTAATTCCTCCTCCAATAGATATCAAACAGTCATCTCTGGAAAAATTTTTATTTAACAAAATTTCTAAAATCTTGTTTATACTATTCATATTTTTATTTAATTCATTAGCTTTAAAATAATGGATAAAACTTATTTTATTTTTTAAAGATTTTTTAATAATTGAAACAAACTTTTTAGGAACATTACTATCTACAACTAAAAGACATCTGTTAAATTTAATTGAGTTAGATTTCGTAATTTGAGAAATATTCGCAGATACTTTTTTTCCAATATAGATAGGATATTTCTGTGACTTTGTTTCTATATTTAATTTAATTTGACTCATAAATTTTAATTATTTTATTAACTACTTCATTTTTAGTTAAGTTATCACATTTAATTTCAAATAAAGCTTTTGCATAGACGTTAGAGCGTTTTTGAATTAAATCAATTATTTGATCATCCGATGAATTTATCGCAAGAGGTCTTTTTTTACTATTTTTTATTCTCCCTAACAAAATATTACTATCCCAGTTTAGCCAAAACGACATATGACTTCTCAAAACTTCTTTTCTAATATTTTCATTCATGAAAGCTCCACCACCAAGAGAAATTACAGATGAGTGTAGTTTTAAATTTTTTAGTGTTACTTTCTCTTCAACTTTTCTAAAAAAATCTTCACCTTTATCCTCAAACATTTTGCTTATCGTTGTCCCTACTTTATTTTCAATCTCACTATCTATATCTATAAAATTTAATTTTAGTTCTTTTGCGACCAGCATGCCTATAGAACTCTTTCCAGATCCCATCATTCCTAAAAACACTAGATTTTCTTTTGATTTCATAAGTTTCTTTATTGAAAAAACACAAATATGTCTTAATTTGAAATTATCTAAAGTTATATGCAATTTACTAAAAACACAAGTTCAGGCAAAGCTAGTATTACAGGAATTGTAATTAAATTAACACTTGGATTGATTGTTGTTATAGGAATAGTATTTTTTGTAAACTCATTAGACTTTCCTGCACCTAAAAAAGAAATAGAAAAAATAATTCCAAATGAAAATTTTAAAATTGTTAAATAAGAAATATTTTTCAATTTTAATATTTTATTTATTAGGTATAAATTCGTTTGCAGAAGATAAACCAGTTGATATCTGGAATTTAGAAAAAAAAGAAACAGATATTGTTGTAGAAACCAATATTTCTAATCAAAACCAAAACAGTAGCACTGGAAGCAGAATTTATGACATGCAATCGAACAAGAAAAATGATCCAATTAAACTAGACCAAGATGTTGTGTCGAAAGAAATTAAAATTGTAGGATTATATGATCCAGCCGAATATGGACTAAGTATTGATATGTGGTCAAATTCTGACGGGTCAAAGTTAAAAAGTCTTTTTGAAAACATAAATAAATATAATCTTTCACAAGATGCTTCTGAAATAATGAATATTTCCATGTTAACAAATTCTTACTATCCAAATCAAAATATTAGTGAGAAAGAGTTTTTGAAATATAAATCTGATTGGTTAATTAAAAATTCCAATCTAGAGCTAATTGAAGAATATTTGATAAAAAATCAGACTGTTAACTTGCACCCAGATCTAACCAGGTTTTTAGTAGATACTTATTTATCTGATTCAAACATAAAAAAATCATGCGAAATTTTTTCTAATTTTACCATACCAATAGAGGACGAATATTTGTCTAAGTTCAATTTATATTGTTTGATTAATTATGGTAGAAATGAAGAGGCTCAATTAATTTTAGATTTGAAAAAAGAACTTGGTTTTCAAGATGATTACTATGAAAATAAAATAAGTTATTTATTTGGATATATAGAGGAAGCAGATAAAGCAATCTCTGAAAACTCTATTTTAGATTTTCACTTAGCACATAGAACTGATCCTGAATTTTCTTTTGAGCCAAATGTAGATACTCCAAAATTTATTTGGCAATATTTATCTGCATCCAATCTTCTTTTTAATATTCAAGATATAGAAATTACAGATATAGATAAAATTTCTACGATTGAAAAAGCAGTTCACGATAAAAATTATTCAGAAAAAGATTTATTTGAATTTTATAAAAAGTTTCAATTTAATATTAGTCAATTTTTAAATGCACAGGAAGCGTATAAATCCTTGCCACCTATAGAAGGGAGAGCGCTTTTATATCAACGAACACTTTTAACAGAGGAGCCAAAATTAAAGTTAGAGTTGATGAAAACTTTAAAAGATGTGTTTAATAAGGATGAAATTGGCAATGCTTTTGATGAAGAATTAAAACGTTTTTTAAATCGAATTCCAAAAGATGATGTACCTTCAAATTATACAACTTTTTATAACAACTATTCTAAAACTGAGAAAGCAAGAGATAAGAAAATAAAATTTAATAATAAAGTTTTGCATCAATCTAAATTAGTGAATTATTTTAATGGGGACTACGCTAAATCACAGATCGAACAAGATCTTGAAAAATTTTTAAAGAAAATAAAAAAAGATAAAAAATATTTTTTATCTAAAAAAGATATTATTTTTTTAGAAGCATTGAAATCTGATGGAATTCAAATTTCAAAAAAATATGATAGCTTGTATGAGATTAATCAGTCAGAAATGCCTGCAGATATTCAGTTCATGATTGATAATAATGAAATTGGCGCTGCACTCCTTAGAGTAATTGAAGTCATTGGTCCAGAAAAAATTGAAAATCTAGATGAGGACACTGTTTATTTTATTATAAATACACTCAATCAACTAAATGTTGATTTGATTAGAAATAAACTTTTGCTAAAAGTTCTTCCTTTAAAAGTATAAAATTTATAATAAGATAAATTAAAAATGGCTATAAGAACTATAATTACAGAACCTAATAAACTGCTAAGACAAGTTTCAAAACCAGTAACTAAAGTTGGAAAAGAAGAGCAAAAACTAATGACAGACATGTTGGAAACCATGTATGCTGCCAACGGGATTGGTCTTGCCGCAATACAAGTTGGAATACCAAAAAGAATTATAGTCATGGATATTTGCAAGGAAGAAAATAAAAAAGAGCCAAGATATTTTGTAAATCCTATAATTAAAAATAAAGACCCTTTAAAAGCAACTTATGAAGAAGGATGCCTTTCTGTTCCAAACCAATTTGCAGATGTAGATAGACCAAGTAAATGTGAAGTAGAGTATTTAGATTATAATGGACAAAAACAATTACTAAAGGCTGAAGGTTTACTTGCTACCTGTATTCAACACGAAATGGATCACCTAGAGGGCATATTATTTATCGATTATCTATCAAAATTAAAAAGATCGATGATAATTAAAAAATTATCAAAATTAAAATCAAGTACAGCCGAAGTTTAATTAATGGCTAAGAAAATAATTTTTATGGGTACACCCATGTTTGCTGTACCAATTTTAAAATCTCTTTATCAAAATGGATACCCTGTGACATGCGTTTACACTCAACCTCCACAAAAATCACATCGTGGACAAAAAATTAACAAATCTCCTATTCAAGGAATTTCTGAAACTTTAAATTTAGAGTACAGGGCACCATCAACTTTAAAAGAAAATAAAGAAGAATACGAATTTTTTAAATCAGTAGATGCAGATCTAGCAATTGTTGTAGCCTATGGACAAATTATACCTAAAGAATTTTTAAGTTTAACAAAAAAAGGATTTATAAATATACATGCATCTATCCTACCCAATTGGAGAGGAGCAGCACCCATACAAAGAGCTATAATGAATTTAGATAAAGAAACTGGGATCAGTATAATGAAAATAGAAGAAAAATTAGACACAGGTCCAGTTTGCAATACCTATAAGATCAATATGGATAATAATTTTAATTCTGCTGAAATTGCTGAAAAGTTATCTCTTATTGCTGCAGAAAAAATTTTAGATAATATTGATGACATACTTGAAGACAAAGCAACTTTCGTGGCTCAAGATCATTCTAAAGCAACTTATGCTCCAAAAATTCAAAAGACCGAAGGTTTAATTGATTGGACGAGTAATGCAGAAAATATTATAGGGAAAATAAATGGTTTATATCCGGTCCCAGGCGCTTTTTTTATATCAAGTGGTGAGAGATATAAAATTTTAAAAGCAGAAATCAGCAATGGGATTGGAAATCCGGGACAGGTTCTTAATGATTATTTAGAAATTGCTTGTGGAGATAAGCAATCAATTAAAGTCACGGAGATACAAAGACAAGGAAAAAGGCCTCAAAATATTGGTGAATTTATGCTTGGTTCACGAATTAGAAAAGGCCATCAGATTTAAATGGCGAGGTATCAAGTTCTTATTGAATATGTCGGAACAAGTTTTAGGGGCTGGCAGATACAAAAAAAAGGCTCTACTATTCAAGGATTAATTCAACAACATTTAACAAAACTATTAAAAGAAAAAATAACTTTAAATGGATCTGGTAGAACAGATGCAGGCGTACATGCTAATGCTCAGTCAGCTCACTTTGATTGTCAAAAAAAAATTTTAGATCTAACGAAATTTTTAAAATCAATTAATCATTTTCTTAACAATAAGGGTATAGCAATTACCCAAATAAAAAAAAGAAGTGAAAAATTTCATTCACGATTTTCTGCTAAACTAAGAATTTATAGATATGTAATTTTTAACCAAATAAGTGCCCCTGTAATTGAAAATGGGAGAGGTTGGCATGTAAGGAAAATATTAGATGTCAATTTAATGCAAAAAGGGGCAAAAAAATTATTAGGAACACATGACTATTCAACTTTTAGATCATCAAGTTGTCACGCCAAAAGTCCAATTAGAACAATTAAATCAATCAAAATAAAAGCATTAAAAAATAAAATCGAAATAGAATTTAAATCACAATCATTTTTACAACAACAAGTAAGATCGATGGTAGGTTGTCTAAAATATTTGGGTGAAAAGAAATGGGACTTAAAAACTTTTGACAAAGTATTTAAATCTAAAAAAAGGGTATTGTGTGCTCCACCAGCACCGCCTGAAGGGCTTTTTTTATATAGAATTATTTATTAATTTTTTTTTATTACTCATTGCAAATTTTTTATTAATTCTCCACCTAGACTCAGCTCTTACTATATAACCACAACAGTTTCTAGATTTGCATTTACATGGAAATTGTTTGTAATTTTCATCGTAACTAAATCCATAATCACAAGTAAATTCCTCATCTTTTTTAATGTCTCTTATTGCTTTAACCCAAATCTTTAGTCCTTTACCATCATAATCACAATTGTTATCACATGAATGATTGATTAAACCTGCGGTATTCCAAGAAAAATCTCCATCAAGATCGTATCTTTTATTTATAGTAAATAAATATATGGGTTTACCATTATCGTATTTATCAGAATCTTCTGTTTGTTTTTTTGTGATTAATTTTCCAACGTAATCAATTACTTTAGTTCCAGATTTTATATCTTTTGTTGCGTAAAGTCCTCTTCCTTTTTTATCTATAGTTGACTTTTTAATTCTGTACAGTTTCATTTAGACTGTGTTTAGATAGTTATATTAAATTATCAATTAAATTCTATTAGAGCATCAACATGTCTTTTAGTGCTTTCTTGTAAAGCTTTAAGATCGTATCCACCCTCAAGTATTGATACAACATTTCCGTTACAAAATGATTTTGAAATCTCTAATGTTCTTTTGGTAATTTTATAAAAATCCTCAGAACTAAGCTGCAGTTGGGCCAAAGGATCATCAATGTGTGCGTCAAAACCTGCAGAAAACAACAAGAATTCAGGCTTAAATTCTCTTACTTTTTTTAAAACATTTTCGTAAGCGTTTAAATACTTTTCTGCAGATGTTCCAGCTTCAAGGGGGATATTTAATACGTTATTAAAATCACCTTTTTCTTTTTCAGAGCCAGATCCTGGATAGTAAGGGTATTGATGAGTAGAAACAAATAAAACTTTTTCGTTATCATAAAAAATGTCTTGAGTACCGTTTCCATGGTGAACATCAAAATCAATAATTGCGATTTTATTATATTTGTATTTTTCGATTAAGTAATTTGCACCAACAGCAACATTATTATAGATACAAAAACCCATTGCCTTCTCTTTTTCTGCATGGTGTCCAGGAGGTCTTACTGCACAAAATGCATTTTTAAACTCTTTTTTCTGCACGCCATCAATTGCAGTTATAATTGAACCTACAGCATCTTTAGAAGCATCTTTGCTACCAGGAGAAACTACGGTGTCTCCATCAAGAAAATTATATCCTTTTTTTGGAAAAGATTTATCAACTTGATCTATATAATTTGAGGTATGAGTTTTAATCAAAAAAGAATTCTCAAATTTATTTGGTTTTTTCCAAATTAGATTTTTATTGTCTAATTTTTTAAAATTATCAATTACAGCAGTAACTCTATCAATTTTTTCAGGATGTCCATCCCCGGTGTTATGATTTTGATATGTATCTGATGTAATTAACCCTGTTTTCACTTAAAATAATTTTTCAATATATTTGAATAAATTAAGGTCAATTTTTTTAAATCTGACAATGAAACTGCCTCATCTACTTTATGCATTGTTTTACCAACTAACCCAAATTCTAAACAAGGTGCAATTTTCCGTATAAACCTTGCATCTGAGGTTCCTCCTGTTGTTGAAAGTTTAGGTTTAATTTTTGTAATTTTCCTAATTACATTTTGTATCATAAAAGTTGTTTTATTAGGATTTGTTAAAAAAGCTTCTCCAGATACACTGTATTCAATTTTATATTTAGATTTATTTTTAGCTGATATTTTTTTAATAACTTTATTTATCTTCTTCTTAAGTGAGGAAGAGGAATGTTTATTATTAAATCTTATATTAAATGTAGCTGTTGCAATCCCTGGAATTACGTTATCAGCAGTGTTATTAATATTTATTTTTGTTATTTCCAAGTTAGTTGCTTGAAAATCTTTAGTTCCTTGATCAAATTTGATATCTTTTATTTCTTTAAGAATTTGCACAAGTGCTGTTGAAGGATTATTTGCTCGATGAGGATAAGCTACGTGACCTTGCACTCCAGTAATAGTTAGTCTACCATTCATACTTCCTCTTCGCCCAATTTTAACCATTTCACCTAATTTACTTGGATTAGTTGGTTCACCTACTAAACAAAAATCAATTTTCTCTTTTCTTTTTTTTAAGTACTCCACAACCTTTTTTGTCCCATTAATAGCAGCACCCTCTTCGTCCCCAGTAATTAAAAGACTAATTGAGCCACTAAAATTAGAGTTATTTTCAATAAAATTACTTATTGCTGAAACGAAAGCTGCTATAGAGCTTTTCATATCATTTGCACCTCTACCAATTAAATGTCCTTTTTTAATTGAGGGTTTAAATGGATTAACTGTCCAGTCTTTTAGATTTCCAGCAGGCACCACATCTAAATGACCAGCATAACAAAAGTTAGGACTTTTATTACCAAGCCTTGCATAAAGATTTTTTACTGGTTTGCTGTTATTTTCACTAAACTCAAGTACTTTAGTTTTAAAACCAAGTTGTTTTAGCTTTTTTTCTAAAAAACTCATTATACCTGCATCAACAGGAGTAACCGATGGAAACCTAATTAGCTCTTTAGCTAATTGAAGTTCGTTGATTTTTTGCATTTTTATTCTCTCAAAAGATCGTTTACTGATGTTTTTGATCTAGTTTTTTCATCAACCTGTTTAATAATTACTGCACAATAAAGTGATGGCGCTGTAGGATTATTTTTATCTGGTAAAGAACCAGGTACAACAACTGAATAAGGTGGTATTTTTCCATAAGTAATTTCACCAGTTTTTCTATCAACTATTTTCGTGGATTGACCAATATACATTCCCATACTTAATACAGATCCTTCTCCAACTATTACACCTTCAACAACTTCTGACATGGCACCAAGAAAAACATTGTCTTCAATTATCGTGGGTAATGCTTGAGCAGGCTCCAATACACCTCCAACACCTGAGCCAGCTGAAATATGACAATTTTTTCCAATTTGACTACAACTTCCTGCTCTTGCAAAAGTATCAATCATAGTGCCCTCATCTATATACGCACCAATATTAACATAGCATGGCATTAGCACAGCATTTTTGCCAACGTAAGATCCTTTTCTCACAGGTGAATTGGGTACCATTCTAAAACCAGCATTTTCATGATCTTCTTTACTCCATCCAGCTGTTTTTCCTTTTAAAAGATGAGCTTTATCATACCAACTACTGTATGGACCATTTAAATTTTCCATTGGGTACATTCTAAAACTTAACATGATTGCTTTTTTAAGATATTGATGAGTTTTCCACTCACCATCTATTTTTTCAGCAACTCTGACTTTGCCACTATCTAAATCATCAATAATTTGATTTACCGTATTCTTTAAATTTTCATTTGAACTTGGGGTTATCTGGTCTCTTTTTTCCCAAGCTTCGTTAATAATATTTTCTATACTCATAACTTTTAAGTGTTTTTTAATAACCTTATTTCTTTTAAAAATAAAGAAAGATTTTCAATCTTATAATCAATGTATTCTTTATCTGACTCTTTTTTACCCCAGTATTCGTCATTGATTAACCATGCAGTTATTGTTCCTCTTTCTTTTCCAATGGACAAATTTTTTGCAATATCTTCAATATAAAGTGTTTCTTTTGGATCTATTTTGAATTTTTCTAACATCAGATCAAAAGCTTTTGCTGCAGGCTTAGGATTATATTTAGCGTCTACTATGTCAAAAACATTCTCAAATTGATCATCGATACCAAGTGATGTGGTTATATTTTTAACATGTTCTTTGCTTCCGTTAGTAAAAACAAATTTTCTTAAATTTGTGCTTTCAAGCTCTTTTCTTAAAGTTTTATCTTTCTCTAAGAAAGATAAATCAATGTCATGGACATAATCTAAAAATTCTTTTGGTGGGATATTATGATGAATCATCAGACCATTAAGACTGGTGTCATATTTATGAAAATAACTTCTCTGCAATTCTTTAGCCACTTTTAAATCTAAATTTAATTTTTTAGATATATATTCAGTCATTTTTTTACTTACCTGACCGAAAACTGCCTCTAGATCTTGATATAAAACTCCATCACAATCAAAAAGTATATTTTTAATATTCCTTAATTTCATCATCTTCTAATTAACGTGCCTGCACCTTTATCAGAGAATATTTCCCATAAACATGAATGTTTTTTTGTGCCGTTAATTATACCAACTGCAGTTACTCCGTTATTCACAGCATCTAAACATGCATTAATTTTAGGTATCATGCCTTCAGTTATAGTCTCATTTTTAATCATTTCTAAAATTTCTGAGGAAGATATTTCATCTATTAGTTCTTTTTTTTTATTAAGGACACCATCAACATTTGTCATTAATAATAATCTTCTAGCTTTTAAAGATTTGGCTATAGCCATAGCAGCTGTATCACCATTAATATTGTGGGTTTGATTATTTTCGTCCAAGCCTAAAGGTGAAACAATTGGAACTTTATTTTGTCTAAGAATATTTAATATTGTATTGTTATTAATGTCATTCGGTACGCCCACAAAGCCAAGCTCCTTAGCTTCAGGTATTACATCTATAATATTATTATTTTTTGTGTGAATTGAAACACCTTCCGAGCCTTTTTTACTTAAACTTTGAACAATATCTTCATTAAAATCAATTAAAACAGACTCTACAATATTTATTATACTTTTATCAGTAACTCTCAAACCTCTAATAAATTTTGATTGAATATTAGACTTCTCTAATTCTCTTTTAATCCTTGGTCCACCGCCATGAACGACAATTATAGAAAGTCCTAATTTATTTAAAATATTTAGATCTGTTATAAAATTGTTAAATACATTTCTATCAATTAAAACATTGCCACCATACTTAATTACAATTAAATCATTTTTATATTTTTCAATATATTTATTTACTTCAGTTAAAGGTGGCCCATCTTCGGGTAGTATATTTCTTAAATCCATATGTTGTTAATTTTAAAAATATTTAGGTTGCGGTTTTAACTGTTGTACGCTTCATGATGAAAACCTGTTGTGCCATTGTCAAAATATTGTTAACTGTCCAGTAAATTACTAATCCTGCTGGGAAAGGAGCCAATATTATTGTTAAGAAAAGTGGAAAGAACATGAATATTTTTGCCTGCATTGGATCTGTAGGTGCTGGGTTAAGTTTCATCTGTACCCACATGCTGATACCCATTGCTATTGGCCATGCGCCTATTATTAAAAAAGATGGTACGTCATAAGGTAATAAACCAAATAGGTTAAACAATGATGTTGGATCTCTTTCTGATAAATCTTGTATCCAGCCATAGAATGGCATGTGCCGCATTTCGATAGTCACAAATAATACTTTATATAAAGCAAAAAAAACTGGGATTTGAACTAAAATTGGCAAACACCCTGACATAGGGTTAACTTTTTCCTTCTTATATAGTGCCATCATTGCTTGCTGTAACTTCATCTTGTCATCTTTATGAAGTTCTTTAAGTCTTGTCATTTCTGGAGTTAAAGCCTTCATTTTTGCCATACTTCTAAATGAGAAATTTGCTAAAGGGAAAAATGCTAATCTTATACAAATAGTAATTGCTATGATTGCTAAACCGTAATTACCAAGCAGTTTAAAGAAGTAGTCTATTCCAAAAAATAATGGTTTGGTGATAAAATATAAAAAACCCCAATCTATTGTGAGATCAAATTTATCTATTTTTAGTGATTCTGCATATCCATCAATAACATCTACTCTTTTAGCAGCTACTATAATCTGCATTTTATCTTCTATCGAAGAATTACTATTTAATTGAAGCGGTTCTGTAGCTACAAAGTTTGCTCTAAATTTATTTTTATAATCAAATGTAGTTTTAAATTCTTTTTCTTTTGGAGGAATTAATGAAGTGATCCAATACTTATCTCCAATACCAAGCCATCCTTTTTGAGCAATTCTTGTGAATTTTTTTTCCTCAATATCATCATAATCTTCCTCAATAAGCTCATCATCAAGCGTAGCAACTAAACCCTCATGAAGTATATAAAAATTCGTTATCTCTGGAGCCTCATTTCTAATAATTTGGCCGTATGAATAAAAATCATATTTATTATTTGTAGAATTAATTACACGTTGTGTGACTGTAAATAAGAACTTATCATCAATAGATATTTCTTTTTCAAAGGTTATTCCTTGATCGTTAGCCCATGTTAATTTTATTGGAGATTGTGCAGTAAGCTTATTATTACCTGATACTGACCATATAGAATTTGAATTAGGTATTTCGATATTTTTGTCAGTTGTTATAAATCCACTCTCTATTAGGTATCCTTCTTTAGAATTTCTTGGTGCTAATAAGTTTACTTTTTCATTACTATTTAAAACCACATTATATTCTTTAAAGGTTAGATCATCTATTGCAGCTCCCTTTAAAGATATTGAACCAATTATACTTTGGTTCTCAAACTGAATTCTTTCACTTTCACCTAATGCCTGCTCCCTTGAAATTTCTGTAACATTTTCTTTTTGATCCAGACTCGGTGCATCAGAATTTTGCTCAGTTTTACTTTTTTCAGCTATACTCTCTTTCGTTACTGGTGGTGGTGCAAAAAAGAGCGTATACAACAGAATGACTGCTGCGGATAAGCTGATCGCGGCTATAATATTCCGGGTCTCCACTATTTATTATCCTTTACTTCTTTTTTCACAGGATCAAATCCTTCACCGCCACCTAAAAATTTAATAGGATGACATGACAGAATTCTTTTAATACTCATAAAAAGTCCTTTAACAAAACCAAATTCCTTTAAAGCGTCAATACTGTATTCAGAACATGTAGGTAAATACCGACAAGAATGTCCAAATAAAGGACTAATTAGATATTTATAGCCCTTAATAATTTTAATTAATAATATCGTGAATATATTCATTATTTAATTTTTTCAAAGTTCCGAAACAGAGTTTCTTTTATATTTTTGTACTCATTATTTAGCATAGAAGGCTTGGCTATAACAAGAAATGAATAGTTAAGGTTTATTGATATTTTCTTAACTGCTTCATTGGTTA
>CACHWJ010000013.1 GCA_902583635.1 uncultured Pelagibacteraceae bacterium | reverse complement strand
TTATATTTTAGAATTTTTTTATACTCCATTATGATTTTTGGATCTTTTTTCTTTTTGATAATATTTTTATAAAATGTATCACTATAAAAATATTTTTTAATCATCATTTTCTTCTTAGAAATAATAAAAATAACCTCTTTGATACCAGCATCAATACATTCTTGAAGAATATATTCGATTCCTGGCTTACCATTAATAGGTAGCAATTCTTTTGCAAAAACGCTTGTCAAAGGTAGTAATCTGGTCCCAAGTCCAGCTAATGGAATAATAGCTTGTTTAATCATTTAAATGTTTTACTTATTTAAGACTTTTACACAAATGAAAATTTTATTAAATAAGACATCATTGTCTAAATCATTGGGGCCTTTTAATGACATTGGATTTGTTCCTACAATGGGATCTATACATGAAGGACATTTATCCCTTATTAAAAGATCGAATCAGGTTTGTAGCAAAACAATTGTTAGTATTTTTATTAATCCAAAACAATTTAACAGCAAAAAAGATTTTAAAAAATATCCAAAAAATATTGAGAATGATGTGAAGATATTAAATAAGACAAAAAAAGTCGATTTTGTATATATTCCAAAATTTAATGATGTCTTCAAAAGTAAAAATAAACCTATAGTTAAACTAAATAAAAAAGATAAAATTTTATGCGCTAAATTTAGACAAGGCCATTTTGAAGGTGTTTTAGATGTAATGGATAAACTTACAAATATAGTTAAACCAACCAAAATTTTTATGGGTAATAAAGATTATCAGCAATTATTTTTGGTCAAAAAATATTTAAAAAAAAAATATAATACTGATGTTGTAGGATGCAAAATCATTCGTGGTAAAAATAAAGTTGCCCTTTCATCAAGAAATTACTTGCTTTCTAAGACAAATCTTATTCTAGCAAGCAAAATAGTAAAAAAATTAATTAATGTAAAAAAAAATATTAAAATAAAAAAAAATAAAAATAAATATTTATCAACTATAAAAGATGATCTTCAAAAACAATTCAAAATTAAAATTGAGTATTTAGAATTTAGAGAAATAAATAATCTAAAATTATCAAATGTTATTAATAAATCTAAGATATTTGTAGCGTACTATTTAAATGGAGTCAGATTAATAGATAATTTATAAACTATAAAAAATAAGCCCCAACCCCTAAAAAAGATACAAAGCCTATTACATCTGTTATTGTTGTAACAAACACACTTGATGCTATAGCTGGATCAATGTTCATTTTTTTGAGAGTAAATGGAACTAATATTCCAAATAAACCCGCAATAATCATTGTTAGAACCATTGATATGGCAATTATTAATGAGAGTAGATTATCTTGAAACCATATCTGAACAATTAGTGCACTTATAACTGCAAAAATAACTCCATTTAATATACCTATTGAAAACTCTTTAAAAACATTTGATGAAAAATTGTTTTTTGTTAAATCATTAGTTGCAATAGTTCTTACAGTGACTGCTAATGTTTGCATTCCAGCATTACCTCCCATCGACGCTACTATAGGCATTAAAAAAGCAAGTACTACCATCTGCTCAATTGTTGCACCAAATAAACTTATGCACCATGTAGCTAAAAATGCTGTAAATAAATTTAGTAGCAACCAATTAAATCTTCTCTTTGTTTTAGTAATTACACCATCAGTAATTTCCTCATCACCAACACCTGCTAATCTTAACGCATCCTCTTCAGCTTCTTCTTTTAATACGGTAAGTACATCGTCATTCATGATCATACCTACAAGTTTATTATTTTTATCAACAACTGCTGCAGAATTTAAATTATAATTTTCAAATAAATTAGCAACTTCCTCTCTGTCCATATCTACTGGAACTAATAATTGTGACTCAGACATTACTGTGAGCATCTTAGTATCTCTTGGTGATGTTAAAACCTTTGAAGACGGAACTGTACCTATTGGGTTAAAATCTTCATTAACTATAAATATTTCTAAAAATTCTTCCGGAAGATCTTTGTTTTCCCTCAAATAATCAATTGTTTGTCCTACCGACCAGTTACTAGGTATGGCTGTGAACTCTCTTTGCATTAATCTAGCAGCTGAGTCTTCCGGATAACTTAAACTCTCCAATAATGCAAAACGGTCTTTAGGTGGTAAAGAACTAAGAATGTTATTTTTATCTTCTTCAGGTACATTTTCTAAAATAGATATTGCGTCATCAGAATCTAAATTTTTGATAATACTTACAATTGAGTCAGAAGATAGATAGGTAATAATCTCTGTTTGGATTGACTCGTTTAGTTCAACAAATACTTCAGGATCTATATTAAAGTTGTTTAGTTTAATTAAACTTTCTCTGTCATTTTGGCTTAAATGTTCAATTATATCTGCTGCATCAGCTGGGTGCATTTCGCTGAACGAATTACTAATAAATTGAGCATCATTGTTAGCTATTTTTGAAGTAACAACTCTTATGTACTCTTTATTAAACTCAAAATTTACTTTTTTATCTTTAGTTTTTTTTGTTAAAGACATAAATCTACCTATAATTTAAATTTGCACTATTAATACATAATTAAGATAATACAATTTATAAATGAATATAGAGATCAAAAAGTCAATAAAACCAGTAAATTATATTGATGCCATAAATTTTATGGAAGAAAGATTAGAGCAAATATTTAATAATAAAGCGAAAGAGTTGATTTGGACTTTAGAACATAAGGAAATTTACACAGCTGGTACTAGTTATAACAAAACTGATATTATTGACAAATCTATAAAAATTATTGAAACAAATAGAGGTGGAAAAATTACTTGTCATGGGCCTGGGCAGTTAATTTGTTACTTTGTTTTAGACTTAAGAGGTAAAAAAGATATTAGAAAATTTATTAGCTGTATTGAAAAAACAATTATAGAAACTCTAAAAACTTTTGATATAGAAACTTTTGAAGATAAAGATAATATTGGTATTTGGCATAATAAAAATGGTACTATAAACAAAGTTGCAGCGATTGGTGTAAGAGTAAAAAAATGGATTGCTTATCATGGTTTTGCAATAAATATAAATAATAATTTAGATCAATATAAAAAAATTATACCTTGTGGAATTAAAGATAAAGGAATATCAAATTTAACTAAAATTAAAAAACAAGATTATTCAAGATTAAACGATTTATTAGTAGAAAAATTTATTTCAAACTTGAAAAATTAAGTCTTTTTGTCTTTAGCAAATTTCTAAAATAATCAGGTAGTAAAGCAGTATAGGTGTGCCTTACATCGTTAATGATAAATTTTATTTGATAAGAATGAAGCATTAAATTTTTATTTATGCCTTTATCAGTGCTTGATAATTTATATTTAATATCACCAAAAATTGGTTGGCCTAAAGCGTACAATTGTTTTCTTAATTGATGTTTACGACCTGTTATAGGTTTTAGTTCAACTAAAGTAGCCTCTGAATTTTTATCAAGTACTTTATAAAAAGTTTTGGCATTTTCTATGATTTTTTTTTCTCCATCATACCTTATCAAATCATCATTCCATTCTCCAGAGTCTTTAATAAGCTCACCATGACAAATAGCTAAATAGGTTTTATGAACTTTTCTTAATCTAAATAAAGATGTTAATAATTGTGCACTTTCTCTATTCTTGGCCATAATAAAAACTCCAGAAGTATCCTTGTCTAAACGATGTACTGAGAATGGTTTTGTACCTTGAAAGATTTGACTTTTAGAAAAAATATCAACAAGGTTTTTTTTAGATTTAGTACCACCTTGAACTGATATACCTGACCTTTTATTTATTACAATAAAGTCTTCATTGTTATCGATTATTTGATCTTCATTTGATTTTACAACTTCTTTTGAAGGATTAAATTTAATCTTTTTTTGATTAATTGTGTTTTCAAATTCAATATTGAATAAATCGACATTATCTTTTGTATAGATTTTTTTTGAACTTTTAATTTTTTTTTTATTTAATTTAATTTTACCTGATCGTAAATATTTTTCTATTAGTCCTTGAGGGATTTTACCAAATTTAAGTCTTATCCATCGATCAATACGCATATCGTTACACGTTGAATCAACGATATAAGACTTTTTCATGATTTAGAAATTATGCTGATGCTTGTTTTTGCTCTTCAGCTTTTGGTGTTTTTTTAGTTGTATCTTTTTTTGGTTTATCTATTCTTTTAGCTTCAACATCTCTATCAACAAATTCAATTATTGCCATAGGTGCATTATCGCCATATCTAAATCCGGCCTTGATGATTCTCGTATATCCGCCATTTCTATTTACATATCTTTTAGAAAGTGTTTTTTTTACTTTATTAGCAGTCTTAATGTCTTGAAGTTGTGAAACTAACATTTTACTTGTTTGTAAGGTCTCTTTTTTTCCTAATGTAATAATTTTATCAGCCTGAGGTTTTAAAAATTTTGCTTTTGGCAAAGTAGTTTTTATTTGCTCATATTTGATCAAAGAGTTTAGCATATTCTTTAATAAAGCTTTTCTATGCTCAGAAGTCCTGTTTAACTTTTTATTTGTCATTCCGTGTCTCATTATATAGCTTCCTCTAATTTTTTTGACATTTCCGCAATGTTATCAGGTGGCCAATTAGGTATTTCCATTCCTAAATATAAAGACATCCCAGTTAAAACTTCTTTAATTTCATTTAAAGATTTTCTTCCAAAGTTGGGAGTTCTTAGCATCTCACCCTCAGATTTTTGAACCAAATCTCCAATGTAGATAATATTATCATTTTTTAGGCAATTCATAGATCTTACAGAAAGTTCCAACTCATCAACTTTTCTCAATAAATTTTTATTGAATTCAGGTTCTGTGGAGACTTCTTTCACAGGAGCTTCAACTGGTTCATCAAAATTAACAAACATTTTTAATTGATCTTGAAAAATTCTTGCTGAATAAGCTACAGCATCCTCAGCTGATATAGATCCATTAGTTTCAACTTCCATAATAAGTTTATCGTAATCAAGTGCTTTTCCTTCTCTTGCAGTACTAACTGAAAATGAAACTTTTTTCACTGGACTATAAAGAGAATCTATAGCAATTAATCCTAATGGTGGCTCCTCTGGCTTATTCAAATCTGCTGGAACATAACCTTTTCCAGTATTAACATTCATTTCCATATGGAAAGAAGTTTTTTCGTCAAGATTACAAATTACTAATTCTGGATTTAAGATTTCAATATCGGCAACAGATGTTATATCAGATGCTTTAATTTCACCTGGTCCTTTAGCATCTAAGATTAATTTTTTTGTACCTTCGGAATTACATTTTAATGCTAAAGATTTAACATTCAAAACAATATCTGTAACATCCTCTCTAACACCTTTGATTGACGTGAATTCGTGTAGTACACCATCAATTTGAATTGATGTGACAGCTGCTCCTCTTATTGAAGAAAGCAAAATTCTTCTAAGTGAATTGCCTAGAGTTAATCCATAGCCTTTTTCTAATGGTTCAGCAATTATTTTTGCATAAGTTAAGTCATCGCTGATTTTAACATCAAGTTTTGACGGTTTAATTAACGACTTCCAATTTTTTACATTAACATTTTCGACTTCCATTAAACTCTCCTTTTCTTTGGTGGTCTGGTCCCATTATGAGGCATGGGTGTGGTGTCTTTAATAGACAAAATTTTAAATCCTCTTGCTTGTAAAGCTCTTAAAGCAGTTTCTCTTCCTGAACCTGGTCCTTTAACCTCAACAGATAAAGTTTTCATTCCATACTCTAGAGCTTTTGAAGCTGCAGAATCAGCAGCAATCTGAGCAGCATATGGAGTAGATTTTCTTGAACCCTTAAAACCTTTTTGTCCAGCAGAGGCCCAAGATATTACGTTACCATTTGTGTCCGCTATTGAAATTATAGTATTGTTAAAAGTTGATTGAACGTATGCAATCCCATTTAAAATGTTTTTTTTAATTTTCTTTTTTTTTGAATATGAACTTTTTGCACTTTTCTTTAAAGATTTATCTATCTTCTGATCATTATTTTCGATTTTATCAGATTTTGCCATGACTATTTTTTAGTTGGTGTTAATTTTTTTCCTGCAATTGCTATTGCTTTTCCTTTTCTTGTTCTAGCATTGCATCTGGTTCTTTGACCTCTAACTGGTAATTTTTTTCTATGTCTAGTTCCTCTATAGCAAGCAAGGTCTATTAATCTTTTTATACTTAAAGAATAATCCCTTCTAAGATCTCCTTCGACTTTAAAATTTTGATCTATATACTCTCTTATTTTTAATATTTCATCATCAGTAAGCTCATTTATTCTTTTAGCCTTTGGAATTTCAAGTGATGAACAAATTTGATTAGAAAATTTGTCTCCTATTCCGTAGATGTAAGTGAGTCCAATGTGGACAAGTTTGTTCTGTGGAATATTTATACCTGCAATACGAGCCATAAGTTTTGTGATAAATTGTGCCTTTTATATAAGAAGATTAATCAAAGTCAACGCCTTATACATTGATAAAAGTGTCAATTTTATTGGTTATTTGTTCAATTTCATCACCTCCGTCTATTTCATGGAAATTTGCTTTTTTAGAATAGAAATCTAAAACTGGTTTAGTTGTTTCCATGTAAGTATCATACCTTTTTAAAATAGTATCCAATTCATCGTCTGATCTGTTTTCCAATATTTTTCTTTTCTCTATTCGTTTTATTATAGTTTCTTTATTGACGTTTAAAAAAAAAACATAATCTATAATTTGATTTGATCTATTAAGTAACAAATCTAGATTTTTTGCTTGGTTTATCGAACGCGGATAACCATCAAATATCAGTTTATTTTTTTTAATTGGATCGAATACTTGTTTTTCTAATAACTCATTAACTATATCGTCACTAACAAACCTTCCTTCATTCATAACATCGATAATTTTTTTACCAATATCGGAATTATTTTTTATTTCTTCTCTTAAAATATCACCTGTTGAAATTTGGAAATTACTTAATTTTTTTACTAAATATTTAGCCTGAGTTCCTTTACCAGCACCCGGAGGTCCAAATAAAATTATATTCACTTATCTACCAAATTTAGTTTTTTTTATTAGCTGTTCATACTGAGAGCTCATCAATCTAGTTTGGATTTGAGTTACAGTGTCAATAGCAACCACCACAACAATTAAAATTGAAGCTCCACCTAAATAGAAAGGAATGGGGTAGTTTGCAATTAAAAATTCTGGCATCAAACATACTAGTGTTAAATATAAAGCTCCAATAGTTGTAAGTTTGGTAGAAATATTTTCTATATACATTGCAGTACTTTCACCTGGTCTGATACCTGGAACAAACCCACCATATTTTCTTAGGTTTTCTGCAGTCTCAGTTGGATTAAATGTTATAGAAGTGTAAAAAAAAGTGAAAAATATTATTCCTGATGCATACAACAACATGTACAAAGGTTGTCCTTGTGTAAAGAAAGAACTTAAATTTAAAAATGTTTCGTTATCAGAAAATGAAAAGTTTGAAAAAGTTACAGGTAATAATAAGAGTGCAGAGGCAAATATAGCAGGTATTACTCCTGCTTGATTTATTTTTAAAGGTAAGTGCGACGACTCTCCTCCATACATTTTGTTTCCCATTTGTCTTTTTGGATAATTTATAAGAATTTTTCTTAGTGCCCTTTCCATAAATACAACAAACAATATTGTTAAAATCAATAGAACGAAAATTCCTATAATCATAAATGTTGATACAGCACCTGTTCTTCCAAGTTCAAAAGTGGTTACAAGTGCTCTAGGTATTTCTGCAACAATTCCTGCAAAAATTATTAATGATATACCATTACCAATTCCTCTTTGGGTAATTTGTTCACCTAACCACATTAAAAATATAGTACCAGCCACAATGGTTGTTACAGTTGTAATTTTAAAGAAAGCACCAGGATTAATCACTAAATCTGCTGAAGATTCTAAACCGACTGATAATCCGTAACCTTGTACCGTTGCTAACAAGACAGTTCCATATCTTGTAATTTGTGTAATTTTTGCTCTGCCAGTTTCACCTTGTGCTTTTAGATTTTTAAAGTAATCAGAAACTCCGGTTAATAGCTGCACAATAATTGCAGAAGAGATATAAGGCATGATACCAAGTGCAAAAATAGCCATTCTGCTAACGGCACCACCTGCGAATACATTAAACATTCCAAGTAATCCCTTTTGATTACCATCCATCATTATTTTTAATTGTTCTGGATCTATACCTGGTAGAGGAACAAAGGTTCCAAATCTATACACTGCAAGAATAAAAATAGTAAATATTATCCTATTTCTTAAATCAGTTGTTGATGATGAATCACTCATATCAATTTACTATTTTTTTAGTTGAATAGATCCACCAATTTTTTCAAGTTTTTCTATTGCTGACTTTGAGGCTAAATCTGCTTCAATATTAATTTTATCTTTAACTTCACCTGTACCAAGAATCTTAAGTTTTTTTGAATTCTTGTTTATTAATTTTAACTTCTTTAATACATCAGAATTAAGTATTTCATTAGGGTTAATATTTTTCTTATCAATATATGATTGAATTTTTTCTAAATTTAAAATTGCAACTTCACCTTTTGAAATGGGATTAAATCCTCTTTTTGGTAATCTTCTATATAATGGCATTTGACCACCTTCAAAACTTTTAATAGCTACACCAGACCTTGATTTTTGACCTTTAACACCTCTACCAGATGTTTTACCTTTGCCAGAGCCAATACCTCTACCAACTCTGATTTTAGATTTATTTATTTTTTCTCTATTATTTAAACTGATCATTATCCTCTTTTTTCAACAATTTCGGAAATTTTCTTATTTCTTATTGCAGATATCTGTTTTGGTGAGTTTTGTTTCAACAAAGCTTTCATTGTAGCTCTAATTACATTATGTGCATTAGAAGTGCCCATTGATTTTGCTACTATATCTTTAACGCCTAAAACTTCGCAAACTGCTCTAACAGGTCCTCCAGCAATAATTCCTGTTCCTTTAGATGCTGCTCTTAAGACAATTCTGCCAGAACCATCTTTTGCTTTAACATCGTGATGTATAGTCCTACCTTCTCTAAGAGGAATAT
Organism: uncultured Pelagibacteraceae bacterium; assembly: GCA_902583635.1. Classification (GTDB taxonomy): domain Bacteria; phylum Pseudomonadota; class Alphaproteobacteria; order Pelagibacterales; family Pelagibacteraceae; genus Pelagibacter. Next base: position 15,785 of record CACHWJ010000013.1, on the reverse strand, counting down.
GAGTAAGTTTTCTTCTCGCCATTTCATTAGCTTTTTTAATAGCATCTGGAACTTGTTTTGCCTTCGCGTGAGCTATTCCAATTTTTCCAGCTTGATTACCAACAACGACTAGTGCTGAAAAACCAAACCTTCTTCCACCCTTCACAACTTTAGTAATTCTGTTTATATGAACTAATTTTTCTAGTATATCGTCGTTTTTTTTATCTTTAAAATTTTCCATATTAAAATTCCATTCCATTTTCTCTTAAGGTTTCAGCAAAAGCTTTGACTCTTCCATGATATTTATACGAACCTCTATCAAAATAGATTTTGGTTATATTTTTTTCTTGAGCTTTTTTTGCTAATTTTTGGGCCACTAGTTTAGATAATTTGGTTTTGTTCACTTTTTCACCGGACTTAAGATCTTTTTCAACTGATGATGCAGACAATAATGTCACTTTTTTAATATCATCTATTATTTGAGCTGAAATATTTTTCGCTGATCTTGAGATGCTCAATCTAAATCTGTCTCTTGCAGCAACCCTTTTAACTTTGTTGCTTACTCTAAACCTTTTTCTAATACTTGTGTTTAGTTTCATTATTTTTTCTTTCCTTCTTTTTTAAGAACGTATTGGCCTTTTTGTCTTATTCCCTTACCTTTGTATGGTTCAATTTTTCTCAAGGTTTTAATTTTGGATGCAACTGCACCAACAAGTTGCTTGTCTGACCCAGTAATTTTTAAAGTTGTTTGTTTTTCAACTATAATTTTAATCCCTTCAGGTATATCGAAATCAATATCGTGACTATATCCTAATTGTAAATTTAATTGATTGCCTTTAAGAGCAGCCCTGTACCCTACGCCAACTAATTCTAAGATTTTTTCATAACCAGCACTAGAGCCTATAACTGCATTATTTATTAAACTTCTATTCATGCCCCAAAGTCTTTTTGAATTTTGATCAATTTTTTTTGGCTTGATCGATATTTCTTTTCCCTCTTGTATGTCTAAATTAAACATTTCAAGATCAATGTTAATTGATTTTTTACCTAACGGACCTTCAATATTGATAACATTACCTGCTAAAGCAACTTTAACTTTTTCTGGGATTGATATGTTTATTTTACCTATTTTAGACATTAAAATACCTTACAAATTATTTCCCCACCGACTTTTTGTTTTCTGGCATCGATATCTGTCATAACACCTTTTGGTGTAGAGATTATAGCAATACCAAGTCCATTATTAATCTTCGGTAGACCACTTGCACTTGAAAAAATTCTTCTTCCAGGCTTTGAAACTCTTTCAAAAGCACTAATAACTGGACTACCTGAATGATATTTTAATTCTAATGACAAAGTAGGTTTCTTGTCCTCAGAATTTATTTTGAAATCTTTTATAAATCCTTCATTTTTTAATATATCAGCAATTTTTGTTTTAAAATTAGAAGAAGGCAATTCTACTTTTTTATGACTTCTAGCTTGAGCATTTTTAACTCTCGCAATCATATCTCCTATTGGGTCACTTAAACTCATAATTATCCTTTCTACCAGCTAGATTTAACTAATCCTGGTATCTTTCCTTGTAATCCTAATTGTCTTAATGCAATTCTCGAAATTTTTAATTTTCTATAAACTCCATGCGGTCTTCCTGTTATTTCACATCTATTCATGACTCGAGTTTTTGCTGAGTTTCTTGGTAATTTTGATAACTTTTGTTGTGCCTTAAATCTTTCTTCAAGTGCGATTTTCTTATCCATCACTATTTTCTTCAAAGCTGCTCTTTTCTTGTAAAGCCTATCAGATAATTTAATTCTACTTTTATTTTTATTTACAGCGCTCAATTTAGCCATGTTTAATTATCTCCTTTTTTTATAAATGGAAAATTCATTTTTTCTAATAATGCAAAACTGTGTTCTTTATGAATGGCTTTGATTACAATTATAATATCTAATCCTCTGACCTTATCAGCTCTATCAAAGCTAACTTCAGGAAAAATTATGTGCTCTTTGATACCAAATGTGTAATTACCAAATTTATCAAATCCCTTTGGAGATAATCCCCTAAAATCTTTAATTCTAGGTAATGCAATATTAACTAATCTATCTAAAAATTCATACATTTTATTCTTTCTTAGGGTAACTTTTAAACCAGCATTAGATCCTTTTCTTGTCTTAAAATTAGCAACAGACTTTTTAAACTTTGTTGTAACTGGTTTTTGTCCAGTAATCTTAGCCATATCTTCCTCACATGATTTTAGAATTTTTACATCTGAAGCATCTAAACCAAGACCCATATTTAAAACTATTTTTTCAATTTTTGGTGCCATATAGATATTTTTAAATCCAAATTGATCTTTCAATGCTGGCTGAATTTCTTTATTAAATATTTCTTTTAATCGAGGAGTCATTATTTTTTAGCCTCTTTTTTTTTAGCCACTTTTTCATCAATTAATTTTAGATTAGACAAATGAATAAAGCTCTCTTTTGGAAAGATGCCACCTTTTTTCTCTTTAGTTGTCTTCACATGTTTTTTAACCATATTAATTTCCTTTACTTTTGCTCTATTATTTGCTCTATCAATTTCTATAACTTCTCCCTCTTTTTTTCTGTCTTTACCAGTCAAAACTCTCACTTTTAAGCCTTTTTTAATCATCTTATAAAACCTCCGGGGCTAATGAGATAATCTTCATCTGACCTCTGCTTCTTAATTCTCTTGTGACAGGACCAAAAATTCTAGTACCGACTGGTTCACCTTTGTCATCTACTAAAACTGCTGCATTATTATCAAATTTTACTTTTGAACCATCATTTCTATGGATTCCTTTTTTTACTCTAACAACAACTGCTTTATGAACTGTACCTTTTTTGACTTTACCCTTGGGTATAGCTTCTTTGACAGCAATAACTATAGTATCTCCTATACTTGCATATCTTCTTTTAGATCCACCAAGAACTTTGATGCACTCTATTCTTTTTGCTCCTGTATTATCGGCTACTTGTAATTCTGTCTGTACACCAATCATTATTTTGCATTCTCCATAACTTGAAATTTCTTATTTTTCGAAAAAGGCTTACTTTCAATTATTGACACTTTATCACCTGTTTTAAATTTGTTATTTTCATCATGTGCATTATAGTTTTTTCTAACCTTAATTACTTTTTTAAGCACAGGATGTGAGTACTTTCGCTCAACCATTACAGTTACAGTTTTGTTTGGCTTATCACTTATAACTACACCTGTTAATATTTTTTTAGGCATTTATTTTTCCTTTTAATATAGTTTTTAGTCTTGCAATTGTTTTTCTTGTTTCTCCAATTTTAGCTGGATTTGTTATTTGTGAATTCATTTTCTGAAATCTAAAATTAAATAGATCTTTTTTAAGTTTCTCAATATTTTTCAAAACTTCATCTTTAGATAGTTTTTTTATTTCTTGCTTTTTCATTATACAAATCTCTTAATTGTTTTTGTTTTAATTGGTAATTTTGCTGAAGCTTTGTATAAGGCCTCTTTTGCAATTTGTTCTGATACACCATCAACCTCAAATAAAATTCTGCCTGGTTTAACTCTACAGGCAAAATACTCAGGTGACCCTTTTCCTTTACCCATTCTAACTTCGATTGGTTTCTTAGAAACTGGTATATTTGGAAAAATCCTTGTCCAAACCCTACCTTGTCTTTTCATATGTCTTGTTAGTGCTACTCTAGCAGCTTCAATTTGTTTTCCAGTAACTCTTTCAGGCTGTAAAGCTTTTAATGCATAGGCCCCATAATTTATGGAACTAGCTCTTGTAGCAGTGCCATGAATTCTACCCTTGTGTGCTTTTCTCCACTTTGTTCTTACTGGTTGTAACATTACTGTTTGCCCTCTTGAGGTGTTGCTTTGTTTGTTTCTTGACTAAATTCTCTCGCAAAAACTTCACCTTTGTAAATCCAAACTTTAATTCCAATAATTCCATATGTAGTTAGTGCTTCTGCTTCAGCATAATCAATATCTGCTCTTAATGTGTGTGAAGGAATACTTCCATCACGTAACCACTCGGTTCTAGCAATTTCATTTCCACCTAATCTTCCACTAACAGAAACTTTGATACCTTTGGCACCTAATCTAATACAAGATTGCATGGCTCTTTTCATGGCTCTTCTATAGGAAATTCTTTTAACAAGTTGTTGAGCAATATTTTCTGCCACTAAATAGGCATTAGTCTCAGGTTTTTTTACTTCTTTAATATTTAAATTTACTTCATTAGCAGTAAATTTTGACAGATTATTTTTAATTTTATCTATATCACTTCCCTTTTTACCAATCACAAAACCTGGTCTTGAGGTATAGATGGTCACGTAACACTTGTTAGATGTTCGTTCAATCATAACTTTAGATACACCAGAATTGATAACATTTTTCTTTATATATTCACGGATTTTAAAATCTTCGATTAAGTAGTTACCAAAATCTTTTTTCTTAGCGTACCAAACAGAGTCCCAGCCTCTGTTCACACCTAATCTAAAACCTACAGGATTAACTTTTTGCCCCATGTTTCTCCAATTGTTTTGTTTCTGATAATATTATCGTAACCGTCGACCAAGGTTTCAAAATAGGAGCTGCCCTCCCTTTTGCACGTGGTCTAAATCTTTTCATAACTATTTTTTTTCCACAATATGCCTCTTTTACAACTAAATTATCAATGTCGTACTGAAAATTATTTTCTGCGTTTGCAACTGCTGAACTTATAGTTTTTCTAATCTCTCTGGTAATTCTTTTTTCAGAAAACTGTAAATCTCTAATTGCAACATCAACTTTTTTTCCAACAATACTTTTTAGTATTGGATTAAGTTTTCTGACACTTGATCTAACACCATTATTTATAGACTTTACAGTCTTGTCGTTATTTTTATCAATTTTCTTTTTTTTACCCATAATTATTTCTTCTCTGCTGTAGCAGGTTTAGCCTTTTTATCTGCTGGGGTATGACCAAAAAAAGTTCTTGTTGGTGCAAATTCACCCAGCTTATGTCCAACCATATCTTCAGATACTGTGATTGGTATGAATTTTTTTCCGTTATAAATTTGAAAACTAACTCCTACAAAATCAGGTAAAATTGTTGATTTTCTAGACCATGTTTTTATAGGAATTTTTTTTGGATCATCTTTATATTTATCAACTTTTTTCATTAAACTTTCTTCCACAAAAGGTCCTTTCCAAACTGCTCTAGCCATTACTTAGTGTCCTTCCTTTTGTTTCTTCTCTTGACTATGAATTTATCTGTTCTCTTATTATCTCTAGTTTTTAATCCTTTAGCTGATTGACCAGTAGGTGAAACTGGATGTCTACCGCCGGCAGACTTACCTTCACCTCCACCATGTGGGTGATCTACAGGGTTTTTAACAACTCCTCTTGTATGTGGTCTTCTTCCTAACCATCTTGATCTACCTGCTTTGCCAATTTTGATATTTTTTTGATCTGGATTACTTAAAATTCCAATAGTAGCTAGAGATCTTGAATCAATTTTTCTAACTTCACCTGAGGCAAGTTTAATTAAACTGTAATTTCCGTCTAATCCGCTTATTGTTACAGATGAACCTGCTGATCTTGCAATTTTTCCACCCCCACCAGGCTGAATTTCAACATTATGAATATTAATACCAACCGGTATATCTTGCAATGGCATACAATTACCAACTTTAATCTCTTTTTTCGATCCACTTTCGATTTTGTCACCTACTTTTATTTTTTGAGGCGCAAGAAAGTATGCATGATTTCCATCTTCAAATTTAACCAACATAATATAGCATGATCTATTCGGATCGTATTCTACTCTTTCAACAGTAGCTTCCATATCAAATTTCTTTCTATAAAAGTCAACATGTCTGTACATTTTCTTATGACCACCTGCTCTATTTATTGAGGTAATATGACCGTTATTATTTCTACCTTTCATTGCATTTTTTGGAGAAACAAGCGACTTGAAAGGTTTACCTTTCCATAGTCCATTTCTATCAACTAAAATAGTCCCTCTAGTAGATTTTGTGTACGGTTTAAAAGTTTTTAATGCCATTTATTAAATTCCTGTAGTTAGATCAATACTCTGACCTTTTTTAAGTGTAATTATTGCCTTTTTGTATCCTGAAACTTTTACTTTTTTTCCTCTAGTAACTTTAGTTCTATTCTGCTTATTTATAATATTAATTTTTGTAACATTTACTTTAAAAATTTTTTCAATATTTTTTTTTAGATTTTTTTTGTTAGCACCATCAGGTACTTTGAATGTAATCTTATTTAACTCAGACAAATTTGTTGATTTCTCTGTAACAACTGGTGAAAGAATTTTATCGTATAAATGTATTTTATCCATTTTAAGAATATCTCTTTTCTAGCTCTTTTACTGAACTTTCTGTAAATACAACTTTTTTAAATTTAACTATGTCGTAGGCACTAAAATGATTAACATCTGTGACTTTAACATTTGGGATATTTCTTGCTGACTTTTCAATTTTTTCTTTAGAATTTTTATCTAGTATTAATAGTGAGTTTGAAATTTCTAACTTGTTAATTATCGAACTCATTTCTTTAGTTTTTTTAATTTCAGAGCTAAAATCATTTAAGATTAATAAATTTTTATTATTATTTTTTTCAGTGATTAATGACGCGACACTCAATTTTTTTTCATTTTTATTTAATTTTCTTTTTTTGTAAGCTAGTTCGCCTTTTGGTCCATGAGCTATACCACCTCCAACAAAAATTGGAGCTTTTCTACTTGCGTGTCTAGCTCCACCCGTACCTTTTTGTGCATAGATTTTAGAAGTTGGACCTCTAACTTCATTTTGCTGTTTAGTTTTTGCATGTCTGCCTTTATAATTCGCATTTGTTTTATAAAGTACACTGCTAACAAGTTTATTATTAATTTTTGCTGAGAAAATTTTATCTAGCACCTCAATGCTATCTTTTTTTCCATCAATACTAATTTTATCTAATTTCATTATTTTTTCTTTTTATCAGGTGTTTTTTTTGCTTGCTCAGCAGCGGCTAGTTTTTCAGTTATAGTCATTTTACTAATATTTTTTACTGAGCCTTTAACCAATACTTCTGAATTTTTTGAACCTGGAATTGATCCTTTTAAATAAAGTAGTTCATTTTCTAAATCTGTTTTAATAATTTCAATATTTTGCATAGTTCTTAATTTATCTCCCATATGACCAGCCATTTTCTTACCTTTGAAAACTTTTCCTGGATCTTGGCTATGACCTGTTGAACCATGTGCTCTGTGAGAGATAGATACTCCATGACTAGCTCTTAAACCACCAAAATTGTGTCTTTTCATAGCACCTGCAAAACCTTTACCAATAGTTTTTGATCTTGTGTCTACAAATTTAGTATCCTTGAAAATTTCCAAACCGAACTCATTGCCTTCTTTGTATACAGAAGTGTCATTTACCCTAAATTCTTTCAATTTCTTCTTTGCTTCAGTATTTTTTTTAGCAAAAAAAACCTTTCATAGCTTTTGTTAGCTTCGAATTTTTAATCTTACCATATCCAAGCTGCACTGCTTTATATCCACGGTTCTCTTCTTCAATAACTTGAATTACTCTTGCTTTCTCTACTTTCAAAACAGTAACTGGTACTATCTGACCAGATTTATAAAATTCTCTAGTCATTCCAATTTTTTTACCTATTAAAGCTATTTCACTCATAATTAAATTTTTATTTCCACATCTACACCAGAAGCTAAATCTAATTTCATTAATGCTTCTACTGTTTGAGGTGTTGGTTCAATAATATCTATTAATCTTTTGTGCGTTCTAGTCTCAAATTGTTCTCTACTTTTTTTATCAATATGAGGAGATCTTAGTACAGTATATCTCTCTATTCTTGTCGGTAGAGGAATTGGCCCTTTAATTGTAGCACCAGTTCTTTTTACTGTATTTACTATTTCTTCAGTTGATGCATCTAATACTTTGTTATCGTAGGCTCTAAGTTTAATTCTAATATTCTGTTTTTCCATAATTACCCTGCGATCTTTTTAGTTACTTCGTCCTGAACATTTTGTGGGACTTTGGAATAATGATCAAAAAACATAGAATATTGAGCTCTACCTTGTGACATTGATCTTAAATTATTAATGTATCCAAACATATTTGCTAAAGGTACCATTGCTGTAATTACAGTTGCGTTACCTCTTTGCTCTTGAGTGCTAATCTGGCCTCTTCTACTGTTTAGATCTCCTATAACATCACCCATATAGTCTTCCGGTGTTACTACTTCAACTCTCATAACTGGTTCTAATAGCTTTAAACCACCTTTTGTGCACGCCTCTTTGAAACAAGCTCTACTAGCTAATTCAAAAGCTAATACACTTGAGTCAACGTCGTGATGAAGTCCATCTAAAATAGTTACTTTGTAATCTATCATTGGAAAACCAGCTAAAATTCCACCATCTGATATTGTTTCAATTCCCTTTTCTACACCTGGTATGAATTCCTTAGGAATTGCTCCACCTTTAATTTTACTTTCGACTTCTCTTCCTTTGCCAGCTTCTTGTGGCTCAACTAATAATTTAACTTTAGCGAATTGTCCTGCTCCACCACTTTGTTTTTTATGTGTGTATTCAACCTCAGATGCAACTTCAATTGTTTCTCTATATGCAACTTGAGGAGCGCCAACATTAGCTTCAACTTTAAATTCTCTTTTCATTCTATCAACAATTATATCTAAGTGTAACTCACCCATACCTTTAATGATCGTTTGACCAGACTCTTCGTCAGAAGTTACTCTAAATGATGGGTCCTCTTTTGCTAATCTACCTAAAGCTTCACCCATTTTTTCTTGGTCGGCTTTTGTTTTTGGTTCTACTGCAATTTCGATAACTGGATCAGGGAATTCCATAGGTTCAAGTAAAACAGAATTTTCTTCATCACATAAAGTATGACCAGTAATGGTATTTTTTAATCCCGCTAAAGCAACTATATCTCCAGCATTAGCTTCTTTAATGTCCTCTCTAGAGTTAGCATGCATTAAAAGCATTCTTCCAACTCTTTCTTCTTTTTCTTTAGATGAATTAAAAACAGCAGTTCCTGTTTTAACTGTTCCTGAATATATTCTTATAAAAGTTAAAGAACCAACAAATGGATCGTTAGCAACTTTAAAAGCTAGAGCCGAAAATGGTACACTGTCATCAAATTTCATTTCCATCTCATCTTCAGAACCTAATTTAGTTCCTTTAATAGAACCAATGTCAACAGGACTTGGTAAATAATGCACAACAGCATCAAGTAAAGGCTGTACACCTTTGTTTTTGAATGCTGAACCAGTTAAAACTGGTACAAAACTAAAATTTAAAGTTCCACTTCTTATGCATTTAATTAAATCTTCCTCTTTGATTTCATCTCCATTTAAATAAGCTTCCATAAGCTTTTCATCTTGCTCAACAGCTGTTTCAACTAATTCTGTTCTATATTTTTCTGAAATTTCTTTTAAATCATCTGGGATATCTTTATATTCCCACTCTGCTCCCAGAGCTTCATTTTTCCATACTTGTGCTTTCATTTTTACTAAATCAACAACACCTGTTAAAGAAGCTTCTGCACCAATAGGGACCTGAAGTACTAAAGGTTTTGCACCTAATCTATCTTTAATCATATCTACACATCTAAAGAAATCAGCACCAGTTCTGTCTAATTTATTAACAAAACAAATTCTAGGAACTTTATATTTATCTGCTTGTCTCCATACAGTTTCTGATTGTGGCTCTACACCTGCTACACCATCAAATACTGCAACAGCTCCATCTAAAACTTTAAGTGATCTTTCAACTTCGATTGTAAAATCTACGTGACCTGGAGTATCGATTATATTAATTCTATGATCATTCCAAAAACAAGTAGTTGCTGCAGATGTAATTGTAATTCCTCTTTCTTGCTCCTGTTCCATCCAATCCATTGTTGCAGCACCATCATGAACTTCTCCAATTTTATGACTTTTTCCTGTGTAATATAAAACTCTTTCAGTGGTAGTTGTTTTACCAGCATCTATGTGGGCCATGATCCCAATATTTCTATATTTATCTAAAGTATGAGTTCTAGCCATAATTTTTTACCATCTAAAATGAGCAAAAGCTTTATTAGACTCTGCCATTTTATGAACATCCTCTCTTTTTTTAACTGCAGCACCTTTTTTTTCATATGCATCGTAAAGTTCATTAAAAATTTTATCTGACATATGTTTATCTTTTCTTTTTCTTGCTGAGTCTACTAACCATCTAATTGCTAAAGCTTGTGCTCTTTTACTTTTTACCTCAACAGGTACTTGATAAGTTGCACCACCAACTCTTCTTGATCTAACTTCTACTGTTGGCTTAATATTATTGATAGCTTCATTAAAAATATTAATTGGCTCATCTTTACTTTTCGTTTTTATTTTATCGATTGCATCATAAACAATTTTAGCAGCAACACCTCTTTTGCCGTCGTACATAATATTGTTTATTAGTTTTGGAATTATTGTTGAGTTAAATTTTGGATCTGGAACAACATTTTTTTTAGGTTGAGTTTTTTTTCTAGACATTACTTACCTTTTTTTGTTCCGTACAAAGATCTTCTTTGTTTTCTGTTAGCAACGCCTTGAGTATCAAGATTACCTCTAAGAATATGATACCTAACACCTGGTAAATCTTTTACCCTTCCACCTCTAATTAGAACTACAGAGTGTTCTTGTAAATTATGACCTTCACCTGGAATATAAGCTGTAACTTCAAAACCATTTGATAGTCTTACTCTTGCGACTTTTCTTAAAGCTGAATTAGGTTTCTTTGGAGTAGTCGTATAAACTTTAACACAAACACCTCTCTTCAAAGGTTGCTTCTGTAAAGCAGGAACCTTGTTCCTTGATACCTGTTTCACTCTTTTTTTTCTTAACAATTGGTTAATTGTTGGCATAAATTTTAAAAAATTAATTAATTTATTTTTAGGTGAAAATAACTGACAGGTTATTTTGTGGCAGCGTTTAGTACTGTTAGAAGCACTACATTCCAACCAAAAACATCGCCAAATTACTTATTAATTGACTATTGTCAAACTAAAAGTTCAAGTATTAAGCGATTTTTTACTGATTTGCCTGTGTTTCAGAAGGTTCTGGGCTCTCAATTTTTTCTTGTTCTGATAAGAACTCATTATCATCCTTAAGAGCTTTTTTGTTCCAATTATTTTTAATATTTCCAGTTCCAGCAGGTACCAATCTACCAACGATAACGTTCTCTTTAAGACCGTTTAATGGATCAACTTTACCTTTAATAGCTGCATCAGTTAATACTCTTGTAGTTTCTTGGAATGATGCTGCAGAAATAAATGATTCAGTTTGCAATGATGCTTTAGTAATACCCATCAATACTCTTTCACCAAGAGCTGGGTTCTTACCATCTGCAACTAATTTTTCATTTGTATTTTCAAATTTAATTCTATCCACAATTTCACCAGGCAAATATGATGAATCTCCAGATAATTTAACCTCAACTTTTTTCAACATTTGTCTTAAAATAGTTTCAATGTGTTTATCGTTGATAATTACACCTTGTAATCTGTAGACTTCTTGAACTTGATTGACAAAATATTCAGTTAATTCTTTTATTCCTAATATTCTTAGTATGTCATGAGGTAATGGCTGACCGTCAAGGAGATATTCACCTTTTTGAATTTTTTCACCAGGATTAAAGTTAATATGTTTACCTTTTGGAATTAAGTAGTTAGAAGGTTCTGCTCCATCTTCTGGTACTATTGAAACTCTTTGCTTACCTCTAACTTCTTTACCAAAAACTACTTGACCATCATTTTCGGCAATAATTGCACTGTCTTTAGCTTTTCTTGCTTCAAATAGTTCTGCAACTCTTGGAAGACCACCAGTGATATCTTTTGTTTTAGTAGTCTCTTTAGGTAATCTTGCAATAACGTCTCCTGCAAAAACTTTTTGTCCATCTTTTATAGATAAAATTGAGTCTGGAACTAGATAGTATCTTGCTTCATTATCATCCGCTTTTTTAATTACATTTCCTTTTTCATCTCTTAAAGTAATTCTTGGTTTTAAATCAGTACTTTTTGATTGACCTCTCCAGTCAATTACAGATTTAGAAGAAATACCTGTTGCATCGTCAGTAGTTTCTTGGATAGAAACACCATCAATCAAATCAACAAAACTAGCTTCACCACTTTTTTCAGCTATAACTGGTGTTGTGTATGGATCCCATTCACAAATTTTTGTATTTGCTTTAACTTTATCACCATTGTTAAAAAATAATCTTGAACCATAAGCAACTTTGTAAACTGCTATTTGAACTCCGTTATCATCTTCAATAGAAAGCTGTGTATTTCTTCCCATTACAATTAAATTTTTCTTAGAGTCTTCAAGAATATTTGAATTTAAAATTTTTAACGTCCCTTCATTCTTTGTTACAATTTGTGAATCTTGTTTTACAGATGCTGTACCACCAACATGGAAAGTTCTCATTGTTAACTGAGTTCCTGGTTCACCAATAGATTGAGCAGAAATCATACCAATTGCCTCACCCACATGCACCATTTTACCTCTAGATAGATCTCTACCGTAAGAAGTTGCACAGACACCCTCTTTAGATCCACAAGTCATTACAGAATAAACCTTAATTGCTTTTACTCCTGCTGCATCGATTTTATCGCAGCCTGCCTCATCAATCATTTCTTCTTTTTTAATAATTACTTCACCTGTTAAAGGATGCTTAACTTCATCGAAAGTTACTCTACCCAAAGCTCTTTCTGATAAACTAACTACAACGTTTCCACCTTCTAAAATTTCAGATAGTTCTATGAAACCAGGTTTTTTACAGTCACAAACTTTTTTAGTAACAGTTAAATCTTGTGCAACATCACAAAGTCTTCTTGTTAAATAGCCAGAACTCGCAGTCTTTAGTGCGGTATCAGCAAGACCTTTCCTTGCTCCGTGAGTTGAATTAAAATATTCTAGGGCTGTTAAACCTTCTTTAAAGTTAGAAATAATTGGACTTTCAATGATTTCTCCAGATGGTTTTGCAATTAGACCACGCATTCCAGCTAATTGTTTCATTTGAGCAGCAGAACCTCTTGCGCCACTATCAGCCATCATGAATACTGAATTAATTTTTAATCCCTCTGATGTTTTCTCAGTTGCAGAAATACCTTTCATCATTTCACCAGCTACTTTATCTGTACACTTAGACCAAGCATCAACAACTTTGTTGTACTTTTCACCTCTTGTAATTAATCCTTCTGCATACTGTGTTTCATAGTCAGCAATTAATTTTTTAGTATCATCAATTAATTGAGTTTTACTATCAGGAATTACCAGATCATCTTTACCAAATGATATACCAGCTTTAAATGCATGCTTAAATCCTAAATCTTTTAACTTATCACAAAATATAACTGTAGTTTTTTGACCACAAAATCTAAAGACAATGTCAATAATTTCTGAAACTACTTTTTTAGGTAATAATCTATCTATTAAAGAGAATTTTATATTACTATTTTTTGGTAATAAATTTGCTAGTAAAAATCTTCCTGCTGTTGAAGTATATTTTTCAAATTTTTTATTTCCTTTATCATCAACAGTTTCAAATCTAGATATAATTGTACTGTGTACCTTTATCTGACCAGAAGATAATGCAAATTCAATTTGATCAGAGTCAACAAAGTAACCAGCTGGCTTGTCAGTAACTGGCTCCTGTGAAAGATAATAAATTCCTAAGATCATATCCTGACTTGGGACGATAATAGGTTTACCATTTGAAGGTGAAAGAATGTTATTAGTCGATAACATTAAAATTCTTGCCTCTAACTGAGCTTCTAAACTCAAAGGAATGTGTACCGCCATCTGGTCACCATCAAAATCAGCATTAAATGCTGCACATGTTAGAGGGTGAAGCTCAATTGCATCTCCTTCAATTAATTTTGGCTCAAATGCTTGAACACCAAGTCTGTGAAGTGTTGGTGCTCTATTTAATAGTACAGGATGTTCTCTTACAATTAACTCAAGTGCATCCCAAACTGCATTGGTTTCTTTCTCTACAAGTTTTTTTGCTTGTTTAATTGTTGAAGCTAAACCCAATTTATTTAATCTTGCATATAAAAATGGTTTAAATAATTCCAAAGCCATTTTTTTAGGTAATCCACACTCATGAAGTTTTAAATCTGGACCAACAACGATTACAGATCTACCAGAATAATCTACACGTTTTCCTAACAAATTTTGTCTAAATCTACCCTGCTTACCTTTAAGCATTTCAGCAAGTGATTTTAGAGGTCTTTTCCCTGTACCAGTAATTACTCTTCCTCTTCGTCCGTTATCAAATAATGCATCAACAGACTCTTGGAGCATTCTTTTTTCGTTTCGAACAATAATATCTGGAGCTTTAAGATCCATTAATCTTTTTAATCTGTTATTTCTATTTATTACTCTTCTATAAAGATCGTTCAAATCGGAAGTTGCAAATCTACCGCCATCTAATGGGACAAGTGGTCTCAATTCTGGTGGAATTACAGGAACAACTGTCATAATCATCCATTCTGGTTTTTGACCAGTTTCAATAAATGACTCTACAAGTTTTAGTCTTTTAATCGCTCTTTCTTCGTTAACTTTAGATTTTGTTTCTTTAATAAAATTAACTAAATTTTTTCTCTCTTGTTCTAAATCTAAATTCTTTAGCATCTCAAGAACCGCTTCAGCACCTATACCTGCTGTGAATGACTCTTCACCGAACTCATCTTGATATTTTGCTAATTCTTCTTCATTTAATAATTGATTTTTTTGTAGACCAGTTAAACCAGGTTCTATGACGATAAAATTCTCAAAGTAAAGAACTCTCTCTATCTCTTTAAGCTTCATATCAACAGCTAGTGCAATTCTACTAGGTAGTGATTTTAAAAACCATATGTGCGCTACTGGTGTAGCAAGATTAATATGACCCATTCTTTCTCTTCTTACATTTGATTTTGTAACCTCGACACCACATTTCTCACAAATAATTCCTCTAAATTTCATTCGTTTGTATTTTCCACACAAACATTCATAATCTTTAATTGGACCAAAAATTCTTGCACAAAACAAACCATCTTTTTCAGGTCTAAAAGTTCTATAATTTATTGTTTCAGGCTTCTTAATTTCACCATATGTCCAAGATTTAATTTTTTCAGGACTAGCAAGTGAAATTTTAATACTATTAAAATTTTGAGCCTCAGATATTTCGTTATTTTTAAATAGATCTGTTAATTCTTTTTTCATTTAATTAAGCTCCACATTCAATGCTAATGATTTAATTTCTTTAACTAATACGTTGAAGGATTCTGGTATACCCGACTCAAAATTCTCTTCACCTTTAACAATTGTCTCATAAACTTTAACTCTACCTGCTACATCATCTGACTTAACAGTTAAAATCTCTTGAAGAGTGTATGAAGCACCATAAGCTTCCAGAGCCCAAACTTCCATTTCACCAAATCTTTGACCACCAAGTTGAGCTTTACCTCCTAGTGGTTGTTGGGTAACCAAGCTATAAGGACCTGTTGATCTCGCGTGAATTTTATCTTCAACTAAATGATGAAGTTTTAACATGTAGATAATTCCAACTGTTACTGGTCTATCAAATTGTTCCCCTGTTCTTCCATCCCATAAATATGTTTGTCCAGAACCTGGTAATTTTGCCAATTCAAGCATTTCGGTCACATTTTTTTCTTTTGCTCCGTCAAATACAGGTGTTGAAATCGCTATTCCATTTTGTAGATTTTCACACAAATCTTTGAATTCATTTTTACTTAATT
>CACHWJ010000012.1 GCA_902583635.1 uncultured Pelagibacteraceae bacterium | reverse complement strand
GGTTATGGAGGTGGTTTTTATGACCGTTACATTCAAAAGATATCAAAGATTAAGAAAGTAGTAAAAGTTGGTCTTGCTTTTTCTTTTCAAAAATTAAAAACCATACCAGTTAATAAACATGATAAGAAATTAGATATAATTATAACTGAGAAAGAGATTATTTAATGAAAATATTATTTTTGGGAGATGTAGTAGGTATTGCTGGTTGTTCAAAATTAACTAAAAATCTCTTAAGTGAAATTAAATCAAAAAATATTGATTTTGTAATTGCTAATGGTGAAAATGCTGCTTCTCAAGGAGTGGGATTAACAAAGGAAATATGTAAAAATTTTTTTAATTGTGGAGTAAATGTTATCACAACAGGAAACCATGTTTGGGGCCAAAAAGAAATTATGGAGTATATTGAGAAAGAAGAAAGATTATTACGTCCTAAAAATCTTTTTGAACCCGCACCAGGAAAAGGATTTAATATTTACAAAACAAATGACAATATAAAAATTGGTGTTTTGAATTTGATGGGAAATGTTTTTATGAAAAAGTGTGAAGATGTTTTTCAAGCTTCAGAGAAATTCCTAAATGAGAATAAATTAACAGAAGATTACGACATACTTGTTGTTGATTTTCATGGTGAGATTACAAGTGAAAAAAATGCGATTGGCCATTTTTTTGATGGCAAAGCTACGCTTGTAATAGGAACTCACACTCATATTCCAACCAATGATGCAAGAATTTTAAATAATGGTACAGCATATCAAACAGATGCTGGAATGTGTGGCGACTATGATTCAGTCATCGGCATGAATAAAGAAAATTCATTAAATAGATTTTTAAAAAAAAACTCCACTAAGCATTTTCCAGCTATTGGTGATGCTACTTTGAGTGGTGTTATGGTTGAATGTAATATAGAAACTGGCTTAGCAGATAATATTCAGAGCTATATTTATGGAAATTTTTCAAAAATTAAATAAAAATTTATGGCAGGACACTCTCACTGGGCTGGAATAAAGCATAAAAAGGGTAAAGCAGATAAACAGCGTTCAAAAATTTTTTCAAAATTATCAAAAGAAATTACAGTTGCTGCAAAACTTGGTGATAAAGACCCAGCAATGAACCCTAGATTGAGATCCGCTATTCAAGCTGCAAGATCTTCCAATATGCCAAAGGACAATATTGAGAGAGCAATTGATAAATCTTCTGCAACAAATGGATCCAATTTTGAGAATTTAAGATATGAGGGATTTGGACCTGATAAAATTGCTGTCATAGTAGAGACGTTAACAGATAATAAAAATAGAACAGCCTCTAATATAAGAACAATTTTTCAAAAAAATGGAGGGAGTTTAGGAACTCTGGGATCTGCCTCTCATAATTTTAAACAACTGGGAGTCATTAAGATTGATAAAAAAGAAATCTCTGAGGACAACATTTTGGAATTAGCAATTGATTCCGGAGCTGATGAATGTATATCTCATATCGATTTTCATGAAATTCATTGTCCTATTAGCGAGATTTATGACGTCAAGAAAAATTTAGAAAAAACAATAGTCAATTTTATTTCAACAGAAATTGAATGGATACCTTTAAATAGTGTAAATATTTATAATGAAAAAAAAGATAAAGTAAAAGAATTTCTAGATACTTTAGACGACGATGATGATGTACAAAATGTTTATTCAAATGTTAATTTAGAGGTAAATTGATGCTTATAATAGGAATTGATCCAGGAATATCAGGATCGATTTGTTTCTTTCAAGATGGGGTAATAAAAGATGTGGTAGATATGCCAACTATGACTGAAGGTAAAAAGAATAAAAAGCAAGTAAATGGATCCCAGATTTTTAATGAAATTTCAGAGAAAATAAAAAAAACAGATAAAAAAAATATAAAAGTAGTTATAGAACATGTTACAGCAATGCCAGGCCAAGGTGTTACTAGTATGTTCAATTTTGGCCAATCTTTTGGAATACTCAAAGGAATTTGTAGTGCTATGCAACTCTCAGTGTATTTTGTTAGACCTGCAAAGTGGAAGAAATATTTTAATTTGATTAATTCTGAAAAAGATGCAAGCAGGACAAGGGCAATTGAAATTTTTCCTTATTATTCATCTCATCTTTCGAGAAAAAAGGATTCTAATAAGGCAGATGCTATTTTAATATCTAGTTTTTTCTTTGAAACATATAAAGAAGAGTAATATCAGTTTAATTCAAGTCAAATTCATGACACATTTAAGTGTGAATAGTAATTATGGAAGCAGACATAGCAGCAAAAGCTGTAGAACTAGGAACTAATACAGATTTTTCATTATTTAGTTTATTTTTTAGAGCTGACATAATCGTGAAATCTGTAATGATTATTTTAATACTTTGTTCAGTATATTCATGGGCAGTAATTATAGATAAATTTAGACTATTTAAAAAAATAAATAAATCTTCAGAGGAATTTGAGGAAAAATTTTGGAATTCTAAATCTGCTGAAAATTTGTATAATAGTCTACCATCTAAACTTGAAGATCCTATGGCGTTAGTTTTTCAAAATGCTATGGAGGGATTATTAAAAAAAAAAACTAGAAATAATTTAAGTGAGAGAATGAGTGCACTTTTAGAAAGTGGAATTGAGAAACAAATGACTAAAATTGATAAAGGATTCACTTTTTTAGCTACAGTTGGTTCTACTGCACCATTTATAGGTTTATTTGGAACTGTTTGGGGAATCATGAATTCTTTTCAATCAATAGCAATTTCAAGAAATACTAGTCTTGCTATAGTAGCACCAGGAATTGCAGAGGCACTATTTGCAACTGCATTAGGTTTATTAGCAGCAATACCTGCAGTTGTTGCTTATAATAAATTTAATAATGACTCCAAAAAATATTCTGAAAAATTAGAAAATTTTTCAAAAAGATTTTTAACTATAATTTAAATGGCGTTTAAATTAAATCGCTCTTCAAAAGAACCTATGAGTGAGATAAATGTTACTCCATTTGTAGACGTAATGTTAGTGTTACTGATAATTTTTATGGTAACAGCACCCTTGCTGACTGTTGGTGTTCAAGTAGATTTACCAGAAAGCTCTGCAGACTCACTTCCTGAAGAAACAGAACCTTTGACATTATCAATTAATGCAAAAGGGGAGATATTTATTCAAGAGTCTAAAGTTGAGTATAATAACATAATCGCAAAAGTCTTGGCAGTTTCAAAAAATAGAACAGATACAAGAATTTATGTGAGAGGTGATAAAACCATAAATTATGGAAGAGTCCTAGAAATAATGGGACTTCTTTCTGGATCTGGTTTTACAAAGGTAGCGTTAATCTCTGAACCTTATAAACAGAGGTAGCTAAATTGAATAGAAGTATAATTATCTCTTCTGTTTTTCATGCATTGTTAATTATTGTTACAGCAATGAGCCTTCCTTTTTTATCAAAAAAACCATTGGATATCCCTCCTATTGTATCAGTTGAGTTAATTCAGATAGCTGAAAAAACAAATGTTCCTTTTGCACCAAAGGCAAAAAAAATTTTAGAGAAGGTTAAGGAAAAAGAGAAACTTGTATCTGAACAAGCTCCACCGAAAAAAGTTAAAAAAACAAAAACTAAGACTGTAGTTTCTCCAGAACAAAATATAAAAAAAATTGAAAACCAAACTCCAGAAGCAATTCCTCTTCCAGATAAAACTGTAAAAAAAATTAAAACAAAAGAGGAAAACAAGCAAAATCCAGAAAAAGTTGATAAAGAAGTAAAACAGGTTTCAGAGTTTGAAAAAAAAGATTTATTTGATCCAAATAATATTGCCGCGTTAATTGACAAGTCAAAGGAAGAAACTGCTGAAGTGCTTAAAAAAAATGACGATATTACTCAAGATCAAGAGAGAAATATTGAGAACACAGGACTGTCATTAAGTGAAGAAGACGCCCTTAAAGCCCAGATTTTTGGATGTTGGAGTATTCCATTAGGCTTACCTTATAACGAAAACTTGCTGGTAAGAATTAAATTAAATCTAAAACCAGATGGATCAGTAACAAAAACTGAAATATTAGATCATGCAAGGATGAACAAACCAGGGCAAGGTTTCTATAAAGTTTTAGCTGAAAGTGCTTTAAGAGCTGTAAAGTTATGTCAGCCCTTAAGAGTACCAACATCTGGTTATGAAAGATGGAAGGAATTACAGCTAAATTTTGATGCAAGAGAGATGTTAGAAGGCTAATATAAATATTAATATGATAAAAAAAATTATTACATTATTTTTAATTTTAATTCCAATCAACTCATATGCATTAATTGAAGTTGATATTACACGAGGTAATCTGGACCCACTTCCAGTAGCAGTGTCGCCTTTATCAATTGATGAAAAATCACGAAAAGGTTTTGAAAAAGCTTTGAAAAAAAATAATATTGGAGAAGAAATTTCAAGAATTGTAGAAAATAATTTGAGAACTTCAGGATTATTTAACCCTTTAAGTAAAGAGGCCTTTTTACAAGCTCCAGATATTGCTAATCTTAAACCAAGATTTGAAGATTGGAATTTAATTAAAGCACAAGCGCTTATAACAGGTAAAGTAAATTACGTTGATGATAAGTTAAGAGTTGAGTTTAGATTATGGGATGTGCTTGCAGCTAAAGAAATGATGGCCTTAGCATTTACAACAGTTCCAACTAATTGGCGAAGAGTAGGTCATATAATTTCTGATAAAGTTTATGAAAGATTGACTGGTGAAAAAGGATACTTTGATACTAGAATTATTTATGTTGCTGAGGAAGGTCCTAAGACGCAAAGAATAAAAAAATTATCAATTATGGATCAAGATGGATACAATAATAAATTTTTAACTCTAGGCAATGAATTGGTGCTCACTCCAAGATTTAACCCTACAAGTCAAATGGTTACATATCTATCTTACTTTAAAAATCTTCCAAGAGTTTACTTATTAGATATTGAGACAGGAACACAGGAGGTCGTAGGTGATTTCCCTGGTATGACATTCGCACCAAGATTTTCTCCAGATGGAAAAAAAATTATTATGAGTTTTGCAAAAGATGGTAAATCTGATATCTATACTATGGATTTGGAAAATAGAATTGTAGAAAGGATTACAAATCATCCTTCTATCGATACTTCACCATCTTACTCGCCTGATGGAAATTATATTACATTCAACTCTGATAGAAGTGGTTATCAGCAGATTTATATAATGAAAAGTGATGGCAGCGATGTAAAAAGAATTTCATTTGGAAATGGACTTTATGGAACTCCAGTTTGGTCACCTAGAGGAGATTTAATTGCATTTACCAAATTACATAAAGGTAAATTTTATATTGGTGTTATGAGAACAGACGGAAAAGGAGAGAGATTATTAACAGAAAATTACTACCAAGAGGCTCCCTCATGGTCTCCAAATGGTAGAGTGCTAATTTTTTATAGAGAAACAAAAACGAATGATAAAGGGGAAGGGTTTACAGCTAAGTTATGGTCTATCGATTTGACTGGCTATAATGAGCGTCAAATAAAGACACCTACCGATGCGTCTGACCCATCATGGTCATCTTTATTAAGTAATTAATATAAATTTAACCCTAGAATTATTGAAATTTCTTGATTTTTAGACTTGAAAGGTCTAATTAGTTGTGAAAAAGTATTACTTTGAAATTAGCAGCAAGGAGCAATTTAATGATATTAAGCAAAATTTTTAAAAACACACTTCTACTATTAACAGCATGTCTAGTTTTATCAGCCTGCGCAACAAAAAAAGAAATTGCAACTGATATAGAAGGATCAATGCAAGGAGATGTTTATACTGGAACAGATACAGTTAAATATCTAGCTGAAGGTGTTCCTGACAGAGTTTTCTTTGCAACAAATGAGTCAATTTTAACTACAGCATCTAGGGAGACTTTAAGAGCACAAGCTGCATGGTTAAGAAAAAATTCAGGTATTAACGTAGTGCTTGAGGGTCATGCAGACGAAAGAGGAACTAGAGAATATAATTTAGCCCTAGGAGAGAGAAGAGCTAATGCGGCTAAAGATTATTTAATGACCTATGGAATATCTTCTGACAGAATTACAGTATTAAGTTATGGAAAAGAAAGACCAGTTGACTCTGGTTCAAACCCATTATCTTGGTCAAAAAACAGAAGATCAGTTACTGTTAAAGCAAATTAAAAAATTTAATTTAAGGACCCCAAATATATTAGTATTTTTGGGGTCTTTTTTTTGCCATTTTTATAATCATAAAGTAAAGAGTTAATGAAACTGATATTAAAATTAATCATATTTAAGATTATTTTTATTTTTAATCTTATGACGGTTAGTAATACGTATGCAGATAATCACAATATCTATGAAACTTTGGAAATTATTAAAAATGATCTAAAAACTCTTGAAAGAGCAGTTTACTCTGGGTCAATTGAGTTAAAAAATACATCAACTAGTAACTCAGACTTAGAGATAGATCCAAATTCAGAAGATGTTCTTACAAGACATTTGCTAAAATTGTCTGAAGTTGAGGGTCAATTTAAAGAGCTGACAAATAAATTTGAAGAAATAAATTTTAAATTAGACAAACTTTCCAATCGCTTATCAAAAATTCAAGCTGATAATCAAGTAAGATTTCAAGATATAGAAACATCACTCAGTTCAGGTATGGTAAGTGAAAGCTCGTCTAAATTAAGTTCAATACCTAAAATAGATGAAAATAAAATTCTTCCAGGAAGCTCTCAGCCACAAGATCTTGGTTCAATATCATACAAAGATACGGAAACATCAGATTTATCTCAACAAATTCAGTCAGTGGAAACTACCGCCACAATTGTAACTGAAAATTTTCAATCAGAAGATAAAATATTACCTCAAGATGTTTCTCCTGAAAAACAGTATGAGTTTGCAACAAGTTTTTTAAAAGTTGGAGATTATACTACTGCAGAAAGAGCATTTAGAGAATTTGTTCTAACAAACACTGATCATGAATTAGCAGGAAGTGCACAGTATTGGTATGCAGAAACATTTAGAATAAGACAATTATATACTGATGCTGCATCTGCTTATTTAGAGGGTTATCAAAAATATCCAAAAGGCAAGAAAGCTCCAATAAATCTCTTAAAACTAGGTGTATCAATGGTACAAATTGGAGAGAAAGATCAAGGGTGTAAAATGATCAATGGTGTTGAGCTTCAGTATCCTAACGCAAATCAATCAGTAATACAAAAAGCAAAATATGAGTCCAAAAAATTTGAATGTATCAAGCAAGACTCATAAAAATTTACTCAACAAATTAAGAGATAAACGATTATTTCAAATTTATAGAAAATTTGAAAATACTTCTAAATTAAATCAAGATTTTATTGTTGGGGTTTCTGGTGGTCCAGATAGCCTAGCCCTGTGTTTCTTAACTAAAATTTACTCAATTAAAAAATCATTAAATGCTTATTATTATATTATTGATCATAAACTAAGAAAAAATTCATCCACTGAGGCAAAATCAGTAAAAAATCTATTAAAAAAATACAACATAAAGTCAGATATTTTAAAGTGGTATGGAAAAAAACCTATTAGTAATGTTCAGTCTGTGGCTAGAAATAAAAGATATAGCCTTTTGATTAAAAAAGCTAAAAAATTAAACATCAAAACTATTTTAACAGGTCATCACTTAGACGATATGTATGAAAATTTTTTTATAAGAATCTCTAGAGGAAGTGGCCTTAATGGTTTAGTTTCTTTTGGTGAATATGCCAAAAGAGATAAAGTAAATATACTTAGACCAATGATAAGTTTTGAAAAAAAATATTTAAACTATGTTACTACAAATGTTTTTAAGTCTTATATCAAAGATCCTTCTAATGATGACAATAAATTTAAAAGAGTAAGAATAAGAAAGTTAATAAAAAATTTGCAGAATGATGGGCTGGATAAGAATAAATTTTTATTAACAATTAAAAATTTAACAGACTCCAATGAAACTATAAAATTTTATGTTGCAAAAAATTTAGAAGATAATTCATATATTTATAAAGATAAAAGTAAAATTATTTTAAATGAGGAATTTTTTAACCAACCTCATGAAGTTACTTTTAGATCTTTAACGGAAATAATTAGATTTGTTGGGAATAAATATTACTCTGTCAGAGGAAAGAAAGTTGATGTTATTATTGATAAATTAAAAGGTGAGAATAAATTTTCAATTAAACTTACACTTGGAAATTGCATTATTAATAAAGTGAATCGGTCGATCATTGTTGTAAAAGAGCACTAAATATAATATTTTTCTTGATATTTTGTCACTTGTTTAATTCATAATAATTCTTATTTTAATACTATGAATTTAAAAAATCTTGCAATGTGGGGAGTAATTGTTTTCCTAACCATAGGACTTTACAACATGTTTAAAAGCCCACAAACTAGTCCTAGAGGAAGCAATCAAATAATTTTTTCTGATTTTTTAACTTCTGTTGATAATGGAGAAGTTTTAAAAGTCGAAATACAAGGTAACAATATTAAGGGTAATTACTCTAATGGTAATTCGTTCTCTACTTACTCTCCTAATGATCCTAATTTGATTGAAAAGCTTTCTGAAAAAGGAGTCAGTATTTCTGCTGCACCATTAGAAGAAAAAATGCCTTCTTTATTTGGAGTATTACTTTCATGGTTTCCAATGCTGTTATTAATTGCTGTTTGGATTTTCTTTATGAGACAGATGCAAGGTGGAAGAGGTGGAGCAATGGGTTTTGGAAAATCAAAAGCAAAAATGATGAATGAGCTAAAAGGAAAAGTTACATTTAATGATGTTGCAGGTGTAGAAGAAGCTAAAGAAGAGGTAGAGGAGATTGTAGAATTTCTTAAAGATCCAAAAAAATTCAGTAGACTTGGAGGCAAGATACCAAGGGGCGCATTATTAGTTGGACCTCCTGGTACAGGAAAAACTCTTTTAGCTAGAGCGATTGCTGGAGAGGCTGGAGTCCCATTTTTTACTATTTCAGGATCAGATTTTGTTGAAATGTTTGTTGGTGTTGGTGCATCAAGAGTACGAGACATGTTTGAACAAGGAAAGAAAAATTCTCCTTGTATAATATTTATTGACGAGATTGATGCTGTTGGAAGAAGTCGTGGCGCAGGATTAGGAGGAGGTAATGATGAGAGAGAACAAACACTAAACCAATTATTAGTTGAAATGGATGGTTTCGATACTAATGAGGGAGTTATCATAATTGCTGCAACAAACAGACCCGATGTTTTAGATCCTGCATTATTAAGACCAGGTAGGTTTGATAGACAAGTAGTTGTCTCTAATCCAGACATAATTGGAAGAGAAAAAATTCTTAAAGTTCATGTTAAAAAAATTAAGATGGCACCAGATGTAAATTTAAGAACAGTTGCAAGAGGCACACCAGGTTTTTCAGGTGCAGATCTGGCAAATCTAGTTAATGAAGCAGCTTTGCTGGCAGCTAGAAAAAATAAACGAATTGTTACTTTAGCAGAATTTGAGGACGCAAAAGATAAAGTAATGATGGGGTCTGAAAGAAGATCTATGGTTATGACCGAAGAGGAGAAAACTTTAACAGCTTATCATGAGGCTGGACATGCGATAGTAACTATTAATGAGAGTGCAGCATACCCAATTCATAAAGCTACTATAATTCCAAGGGGAAGAGCTCTTGGTATGGTTATGCAGTTACCTGAAAGAGATGAATTATCACAAACACGTGAACAGTTACATGCCCAACTTGCTATTGCTATGGGCGGTAGGGTTGCTGAGGAAATAATATTTGGTGAGGATAAAGTTACTACTGGAGCATCAAGTGATATTGAACAAGCAACTAAAAGAGCTAGAGCAATGGTTATGAGAGCAGGATTGAGTAAGGAACTAGGACCAGTTGCATATGGAGAAAATGAGGAAGAAGTTTTCTTGGGCAGATCGGTTGCTAGGCAACAAAATATGTCAGAAGAAACAGCACAAAAAGTTGACTCTGAAATAAGAAAAATAGTTGATAAAGGTTATGAAAGAGCAAGAAAAGTACTAACAGAAAAAATTGATGACTTGCACAAGCTAGCTAAAGCACTTTTAACCTATGAAACTCTTTCGGGAGATGAAATAGAAAATTTGATAAATAAAAATGTTTATCCAAAAGATAAAGAAGACATTAAGGTTGAGGATAATGATAAGGGTTCTGCATTAAGTTCATTAGGACTTAAACCAAAGATAGTTCACTAAACTTATAGATGACTAGATATTACACAAGAGTGTGTAATTTCTATTACGGTACTAGATCTAAAATTCTTGTTCAAAAAAACAAAACACTGCCACTTCACGGTATAAAAGAAATTTCTTTTGATCAAATTGAAATAATTACAAGAAAATCTAAAAAAATTTTATTAGTCAGTCAAATAAATAAATTACCACATTCATTAAAAAAAAAAATTAATTCTGATTTAAAGAAAATTACTTTAAAAAAAAAGGGGTTTTGTAATTTAAAATTTAATTTAATTCCTAATTTGTTAGGAGTGTTAAATTTGACACCTGACAGTTTTTCAGATGGAGGAAAATTTAATAAAAAAAATAAAGCTATTCTCCATGCTATAAATTTATTTAACTCAGGTGCAAACTTAATTGATATTGGAGGAGAGTCCACTAGACCAGGATCTAAATCTATAAACGAAAAGTTAGAATGGAGTAGAATAAATAAAATTTTAAAATTATTGAGCAAAAAAATACCAATATCTTTAGATACAAGAAAATCAAATATAATGAAAAAAGGAATTCAACTTGGAATAAAGTTGATCAATGATGTATCAGGTTTGGAATATGACCCAGAAACTATAAATGTATTAAAGCTTAATAAAACCCCATTTGTATTACAGCATTCCCAAGGCCGTCCTGACAATATGCAAAATAATCCTTATTACAAAAACGAACTGTTAGATATTTATGATTTTTTTGAGAAAAAATTAGAATTTTTAAGATCAGTTGGAATAAATCATAACAAAATAATCATTGATCCTGGAATAGGTTTTGGAAAAAATTTGAAACATAATATGAATTTAATTAAGAATATTTCTATTTTCCATTCACTTGGTTTTCCTGTACTTGTGGGAAACTCAAGAAAAAGGTTTATTAGAGATATATCTAAAAATAATGATAGTAAATTAAGGATTGGAGGGACATTAGCTTCCTCAATTTATTTGATGTCACAAGGTGTTCAAATTTTAAGAGTCCACGATGTTAATGAAATTATGCAGGGTCTAAAAGTTTATAAGGAGATGATTAAAAACTAATGTCAAAAAAATATTTTGGAACTGATGGGATTAGAGGTGCAATAAATAATAAAAATATAAATGGAGATATGTTTTTTAAGTTTGGTCTAGCCTCAGGAACTTTTTTTAGATCACAAAAAAAAAGCAAACAAGTTGCAATAATTGCCAAAGATACGAGACTATCAGGTTATATGCTTGAACCAGCTTTGGTATCAGGATTAACTTCAGCTGGAATGCACGTCTATACTTTAGGACCTCTACCAACAAATGGTCTAGCAATGCTTACTAAAACAATGAAAGCTAATATGGGGATTATGATAACTGCATCACACAATCCACATTATGACAATGGATTAAAATTATTTGGCCCAGATGGAATGAAATTGTCTGATAAAATTGAAAAAAAAATTGAATATTTAATAGATCAAAATATTGAGAAAAATTTATCTGAACCTAAAAAATTAGGAAGAGTAAAAAGATTAGAAACAGGAACTAGAGATTATATTAAAATTTTAAAAAAAAACTTTTCTGAAGAGTTTAATTTAAGAGGACTTAGGATTGTTATAGACTGCGCAAATGGAGCAGGTTATAAAGCTGGTCCTGAATTATTAAAGTCACTAGGAGCCAAAGTAATAGCTATTGGGGTGGAGCCGAATGGCTTAAATATTAATAAACATTGTGGATCAGTCTATCCGAACAACATTAAAAGAGCAGTAAAAAAATATAAAGCACATATTGGTATTTCATTGGATGGCGACGCTGATCGAGTAATAATGTGTGACGAAAAAAGTAATATAATTGATGGTGATCAAATCGTTGCCGCTTTAGCATCAAGATGGAAAAATAAAAAAATGTTAAAAGGTGGAGTAGTCGGTACCTTAATGTCCAACTATGGTTTAGAGCAATACTTTAAAACTCTTAATATCAAATTTATTAGGGCAAATGTTGGCGACAGGTATGTGAAAGAAAAAATGCAAAAACATAAATTTAATTTAGGTGGTGAGCAGTCAGGACATATTATTCTTGGAAAATTTGCGACCACCGGAGATGGTTTGCTGGTTACCTTAGAGGCTTTATTTGCTTTAAGAAAAGGAAAAAAAGCTAGTGAATTTTTTTCAAAATTTAAAAAAATTCCACAAATATTAAAAAATATTGATGTTAAAGATAAAAATATAATAAGCAAACCAGATATAAAAAAATCTATTAAAATTGCAGAAAAATTAATTAAAGGACAGGGCAGAATTTTAGTTAGGAAGTCTGGAACAGAGTCAAAGATTAGAGTGATGGGTGAAAGTGAAAATTTGGATCTTTTAGCAAAGTGTATAAAAATAATTACAAGAAAAATTAAATAAATTGAAGACAAAATCAAAAGTACTAATTATTGCTGGATCAGACTCTTCTGGTGGTGCAGGAATACAGGCAGATATAAAAACTGTTACATCGTTAGGTTCATATGCAATGACAGCAATTACAGCTATAACAGTTCAAAATACCACTGGTGTTAAATCAATTGTTCCAATAAATCCAAAAGAAATTTACAATCAAATTATATTTTCTTCAAATGATATTAGGCCAGATGCTGTGAAGATTGGAATGTTACATTCAGAAAATGTAATCAGATCAGTCATTAAGTCGTTAGATCAGATTAAAGTTAGAAATATTGTATTAGATCCAGTCATGGTTGCAAAAGGGGGTGCTAAACTAATTGATAATAAGGCAATAAATTTAATTAGGTCTACATTGATAATGAAAGTATTAATGATTACTCCAAATATTCCTGAGGCGGAAATTTTAACTAATACCCCAATAAACACAAAAGAGGACATGGTTGTTGTTGCACAAAAATTAATTGGACTAGGAGCAAAAAATGTTCTTATTAAAGGAGGTCATTTAAAGGGACAATTTGTTCATGATATTTATGTAAACAATAATGGTGTAAAAATTTTTAATAGCAAAAGAGTTAAAACAAAAAATACTCATGGAACAGGTTGTACATTATCCAGTGCTGTGGCAACGTTTTTATCATGTGGAAAACCAGTAAAGAAATCTTGTGAGCTTGGAATTAAATATGTAAATTTAGCTATTAAATCTAATCCTAATTATGGTAAGGGTCATGGTCCTGTGAATCATCTTAACTCTATTAGCTTAAATAAAAAATTTAAATAATGAAAAATATAGTAGTTGTTGGGTCACAATGGGGAGACGAAGGAAAGGGGAAGATAGTTGACTGGCTATCTGAGCAGGCCGATGTTGTGATAAGATTTCAAGGAGGACACAATGCAGGACATACACTTGTTACAGAAGGTGTTACTTATAAATTAAGATTACTTCCATCAGGAATAGTAAGAAAAAATAAAATTTCAATCATCGGTAATGGAGTAGTAGTTGATCCTTGGGCACTACTAGACGAAGTGGAGGAAATAAAATTAAAAGGAGTCGATGTAAATGTTGACAATTTTATTATCTCAGAGTCTGCAAATTTAATTTTACCATTTCATAGAGAAATGGATGAAATAAGAGAAGATACAGCCGGAAAAGGAAAAATTGGAACTACAAGAAGAGGAATTGGACCTGCTTATGAAGACAAAGTAGGCAGAAGATCCATAAGAGTTATGGATTTAAGATCTGAACAAAACTTAGATCACAGACTAGAATCAGTTTTGATACACCATAATGCTATTAGAAAAGGTTTAGGAAAAAAAATTTTTGAAAAAGAAAAACTTAAAGATGAACTATTAAAAATTGCCCCTCAAATATTACAATTTTCTCAACCTGTATGGCTTAAAATTGATCAATTTAAAAAACAAAAAAAGAAAATTTTATTTGAAGGAGCTCAGGGAATTTTATTAGATGTAGATCATGGCACTTATCCCTATGTTACCTCTTCTAACACTGTAGCCTCGAGTGCTGCAACAGGGACTGGTTGTGGACCAAATTCAATTAATTACGTGTTAGGAATAACTAAAGCATATACTACTCGTGTAGGAGAAGGACCTTTTCCAACTGAGTTAAAAGATGATATAGGAGAATTATTGGGAACTAGAGGAAAGGAATTTGGAACTGTTACTAGTAGAAAAAGAAGATGTGGTTGGTTCGATGGTGTCCTTGTAAGACAAACTATTAAAATTTCTGGAATTGATGGAATTGCACTTACTAAACTAGACGTTTTGGACGAGTTAGATGAAATTAAAATGTGTATACACTATGAGTTAGATGGAAAAAAAATTGATTATTTACCAGCAGCTGTTGAGGACCAATTAAAAATAAAACCGATATTTAAAACTTTCCCAGGATGGAAATCATCAACAAGTGGAATAAAAAATATGGATAATTTACCAGAAAATGCAAAAAAATATATTTTTGCAATTGAGGATTTTATAGGTGCAAAAATTTCAAGTATATCTACAAGTCCAGAGAGAGAAGATACAATATTAATTGAAAGCCCTTTTGATATTTAATTAGCTGGCAATAAATTTTTAGATTTTGCTAATAGCAGCATATGTTTTTGAAGTTTTTCGAAAGCTTTATTTTCTATTTGTCTTACTCTTTCTCGGCTAATTTTATATTTTTGACTTAAATCTTCTAATGTTGTTGGGTTATCATTCAATCTTCTTGAGTATAAAATTTCTCTTTCTCTTTCATTTAGCACTTTAATGGAATCTTTTAATAAATCTTTTCTTTGCTCCATTTCCTCATGGTGAGCAAACTTCAGGTCATGGTCTAATTCCTTATCAACCAGCCAGTCTTGCCATTCATCTCCATCTTCACCAACTTGAGCATTTAGAGAAAACTCTTTACCTGACAATCTTCTGTTCATTGAAATAACTTCTTCTTTACTTACAGCAAGTTTATTAGCAATATGATCGACATGTTCATCTCTTAAATCCCCCTCAGTTTGAGGAGCAATTTGATTTTTAATTTTTTTTAAATTAAAGAATAATTTTTTTTGGGCTGTTGTAGTTCCAATTTTTACTAGGCTCCAAGATCTTAAAATATATTCTTGAATTGAAGCTTTGATCCACCACATAGCATACGTTGCTAACCTAAAACCTTTTTCAGGTTCAAATTTTTTAACAGCTTGCATCAAACCCACATTACCTTCTGAAATCATTTCATTTACTGGTAAACCGTAGCCCTTATATCCCATCGCAATTTTTGCAACCAATCTAAGATGGCTTGTAACTAATTTTTCAGCAGACTTTATGTTGCCTGTAGTCCTCCAGTTTTTGGCTAGCATATACTCTTCCTCAGCAGCGAGCATTGGAAACTTTTTAATTTGATCTAAGTATGCTGACAAACCTCCTTCATTAGACAGGGAGGGTAAATTATTACTAACAGTAGTATTCATAACAGAATTTATTTAGTTAATTTAAAATAATTTTCAATACTTTATTTGTTAGTGTTTCTGAGCATTTCTAAAATAATATTTAGCTCATGTGGCAAATTTGACGAAAAATGCATTTTTTTATTATTTATTGGATGTATGAAACCAAGAGTTTTAGCATGTAAAAATTGTCTAGGTAAATCAGATATCAAATTTTGAATTTTTAAATCTATATTTTTTAGTTTTTTATATTTTTTTTTATATTTATCATCACCGACTATACTGTTTCCTTTATAATTCATATGAACCCTAATTTGATGTGTGCGACCTGTTTCTAGTTTGCACTGTACTAAACTTAAAGTGGGTGTCTTTTCATTTTCAAAAATTTCAAGAGTTTTATAATTGGTAATTGCTTTCTTTCCCTTGGAGCGACTAACCTCCATTAGTTGTCTATTTCTTGAACTACGCGTTAGGAAAGTAACTATTTGTCCTTTTGATGGTCTTAATTTTCCCCATATTAACAGCTGGTACTCTCTTATAATAGTATGTTCGCTAAATTGTTTTGATAAATTTTCATGGGCTTGATTGTTTTTAGCAATTACTACTAATCCTGAGGTGTTTTTGTCAATTCGATGAACAATTCCTGGTCTTAATTTGTCACCGATATTAGATAAGGAATTTTTATCATAATACATTAAAGCATTAACAATTGTTTGATCATAATTACCTGCTCCAGGATGCATAATTATACCAGCTGGCTTATTTATCACCATTAAATCTTTGTCCTCATATATAATTTCTAATTTGTAATCGAATGGTTTTAATGATGCTGACTTAGGTTTTGGGATTTCCAGAACAATCTTATCTCCAGTATTAACTTTTTTAGAGGGATTATTTATGATGATATTGTTTAATTTGAGTTTATTTTTTAATATCAAATTTTTGATTCTAGTTCTACTAATTAACTTTTCTCTTTGGTTGATCAAAATATCAACCCTTGATTTATTCTCCTCCTGCTGAACAATAAAATTAATGTTTTTTTCCATAAAATATAATATTAATACTAAATGCGCTTGTAGCTCAACTGGATAGAGCGCCTGACTTCGGATCAGGAGGTTCTGGGTTCGACTCCTAGCAGGCGCACCAATTATTCTCCTATGTTTATCAAAGTTCCTTTATCACGAGCTTTATCAAATGAGTAATAAAAAATTGATATTGCTAGAACAAGATAAAAAATATTAAGATAAAGAGCATTAAAGATATTTTCATAATTTACCTGACCATTTACTAAAATATTTCTTGTCTCTTCAAATATGTAAACTAGTGGTAGAGCATAAGCGATTGATTGAAATATTCCTGGTAAAATTTCAACAGGGTAATAAATACAACCAAACGGGGCTAATAAAAACATTGTAGACCATGCTATGTTTTCAAATGAGGGTCCAAATCTTAGCAATCCAGCAGATACAAATAAGCCAAGAGTAATCCCAAAAATATATAAACTTAAAAAAAGAAAAGCCAAAGGCAATCCTAATTCCAATAAAGAAATTCCAAACAGAGGAGAGGTGAGCAATATAGCTGGGACTAGACCTATCAAAGCTCTTATTAAAGCAGTAAAGACTAAAGAAATAATAATTTCACTAATTTTCATAGGAGCAATGAAAAGGTTAGTGAAATTCCTACTCCATATTTCTTCTAAAAATAACATGTTGAAACCAATACTTGTTCTAAATAAAAAATCGTAGAGAATTGCACATGATAGAATTACACCTACAGCCCCACTGTAGTAACTACTATGCTCTGTAAAAAAATTTGAAATAAATCCCCATAAAGTTATTTGAATTGAGGGCCAATATATTAAGTCAAGTATTCTTGGGAATGATCTTGTGATTAAGTAAAAATGTCTTAAAAAAAGTCCGTAAATTCTTGTAAAATCCATCATTTATTTCTCGCTATTTCTAAAAACACCTCTTCTAAATTTTTCCTACCATGTTTCAATATTAAATCATTAGGCGTTCCTCTATCTACAATAATTCCATCTTTCATCATCAAAATATAACCACACAATCTTTTAACTTCATCCATATTATGTGAAGCAAGTAAAACTGAAATTTTTTTTTCTTTTTTATAATTTTCTAAAAATGTTCTTACAAAATCTCCTGTTTCGGGATCTAAAGAAGCTGTTGGCTCATCTAGTAGCAGCACTGTAGGATCATTTATTAAAGCTTTTGCTAAACTAACTCTATTTTTTTGTCCTGATGAAAGTTCACCTGTTATTTTATCTAAAAGCTTTGATAGTCTAAGTTTATCTGAAAGATAATCAATTCGATTTTCTAAATCGTCAACATTATATAATTTTCCATAAACAATTAAATTTTGTTTAACTTTCAATTTTTTAGGAAGCTCAATATAAGGTGATATAAAATTCATTTTATGTAGAAGAGATATTTTATTTGTCTCAATATTTTTTCCATTAATTAAAACTTCACCGTTGGTAGGTTTTAATAACCCCAATATCATTCCAATTGTGGTTGTCTTTCCACATCCATTAGGACCTAATAAACCAACAATTTCATTTTCACCAATTTTAAAATTTATATTTCTAACAGCATCCTTTGATTTATATTTTTTAGAGAGGTTTATTACCTCGATTGAATTTGTCATTTAATATTTTGATGCCCTCTCTAGTCGATCATTAATTGTTTGTCCTATCCCAATATTAGGAATTTTTTCAACTGCAATTTTTTTATAACCTTTATTTTTAACTTTTCTCATGAGAGGATATAAATTTTTTGCAGCCTTTGTCAGATCATTATTTTTACTGAGGAAGAAATAATTTTTAAAATTTATTTTTTTTTTCTTTATTAATAAAAATGCTTCTCCTTTATTTGGTTTTTTTACATTCATCCTTAAAGGTATTCCAGGAGAATAATGAAGAGAAAACAAACCTGGCGAAATCCTGTTTTTAGATTTATTCTTAATTATTATTTTTTTTTTCATTATTTTTTTAATTTTTGAAACACTTAAACCCCCCAGTCTTAATATTGATACACTATCAGTAAGGTTAATAATTGTAGACTCCACACCAATTGAAGACCTTCCCCCTTTAAGTATATATTTTAATTTTTTTCCAAATTCCTCTTTAACATCTGAGGGCTGTACGGAGCTCAGTTTTGAGGAAATATTTGCACTTGGAGCTGCTAAAGGATAATTTAAGGTTTTAAGTAATTTTCGCATCAGCAGATGTTTAGGAAATCTAACAGCAACCGTATTTTTGTTATTAGTTACAAATTTTGATATTTTTGAATTTTTTTTTAATTTTAAAACGTAAGTAATTGGACCAGGAGAAAATTTATTATACAGTTTTTTAAAATCCTCATTAATTATACAATCGTCTTCGGCAGCCTTAAGATTGTAGTAGTGAACAATTAAAGGGTTGTTAGAAGGTCTTTTCTTCAATTTGAATATTTTTTTTACAGAGAAATCAGAATAAGCATTCCCAGCTAATCCATAAACTGTTTCTGTTGGCACTGCTATACATTCGTTACTGTCTAAATATTTTTTTGCTTTTTTGATATTTGATTGATTAGATTTCATGTATTAATTATTAATATATGAAAGAAAAAAATTTACCACTTGATTATCAACACAGCTCTTTAGAGGAGCTTACTGAAAAAGCAAATAGTATAATTGAGTCATTAGAGAATGAAAAAAATTTAAATAATTCTGTTGATAGTTATCAAGAGTTATTAAAGTTAAATACTCTTATCGAAAAAAAATTTCAAAAAAATATTAAATCTATAAGTGACAAGGCTAATAATAGAATCAAGGAAATTGTAAAAAAAAATGAAAAATAAAATTAATAAAATTGCAAAAGATACGAATTATTTTTTAAAAAAATTTATTAATAATCAGAATAGCTCTCATCTTATCAATGCAATGAAATATGGTTTATTTCCAGGAGGAAAGAAAATTAGATCAAAAATTCTAATAGACTTTGGTTCTTTATTTTCAATTAGATATAAAACTTTAATACAAATTGGTGCTGCAGTAGAATGCATACACGCTTATTCTCTCATTCATGATGATTTACCTTGTATGGATAATGATAAAATTAGACGGGGAAAAGCATCTACACATATAAAGTATGGAGAGTCTACAGCAGTGCTAGCTGGTAATTCATTGTTGACAATGGCATTTGAAATTTTATCAAACAAAAATTTAGATTTATCTGAAAAAACTAAAGTTAACTTAATAAAAAAATTATCTGAATGTTCGGGACATCTTGGTATAGCAGGTGGTCAATATCTTGATTTGAATTATGAGAAAAAAAAAGTATCAAGGAATAAGATTATTGAAATGGAAATTAAAAAAACTGGAATGTTATTTAGTTTTTGTTGTGCAACCCCAGCAATAATAAAAAATAAAAAAAATTTAGAGGTTAAATTTTTTGAAAAAATTGGATCAGATATAGGCCTATTATTTCAAATTTCTGATGACTTAATTGACTATAAAGGAAATTCGAAAATAGCTGGTAAAAAAACAGGTAAAGATCAAAAAAAAGGTAAAGCAACACTTATTGGTTTACTTGGTTATAATAATGCAGTTAAATATTGTAATAATTTAATTATAAATATTAACAAAAAATTGCAAAAATACGGTTCTAATTCAAATAAAATAAAACAGACTTTGGGATATATTTTAAACAGAGATAAATGATACACAAAAGCATATTTTTAAAAGATATAAATTTTCCGTCTGATTTAAGAAAAATTTCTGAAAAGGATTTACCTAAAGTTGTAAATGAAGTTAGAAATGAAATGATAGATGCTGTATCTCAAACAGGTGGTCATTTAGGTGCAGGTTTAGGAGTTGTTGAATTAACCGTGGCACTTCATTATGTATTTGACACACCAAATGACAAATTAATTTGGGATGTAGGGCATCAATCCTATCCACACAAAATTTTAACAGGAAGAAAAGATAAAATTAGAACATTAAGACAAGGTAATGGACTATCAGGTTTTACAAAAAGAACTGAAAGTGAATATGATCCTTTTGGTGCTGCTCATAGTTCAACATCAATCTCTTCCGCTCTAGGCATAGCTGAGGCAAATAAATTGGAAAATAAATCTTCAAATGTAATCGCAGTAATTGGAGATGGTGCGATGAGTGCAGGTATGGCTTATGAAGCAATGAATAATGCAGGTGGTTCAAAAACTAAAATGATTGTTATTTTAAATGACAACGATATGTCAATTGCAAAACCCGTTGGAGCGATGAGAACATATCTTGCAAAATTATTGACTGGGAAAATATATTTTAGTTTTAGAGAAACAATTAAATTAATTACTTCAGCATTTTCAAAAAGATTTAGTGCGAAGGCAGGAAAAGCAGAGGATTTCTTACGATCTGCATTCACTGGTGGCACTATGTTTAATTCATTAGGTTTTTATTACGTGGGACCAATTGATGGACACGATTTATCAACTCTTATTCCAATTTTAAAAAATGCAAAGGACTCAAATCACGAGGGTCCAATTATGATTCATATTAAAACTCAAAAAGGTAAAGGGTATAGTTATGCAGAAGAAGCTAAAGATCATTATCATGGAGTTTCAAAATTTAATGTAGACACTGGTGAACAGAATAAAAGTGGATCTAATTTACCCTCATATACAAAAGTTTTCGCTAATACACTTGTAAAGCATGCAAAAAAAGATAGTAAAATTGTAGGAATAACAGCAGCAATGCCTGGTGGAACAGGAATGGACATATTTGGTAAGGAGTTTCCAAAAAGAATGTTTGATGTTGGTATAGCTGAACAACATGCAGTAACATTTGCCGCTGGGATGGCAACAGAGGGATACAAACCCTATGCTGCCATTTACTCAACATTTTTACAAAGAGCATACGATCAAGTTGTTCACGATGTAGCTATACAAAGCTTACCGGTAAGATTTGCAATTGATAGAGCTGGATTAGTTGGGGCTGATGGATCAACTCATGCTGGTTCATTTGATATTACTTATTTATCAACTCTTCCAAATTTTATTGTAATGGCTGCAAGTGACGAAGCTGAACTTGTTAAAATGATAAATACTTCAGTAGATATTGATGATAGACCATGTGCAATTAGATATCCAAGAGGCGTAGGTATAGGAGTTGAACTTCCATCAATAGAAGAAAAAATTGAAATTGGAAAAGGAAGAATAATTCAAAACGGTAGTCAAGTATGCCTGTTAAGCTTGGGTACAAGACTTGAAGAATGCAAACTAGCAGCGGAACATTTAAAACAAAAAGGGGTTTCAACTACTATTATTGATGCTAGGTTTGCCAAACCCTTAGACGAAGAATTGATTATTAAATGTGCAAGAGAGCATGAAATTTTAGTCTCTATTGAAGAGGGTTCAATTGGAGGATTTGGTTCGCATGTAAAAAACTTACTTTCTGAGAAAGGGATATTTGATAAAGGTCTAAAATTTAGATCAATGAATTTACCAGACAAGTTTATTGAACAAGATACCCCTTACAAAATGTACGAAATGGCTGGATTAAATGCTTCTCAAATTTCAAACAAAATTTTAGATATTTTATTTAACAAAAATTCTATCAAAGTTGTAAAAAAATAAATTGTTCTACTGACACTGAGCCTTGTTCATTAAATAGTGATCTAATAAAACACAATTCATCATTGCCTCACCAACAGGCACAGCTCTTATCCCAACACATGGATCATGTCTTCCTGTAACAGATATCGTTGTATTTTTTCCAAATTTATCGATAGTTTTTCTTGTTGTTAAGATTGAAGATGTTGGTTTTACAGCAAATGAAGCAATAATTTCTTGTCCAGTTGAAATACCACCTAATACTCCACCAGCATTATTTGAATTAAACTTTAATGTTTTACCTTTTTGTGAAATTTCATCTGAGTTTTGTTCTCCACTTAGTTGTGCAGAATTCATTCCTGCGCCAATATTAACTCCTTTAACAGCATTAATACTCATAAAACTAGATGCTATATCAGAGTCTAGTTTTGAGTAAATTGGTGCGCCTAATCCTACCGGAATTCCTCTTGCTCTTATTTCAATCACTGCACCACATGATGATCCAGATTTTCTTACCCCTAACAAATATTTTTCCCAAAGTTTAATCATCGATTTGTCAGGACAAAAAAATGGATTTTTTGAAATTATTTTGTC
The DNA here is from genome assembly GCA_902583635.1 of uncultured Pelagibacteraceae bacterium. Classification (GTDB taxonomy): domain Bacteria; phylum Pseudomonadota; class Alphaproteobacteria; order Pelagibacterales; family Pelagibacteraceae; genus Pelagibacter. The sequence continues at coordinate 3,072 of CACHWJ010000012.1, read as the reverse complement.
ATTCCATTTGTTAGTATCGCACCCTAATATACCTAATTGAGTTACAGCACCAACAACTTGAAATTTTTTACCCAATTTTTTTTGTAAGACCAACTTTGCTATTGCACCAGCTGCAACTCTTGTTGCAGTTTCTCTTGCTGAGGATCTTCCACCACCTCTATAGTCTCTAATTCCATATTTTTTGAAGTAGGTAAAATCAGCGTGTCCAGGTCTAAATTTATCCTTTATATTTCCATAATCCTTGGATCTCATATCTTTATTATAAATAATTAAGGATATTGGTGTACCAGTAGTTTTGCCTTCAAAAACTCCAGATAATATTTGAACTTTATCGTCTTCTTTTCTTTGTGTCGTAAATTTTGATTGTCCTGGCTTTCTCTTATCCAGTTCTTTTTGTATATCTTTTTCACTTAAATTTATATTTGGTGGACATCCATCAACCATACAGCCAATAGCAGGACCATGAGATTCACCCCAAGTAGAGAAACGAAATAGCTTTCCAAATGTATTAAATGACATTATTTATATTATATAGATTATTTTGTTTAAATTATGAATCAAAAAAACTCACTTGGGCTAAATAGTTGTTTCCTGGATTTAGATGATCCAATTCATTTATTTGATACTTGGATGGAAGAGGCAAAAAAAACTGAGCCAAACGACCCAAACGCAGTCGCGTTAGCAACATCAAGTAAAAGTAACTTCCCTTCGGTAAGAATGGTCTTATTAAAAGACTTCAATCAAAATGGATTTGTATTTTATACAAATTTAGATAGTCAAAAAGGACATGAACTAAAACAAAATCCAAATGTAGCAATGTGCTTTCATTGGAAAAGTTTACTAAGACAAATTAGAGTTAATGGCACAGTTTCATTGGTACCTAATGAAGTTGCAGATGATTATTATAATTCAAGAAGTTATGAAAGCAGAATTGGAGCATGGGCTTCTAAACAGAGTAAAGAACTCAAAGATAGAGATCAGTTAAATAATTCTATAGAAGAATATAAAAAAAAATTTGCAGATAATAATAAGGTTCCAAGACCAAATTATTGGTCAGGATGGAACTTATCTCCCTCAAGTATTGAATTTTGGCTTGATGGAGAAAATAGGATTCATGAAAGATTAAAATATACAAAAAATTCTAAAGGACAATGGACCAAATCTCTTTTAAGCCCTTAAAAACTTCTAGATAAGCTGAATGTTGTCAGTTTTTTTAAAATTTCTTTTTCTTTAGTATCTTTAAAAACACTCAATGAATTTGACGCAAGATTAATATAATGTTGTGCCTTCTGGTAGCACTCATTTATAATTTTATGCTTATTTATCAAAGCAATTATTTTATCTAAATCATCTTTATCTCTTGTGTCTTTACTAAACAAATTAATTAAATTATTTTTTTCTCTGATCTCCAGCTTCTGGTAAAGTAAAATTATTGGAAGTGTAATTTTTCCTTCAAAAAAATCTTGTCCTATTTTCTTTCCAAATAATTTAAGTTCAGCATTGTAATCAAGTGTATCATCAGCAATTTGGAAAGTAAGTCCAAGATTTCTTCCGTAAAATTCAAGAGCATCTTTTTCTTTTTTATTACTATCAGATAAAATTGCACCAACCTTTGTAGCTGCTGCAAACAACTCAGCAGTTTTTGCAGAGATAATTTTTAGATAAGTCTCTTCTAACATATCTACTTCACCTTTATGTTGAAGCTGTAAAACTTCTCCTTGTGCTATTTTTGATGAAGTAGATGATAATAATTTTAGTACTTCTATATTGCCATCTTCAACCATCATTTCAAAACATCTGCTTAGCAAATAGTCACCTACTAAAACTGACGAATGATTATTCCAAACTTTATTTAAAGTTTCTTTTCCTCTCCTAACCACACCTTCATCTATAACGTCATCATGCATTAATGTTGCACTATGAATTAATTCAACACATGCAGCTAAATTCACATCTCTTGAACCTTTTGTATAACCACATAATTTTGCTGTTCCTAAAGTTAGTAGAGCTCTTAATCTTTTACCACCAGTTTTTAGATGATAGTCAGTCATTTTTTGAACCAGTTCTACATCGCTAATCAATTTATTTTTAATTTTTTCCTCAGTTAAAATAAGCTTATCTTCAAGAGAATCCTTTAATTGAAAATAAGAATTATTTATCTGATTTTGTAGCTGTACAACTGATCCCATATTAAAATTAAACTAGTATAATTAACTTTTATTTATTACTTATCAATTGACGCACCTTATTCTTCAATTATAAGTAGACTTTATAATCAACTAATAATTCTATAAGAAATATTTATGTTCTCTCTTTTTAAAAAGAAAAAAATAGTAGCTCACCTAAAGCTTAGCGGCGTGATAGGAAATGCAGGGAAATTTAAACAAGGGATAGATTTTGCTGGCCAAGAAGCAATCATTAAAAAAGCTTTTTCATTGAAAAAAGCAAAATGTGTTGCAATTACTATAAATTCACCAGGTGGATCTCCTGTTCAATCCCATCTAATTTATAGTTTTATTAGACAGCAAGCAAAAAAAAATAACAAACAAGTAATAGTTTTTGCAGAGGATGTAGCAGCGTCCGGAGGCTATCTGATTGCATGTGCAGGGGATGAAATTTATGCAAACTCAAGTTCTATTATAGGATCAATTGGAGTTATTTATTCGTCATTTGGTTTTACAGAATTAATAAAAAAAATTGGGGTTGAAAGAAGAGTTCATACAGCTGGCAAAAATAAAAGCACTCTCGATCCTTTTCTTGAAGAAAAATATGAAGATATAGAAAGACTTAAAAATATTCAGTTGGACTTACACAAAGATTTTATTGATGTGGTTGAAAAAAGTAGAGGTACTAAATTACGAAAATCTGACGTTGAACTTTTTTCAGGTGAATTTTGGTCAGGTAGTAAATCAAAAACTTTAGGATTAATAGATGGAATAGGAAACGCTCACGAAATTTTGAAAGAAAAATATGGAGATGATGTAATTATTAAAAAATTTGAAAAAACCAAAGGATGGTTAAGTCAAAAACTTTCTTCCTCTAATCAAATTGATCAATTTGCAAATATTTTAG
>CACHWJ010000011.1 GCA_902583635.1 uncultured Pelagibacteraceae bacterium | reverse complement strand
TTCACTTCATAGGTTTTGCGTATTATGGATTTAGATGTGTCTTTCAAACTCAATCCTTTTTAAACCAATATGGGATGGATGCTACTGGAGCTAGCATAGTTAGATTTTTTGGATCTATTTTTTTAGGCTCAACAGTAATGGCTATATATGTTGGTTTCATTAGACCTAACGGCTTAGAAGCAACTTGGGGATTTTTTAATTTAATATTCTTACAAAACTTGTCAGCATTTATTGTTGGTTTCTACAGCACTAAAATTAATAAACTTGGGCATACAGATAAAACCTCAGATGAAGCAATTTATGCTCCTTTAGTACTTACAATCTTAAGTGCGGTTCTTACTTATGGATTAGCTGATAAAATATATGTTTAAAACCAATTAGGTATTGGTAGTCCTTTTTCTTTTAAGAACTCTTTATTGAACATTTTAGTAGCATATTTATCACTTCTATCACAAAGAATTGTAACAATTGTTTTTCCTGGGCCTAGTTCTTTACCCATTCTGATAGCTCCTGCAATATTAATCCCACAGCTGGTCCCTAAGCTTAAGCCCTCATTTTGAATTAAATCATAAAGAATTGGCAATGCCTCATGATCATCAATTGAATAAGCGTTATCAATTTTAGCATTTTTAAAATTTGCAGTTATTCTACTAGATCCAATTCCCTCCGTTATTGATCCACCTTCAGATTTTAATTCTCCGTTTTTTATATAATTATAAAGAGCAGAACCTTTTGGATCTGAAAGGAAAATTTTTATATCTTTATTTTTTTCTTTAAGAGCATTACTAACTCCTGAAATTGTTCCTCCAGTCCCTGAAGAACAAACAAATCCATCAACTTTACCATCGGTTTGATCCCAAATTTCTTTACCGGTTCCTTCGTAATGACCTTTAGCATTTGCTGTATTATCAAATTGATTAGCCCAAATTACTCCATTGTTATTAGAAGGTCTAAGTTCATCGGCTAATCTTGCTGCAACTTTAACAAAATTATTATCATCTTTATAGGGTTTAGCTGGAACTAGTTTTAGTTCTGCCCCAAGATTTTTGAGAATATCTTTTTTTTCTTGAGTTTGATTATCATTCATTACAATAATAGTTTTATAACCTAATGAATTGCCTAAAAGCCCCAAACCAATCCCAGTATTTCCGGCTGTACCTTCAACAACTGTACCGCCCTTAGCAATTAATTTTTTTTCTTGAGCATCTTTAATTAAAGCAAGAGCTGCTCTGTCTTTTACCGATCCACCTGGGTTTAAAAATTCTGCTTTTCCAAAAATGTTGCAACCAGTAATTTCTGAAGCTGCTCTTAATTTTATTAAAGGAGTATTTCCAATCCCTGAAATAAAATCATTTTGTAAATCATTCATTATTCTGATTTTTTATCACTATCAGGAGTAATACCATATGGTTTAAATTCACTGCCTGCCGTACCAACATTTTTTGCAGGTATCCCAACCATTACAGCTTTCTCAGGAACATCTTTTGTAATTACAGCATTTGCTCCAATTTTTGCACAACACCCAACAGTAACTGGACCCAAAACTTGTGCACCTGACCCAATTACAACTTCATTTTCAATAGTTGGATGACGTTTAACATTTCTTTGATCATTTGAATTTATACTTGGAGCTATTCCTCCCAAAGTTACCATATGGTAAATAGTTACATTATCACCAATCTCAGATGTTTCACCAATTACAACACCCATACCATGATCAATAAATAAATTTTTTCCTATTTTTGCTTTAGGATGAATTTCAATACCAGTCATGAATCTTGAAAATTGTGAAATGATTCTTGCAATCAAATCAAATTTTGCTGTGCTAAAAAAGTTTGCCACCCTATGAAAAAAAACTGCCTTAACACCAGGGTAAGTTAAAATTAAACTTAATTTTGATCTAGCCGCAGGATCTCGGTCAATTATTGATTGTAAAAAGTCATTCATATATATGATGGTTGAATTTAAATTTACAGGTTATATAGTGATTATATTCAGTAATTAAAGGATAATTTATGTACAAAAACACTAACTGTTTTCACCTAGCAATTCCATGTGGAGACTTAGAAATAGCGAAAAAATTTTATAGTGAAACTTTAGGATGCAGATTAGATAATTCAGCTCAAGAGTGGGCAGATGTTGATTTTTGGGGAAACGAATTAACTCTTCATAAAAGTGAGCATAAATTGGATAGCGAAAGACATGATGTCGATATGGGAAATGTTTCAGTTCCACATTTTGGAGTTCATTTGTCTAGAAAAGATTTTGACAGTTTAAAACAAAGATTAAAAGATAGTGGAACAAAATATTACGACGAACCATATTTAAGATTTAAAGGTACAAAGTATGAACAAGAAACTTTCTTTGTTAAAGATCCAAACGAAAATATTTTAGAAATCAAAACTCTTACGGCAAATTCGGAATAATTATTTTTTAATAATTATTTTTAATGGAATTTTTATTACTTGGTTTTTTTACAGGTCTAAGCTTAATATTAGCTATCGGAGCCCAAAATATATTTGTAATTGAGCAAGGCTTAAAAAAACAATATACATTTATAGTTTGTTTTATATGCTCAATCTCAGATTGTTTCCTTATATTTGTAGGTATTTTTCTTTTTTATTATTTTAATCAATATTTCACTTTAAAAATAGAATTAATTTTTAATATTCTTTTAGTTTTATTTTTAATCTATTTTATTTACTCAAAAATAAAATTAAGGATTAAAAAAATTGATTTTAATCAAAATTATACGAAAACTTCTTTAGTTAGTATAATTTTTAAAACTTTAGGTTTTACTTATTTAAATCCTCATGTTTATTCAGATACTATATTTTTTTTAGGTAATTTTTCAAAAAGTTTTTTGCTTTATGATAAAATAATATTTGGTATTGGAGCTTCTATTGCCTCTACAGTTTTTTTCTTTTCTATTGGATATGCATCAAATTATTTTTCAAAATACCTAAATAATAAAAAAATTTGGAATATAATTAATTGGATAATAATTTTCATTATGTCTGTAATTACTTTATATGTGATAAGAGAAATAATTTATTCAATTAATCTTTAATTTTATTCCACTCAGCAATACCACCAGAAATATTTTTTACATTTTTTATTCCCATATCCTTCATAGTTTTGGTAGCTAACGTACCTTGTCCACCTACACCACAAAAAACTACATATTCTTTATCTGGATTATCTTTAAACATTTTGTTTTCAAGAGGACTTCCTTCAGCCAAGTAAAATTCAAGTAGACCTCTGTCCATGTGCACAGCATTGCCTATACTACCCTTTGAAAAGCTTTCTTTGTCCCTAACATCAATAAATTGAACATTTGGGTCATTAATTTTTTTCTTTGCATCTTCTGCAGTTATATTTTCAATCTCGTTACTTACGCTCATTAGTTCTTCAAATTTCTTCATTATTCTCCTTTGAATTTAATATTTTTAGATTGTAACTAAGATTCTATAAAAGTGAATTATTTAATTATTATTTTTGTTGTGACACAGGTGATTATTGAAATAATAAATTTTTTTCGTATTAGTATAGTATGAATAATAAAAGAAACTTTATAAAAGTTGTAAGTCTGTCATTTTTTTCATTACTTATAGCCCCTTACAAATTTGCTTTTTCGGAAATTAAAAAAATTATCAATAAAAATTTAACTAAAAAGCAAAAAGAAATCATGTTTAATGAAGGAACAGAAAGAGCTTTTACAAGTAAATTACTTAATGAGAAAAGAAAAGGATTTTACCTTTGTGCTAATTGTGGAGCTAAGTTATTTTCATCTGAGGCAAAGTTTGATAGTGGTACTGGTTGGCCATCTTTTAGTGAGGCACTCCCAGGTGCTTTTAAAACTAAAATAGATTATTCATTTGGTATGAGAAGAATAGAATACCATTGTGCAAATTGTGGTGCTCATCATGGACATGTTTTTCTTGATGGCCCAACAGCTACTGGAAAAAGATTTTGTAATAATGGTTTGTGCTTATTGTTTGTTCCTGAAACTTAAGATTTAAATATATTCTTATTTATTTTACTTACTTCTTTAAATGCACCATTAAATTTTTTAGACGTGTGAAAATTTCCAGGAAAAATAAAACATTTCAATTTAGCTTTTATTGCAGAATTGAGACTTTCCTGTGTATCCTCTATTGCAATACACTCTTTGGGTTTTAGCCTAAGTTCTTTTAAAGCCAATTTATATATTTCAGCAGATGGTTTAAGTTTTTTAACTAATTTAGAATTACCAATAAAATCAAAATCTTTTTTATTTAAACTATCCCTTAAACAAAAAAAAATTGAATTTATATTGCTTTTGGAGGTTGAAGAAACTAAAGCTAGTTTGATTTCTTGTTTTTTACAATGTTTTATTATTTCCTTAACGCCACTTCTTAATTTAAGTTTATTTTTTTTTAAGTAGCTATTAAATATTTTTGTTTTTAATTTGATTATATTTTTGGAATTAACATTGCTTTTAGTCTTTTTTGCATATCTCAATATTCTTTCTTCACCTCCAGATTTATTGAGTAATTTTTTATAAATTTCTTTAGTCCAATTCCATTTAAGACCAGCAATTTTAAATGCACTATTAAATGATTTTCTTTGAATTTCAGATGTTTCAACAATGGTTCCAATTGATCCAAATAATAGAGCCTTATATTTTATCAACCCTTAATAGCTCCAGCTGTTAGACCACTAATAATTTGCCGTTGAAAAAACATTACTAAAATAAAAAGAGGAGCTGTGGCTGATACAACAGATGATACGGCCCACATTAAATTTCCCTCATGTTGGTTAGTTCCTAAATAACTTTGTATCTTTGGTACCATTGTGTGATTTTCCTGATTCAATAGTAATGCAGTTACTGTAAAATCATTATAAGCTAACATTAAACTAAACAAGCCCGCAGTTATCACCCCTGGCCACATTACTGGCATTATAATGTGTCTGAAAGTTTGAAAATATGAACATCCATCTATTAAAGCACTCTCATCAAGTTCTCTAGGTACTGTTTTAAAAAAGGAATATAGAAGCCATAGTGTAAATGGTTGATTTATAGCAACCAACACAACAATTGTTGTGGGTAATATTCCCCAAATTTGAAGCTCAAAAAAGGGAAATAGATAACCAGATACTAAAGTTATGTGTGGCATTGCTCTAAAAATTAAAGCTAAAATTAATAACCAAAACGCATAATTTCTTGTAGATCTTGATAGAGCATATGCACCTAGTGTTCCTAGGAATAAAGAAATACTAACTACAAAAACAGTAACAATAACAGTATTTTTTGATGCCTTCCAAAACTCTCCTTCAGTCCAAGCTTGACTATAGGCGTTTGTAGTAAATTTTCCTCCAGTTTCAATTAAAGTATTAAAAGCTGAAATAGCATACCACCAATCTGATCTAGAAAAGAAATCAGCTCTTACTTTAAATGATCCCCAAAATGTCCAAATAAACGGAAAGCAAGCAATCAAAAGCCATACAATTATAAAAATTGTATTGAAAGTTTTTAAACTTGTCGTTTTTTTATCTAATCCATAATCCATAATTATCTTGCTATCCTAAATTCTTTCCAAGTTCTTATCAAAACTGGAGCTAATAAAATTGCTATACCAACTATAGTCATAATGGAAGTTGCTGCAGCAGAGCCGAATAATATTACTTCTTCATTAACTAGATTATCATAAATTAACCATGATAAAGATTGTGCGCTACCTTCTGCGCTAAATCCAATTATTGGTTCAAAAACTCGGAAATTATCCATTAAAGAGATCAATGCTACAAAAGTAACTACTGGATATATATGTGGTAATACAATGTGTTTAATTCTTTGAAATCTTGATGCACCATCAATAATAGCTGCCTCTACAGGTTCTTGAGGAACTGTTTGAAGAGCAGCATAAAATACCACAAATGCAAAAGGGGAGTGATGCCAAATTCCATATATTATTATTGTTATCCAGGTCAATGTTTTTGAAGATTTTAAAGATAAATATGGATCATTCATCAAGTTTTGAATATTTGCACCAATTATTCCTTGAGAATCAATCATCCAAAATAATACTAAAGAACCAACTAAAGGAGTTACTATCATGGGTAAAATTGTGCCAAAAATTAATGGTCCCCTAATTTTTCTGGCAACTGCATTTAAGCTTAGTGCTATTATAAAACCTAACAAAAGTACATTCGGGGTTACAAATAAACAATATGTTAAAGTGAATATTAAAGCTTTATAAAAAGGTAGATTGGTTACTTGATCTATAAAAGCACCAAAACTTTCAGTTTCATTCCAAAATTTTTTGATTTCCTCAACTGCCAAATGATTTCTGTCAGTATAAGTTCCAAAACCGTTAAATTTTCCTAGAGGCTTTGCTTCTCTAATTTTAGAGGTTTCCTCATTATCAACCACAATTGAAACAGTACAACCAAATGGATCACATTTTTTGACTTCTTTTACTATTTGGTCATGCTGTGCATAAAATGATTGTATGCCAGTTGATATTATTGGTAGCCCTATAAACAGGATCATTGCTAAGCCTGTCGGTAAAAAAAACCAAAAAAATGTTTTATTGGGCATCTAAATGTTAATTAAGTGGGGAAAAATTCCCCACTTAGATTTTTAGATTTTATAGAAAGCCTTGTTCCTTAGCTTTACTGATATAAGCAGCCTCAACGTCTTTCAACGCTTGTTCAGCTGACTCCTTACCTTGTAAAAACTCAACAATCTCACTTCCTAATGCACCATGCATTAATCCCATTTGTGGCAACATTGGATATGGTTTTGCTTTCATCTTTACAGCTTCGATTACACCAATAGATTTTGGTCCTGGAACAAATCCCTCTACTAACCAAACAGCTTGATCAGCAGCGTCAGCTACCATTTTCTTATTTGATGCTGCATGTGCTAAAGCTCTAAATGTAGCGTCTGCATCTGCATCTGATCTATTTTTCGCTAGAGTAAAACCATCCCACCATAGTGTAGCTGCTGGAATATTTCCTCCACCAACAGTGGCAGGTCCAGCTAATTTTGTTGCTTTAGTAATATTTGGATCACCTTCATCATCTAAAAGAGTTCCTGATCTAGATGCCCATAATGTCATTAATGCAACATTTCCAGACTCCCATTCTACTTTAATTGCTTCACTATCATGAGTTAAGTAATCAGGATTACTTAATTCAGATAATTTTTTTAACATATTTAAAGTTGCAACACCTTTAGCGTTATTAATGTTTGGTTCTGCACTTCCAGATTTAAAGAATTCACCACCATGACCGATAAACATGTTTACAAATTCTTCTGCTAAGTTCCAGCCAGCTTTATAAGCAGCTGCATATGGATGTTGCATTTTTCCTGAAGCTCTAATTTTTTCAGAAGCGGCAACAACTTCCTCATATGTTTTTGGCACTGCTATACCCATATCTTTTAAAATATCTTCTCTATAATACAAGTGCTGAGTATTGGCCATAAATGCAACAGCCATTACCTTTCCATCAATTGTAATTAATTGAGAGTCTTGAATTCCTTTTCCATATTTTTTAACAAGATCATCTAATGGTCTAATCAAATCTTGGTTCATCAAAGGAACAATCGAACTGTTTGCAGCAATTCTTGCTGAAAATTCAGATGGATTTGCGGTTAATGCGGGCACTGCGATTTTATTATGCTCAGATGAGTGAGTCACTTTAAACTCAGCATTTCCTTTACATTGTTTAGAAGTTTCAACGAAAGTTCTCAATGCAGGAAAATCATTAGCCAAAATATTTATTGATCCACTTTTAATGTTACAATCTGCAAATGCAGATGTTCCAAAAATTAGAAACAATAAAGTAACTAGTATTTTTCTCATATTCTCTCTCTCTTTATATTGTTTGTTAAATTATAATTTAAGTAATAAAATTATATCCACTCCTTATAGGTAATAAAAGTCATAATTAAATCACTTTTGACGCAAGTTCTGAACCCTTTACCAAAGACTCAAGTTTTTTGTAAACTATATTTTCATCAACATTTCCAAAGCCAGCAAAAGTACTAAATCCGCAGTCTGTTCCTGCTAATAATTGTTCTGCATCAATGACTTTAGAAAAAGTTAAAATTCTATTTTTTACAACCTCGGGATGTTCTACAAAATTAGTCGTTGAGTCTATTACACCTGGGGCAATTATTTTATCATTTGGAACTTTTAAATTTTCAAAAATTTGCCACTCATGAGAATGTCTTGGATTAGATGACTCAATTAAGTAGGTTTGAACATTAGCTTTTAATGCAATTGGCATTATCTTTTCTAAAGGAATATCATGTAAATGAGGGCCTTCATAATTTCCCCAACAGATATGAAGTCTTAGGTTAGAACTATCAATATTTTTTATAGCATTGTTAAGACACTCTATTTGTTTTTCAGCTCTAATCAAAAATTCTTTTTCATCTAAATCTTTGAAAGTCATGTGTCTTGCTAGAGCTAAATCAGGACAATCCAACTGTAATTTTATTCCATTTGACGTAATTTCTTCGTATTCCTCTTTCATTAAATTTGATAAATTTTCTAAATAGTCATCATCGTTTTTATAAAAATTATTTGGTAAAAAAGCAGATATAACACCTGGAGATGCAGCATTCATAAAACCAGTTTTGTGATTATTTTTATTTAATGCTTCTTTAAAATTATTAATATCTTTAGTTAAAGATGATTTATCTTTTATTTTAAGCTCACCAGTACAACATGGTCTTGTATATTTAGGTGTACCACCTGTTCGTGCAATTCTTTCCTTGTAAGATGGAAAGTCATCTAAATCTTTAGGTGCTTTTCTCTCACTTTCACCAGAAAAACCGTCTAATCTATCTTTAACATAAGTTGCATAGCTGATCTTTGACATTTCACCGTCACTTACAATATCTATACCTACATTAATTTGTTTTTTAACTACCTGATTTACATCTCTACTAACTATTTGATCAAATTTATTTAAGTCAATTTTTTGATTTTGGTCTTTTTTAAATAAAAGATCTGATAATTCATATGATCTAGGCAAACTTCCTACATGAGTTGTTTTAATTTTACCCATAAATCAATTCATTAAAATTTGTTTCCATATAGCCACTTCATCAAACAAAACCCATTCCCTTATAACTTTTCCATCACTTATCTCAGCATGATTAATCCCCATTATAAAAATATTTTTATTTGTTGCTTCTCCAAAGTCTGACGTTTTATTTGAGTGATTAGCATCCAAAAACCATCTTATGGAGGCCTTAGGATTTTTACCTGGCTCCTCTAAATATCCAATATGTTCAGTTGAAAACTTAAAATTACTAAAAGCTCCCTTTAGTGATTGCCAAAATTTCTCTATATCTTCTCTTCCATGGCCAATTTTATTTCCTGGCCAGTAAATACTTGCAGCCCTTGCATAATCAGAAAAATTATAATCATGGGTAAAAATTGTATTTAGTATATTTGAATATTTTACTCCAACTGAATCTTTGGGTGCAGGAATTGGTTTGTATTCTGATTTCATGTCAGATTTTAAAGTAAATATTTTATTAGAATTTTCTAAACCACCTTCGTTTTCAATTATTTTTTGAGCAAATTCTTGAGGAGTAAAACCTATCTGTCTTACCATAGCTCCCTGATCTCTTACAATCCATTCGTCATAAACTTGATTATATTTACATGCACAATCAGCAATAACTCTATAATAAATATTTTTACCAGATGGTTTACCATATGAACCATCTCCAAGATGAGTACCTTTGCTTAAAATTCTATGAGATGAATGATAGCCATCTTCTGAGTCTTTGTTCCAAATAACATCTTCACCTAATAATTGTCTATTTGGAAATTCTCTTAAGGTTGCAAATGTTGCATCTATAACTGGTTTATTACCATAGGTTACTCCAAAGGGAGACCTCACTGGAATATCTTCAGTATAAAAATTAGCAATGGAATTTACGTCTTTACCTTCCCAAATTTGTTTTGTAATTTTAAGAATATAATCAGGAAAACTTTTATATTTTTTATCAAAACCTTTCATTAGATTTGAGTTACACAATTTAATAAACTTTCATGTTCACTATCTATACTGACATTTATATTTGAATTTATTGGGATAGAAATCGTATCTTTGGGATTTAGATTTACTTCAAAATCATCAATTTGTATTTGCCATGAACCTATTTGTGAAAACATCACTGTTGGCTTTGAGAATTTTAAATTTTTTATTTTACCTTTTTTTGACTTTAAAATTGATAAATTAAATCCAGTATGTTGATTAATTAAAGGAGAAAAATTTTTATTTTGGAAATGGTTACCAAGAATTTGGATAATTTTAAAATTCTCATTTAATTTTATTTCATTATTATTTTCGTTAGAAAACTTATAGATAAATTTCTCAATCTCACTTAAATTATAATTATCAAATTTTTTGATTTCTTCTAAAGATATCGGACTTAGAAGTTTTTTATCTTTAGGAATATTATTTTTAAACAAATCAATTAAAGAATTATCATTTAAAAGCGCCATACCAGTTTTTTTTGCTTTTTCTAATACACTAGGTAGCCAAGTAATTATACCAGGATCATCTCCACCAAGTACTACAAACATGGTTCCTTCCTGATCACCCACATTTTCAAATCCTCTAAACATATTTGTAGGCATTGAAATAATATCACCAGAGCTTAGAATTGTTTCATCTTTACCTTCATTTCCCCAATAAAATCTCCATCTACCAGAAAAAATAATAAAAACTTCAGCAGTGGTATGACTATGTAAGCCAGAGCCATTTCTTGGCATTGCAGAAACGGCACCTAAATTAAAACTATGTGGTGTAGAAATTTTTATTGATTGGTTTATATCTTCTGCCACTCCTGGACCTACAATTGAATAGTTTTTTCTGTTTTTATGTCCCTCAAGCTTACCTTCTACAAATGGAAGTTTACTTGGGACAAGATCTGAAAATTTTGCTAATTTTAAATTCATATATTTATTTATTTATAAATGTGATAAAGGAATATTCCAATAAAAATATATGCTTATAGAACAATTTGATACAGGATTGAAATCAAAGAAAGATATAAAGGATATTAATCTTTCTCCTAAAGAAAATAACAAAAACAAACTCTTTGTAAGAAATGAACTTAAAAAAATTTTTTATAATAAAAATAAAAATCTAGAAAAAAATTTACAAAATCTCTTTTATAAAGATTTAAAAGTAAATTGTTTTCATCCAATTAATGAATTCAATAGTTTAGAAAATTTAAAAATAAAATTTTATGAACCCTTGTTTAAAGCATTTCCAGATTTAGAAAGAAGAGAATTAATGGTTGTTGGTGGTGCTTTTAGGGATAAGATTCAAGTAGGATCAATTTCAACACTATCTGGAATATTCAAAAATTCTTGGCTCGGAGTTAATCCAAATTTTAAAACGATAAACTTAAGATGTTGTGAAATTCATGAAATAAAAAATGGAAAAATAATTGAAAGCCATATTCTTATAGATACCCTAGATTTTATTCGACAATTGGGGATTTGGCCCATAAATAAATCTAGAGGATCTGAAGGTTCATGGCTTAGTCCATATAATACAGATGGTTTAGATTTTTATGAGGAAGATTTTAATGTTTCAAAAAATAATTTAAGACAAGCCATGGAAATGAATAGAAGTTTAAATTATAAGCCAGAATTAGAAAATTTAACTGATCAAGAATTAAAAGAGAGACTTTTAAGTCATCCACAAAAAGAATTTTGGCACAAAGATATGATTTGGTATGGGCCATGTGGAATTGGAACATCTAGAAGTTTAGAAGGATTTATAGACATGCATCAATTACCATTTAGAAAATCGTTTAGTCAGAGGGATTATTTTAAATTAGGGCATTATTGTGAAATAGGAGACGGCAAATTTTCACTTTGCGCTGGATGGCACAGTTTAGATGCAAATTATGGAAAAAATGATTGGCTTGGTTATACCGCTGAAAACCAAAATGTTACAATGAGAGTCATGGATTTCTACCATCATGATCAAGGAAAAATAAGAGAGAATTGGGTCCCTATAGACATCGCCCATATATTAAAACAAATTGGAGTTGATATTTTTGAATTAATTAAAAAATTATAATGTCAAATATAAAATTTACTAACATTCATAAATCCTTTGGAGCAAATAAAATAATAAATAATTTTAATCTTCAGGGAAAAGAAGACGAATTTTTAGTTTTGGTTGGTCCATCGGGTTGTGGAAAGTCTACTTTGTTAAGAATGATTGCTGGATTGGAACAGATAGATGAGGGTGAAATATATATCAATGATCAATTAGTTAATGAATTACATCCCTCAAAAAGAGAAACTGCAATGGTTTTTCAATCATATGCGTTGTATCCACATATGAATGTGTTCGAAAACATGTCTTTTGGACTTAAAATAGAAAAAAGACCTAAGGAAGAAATTGAAAAAAAAGTAATGCAGGCTGCAAAAATTTTAAAAATAGAAGAATTGCTTGAGAGAAGACCGAAACAACTTTCTGGTGGGCAAAGACAAAGGGTTGCAATTGGAAGAGCCATAACAAGAAATCCTAAGATTTTTTTATTTGATGAACCATTGTCTAACCTTGACGCTGCACTTAGAGCTGAAATGAGAGTTGAAATCTCAAAATTACACAATCAAATCAAAACAAATATGATTTATGTAACGCACGATCAAGTCGAGGCAATGACACTAGCTGATAGGATAGTTATATTAAATCATGGCAATATTGAACAGGTAGGTACACCAGATGAAATTTATAGTGATCCTGCAAATATTTTTGTGGCTCAATTTATTGGAACTCCAAAAATGAACATCCTTAAAATAAGTAGTGATCATATAATCTCAAATAATGAAATTAATTTTTTAGGTAATAAAGTTAAACTAGATAAATTAAATTTTTCTAAACAAGATTATTACCTGGGTATAAGACCCGAACATTTTAATGTATCAGAAAATAACGAATATAGTTTCAATCCAAAAGTAGATTTAATTGAAAATTTAGGTAATGAAAAAATTGCTTATATTAAAATAGATCAATATGAAATAAGTGCTAAAATATCTAGCAAACACAACATAGAAAATACAATCGGGTTTAATTCTAAAGATATTTTTGTTTTTGATGAAAGTGGAAAAAGGATTAAATCTTAGTTTTGAAAGCCATATTTTCTTAATCTAGCATCACCAGTTCTTGCATGTGCTTCCATACCTTCGTATCTTGATATTCTTGCACAAGCTGCCCCTACAGTTTTTGTAGATTCTTTTGACATTCTTTGAAAACTTAGAGTTTTTATAAATTTACCAACAAATAAACCTCCCGTATATCTACCTGCACCCTTAGTTGGTAGAATATGGTTGGTTCCTGAACACTTATCACCATAAGCAACTGTGGTTTCTTCACCAATAAATAGCGATCCGTAATTCTTTAATCTTTTATGATACCAGTCGAGATTTTGAGTTTGTACCTCTAAGTGTTCGGGTGCATATTCATCACTGATGGTTGCAATTTCTTCATCAGTGTCACATAAAATAACTTCACCATAATCTCTCCATGCTGCACCAGCGTTTTCTCTTGGTAAATCTGGAAGTTCAGCAATTAATTCTGGAACCCGTTTCATCACATAATCTGCAATTCTTTTACTTTTTGTATAAAGCCATGCTGGTGAGTTATATCCGTGCTCAGCTTGACCAACTAAGTCAACTGCAACAAGTTCTTCGTCAGCCTTATCATCTGCTATTACTGCAATCTCAGTTGGTCCTGCAAATAAATCAATTCCAACTTTTCCAAATAAAATTCTTTTTGCTTCTGCTACAAATTGATTTCCTGGTCCAACTAACATGTCTGCAGGCTCATTACCAAATAAGCCATTAGTCATTGCTGCAATAGCTTGTACACCTCCAAGGTTTAATATTGAGTCTGCACCACAAAGATCAGCAGTATAAACAATAGAGGGGTGAACTCCTACACTTGGTTTTGGTGAGCTAGCTACAATTATGTTTTTTACTCCGGCTACCTTAGCTGTTGTAACGCTCATTATGGCTGACGCGATATGAGCATATCTACCAGCTGGCACATAGCAACCTGCGGTGTTAACTGGTATTAGTTTTTGGCCAGCAAATAAACCATCTGATAATTCTACCTCAAAATCTTGACCATAATTCTTTAATTGTGCTTCAGCAAATTTTCTAACTCTTTCATGAGAAAACTGTATGTCATCTTTTGTTTTTTGATCTAAATTTTTTTTAATCTCCTCAATTTTTTCTTTTGAAACAACTACATCTCCTTCATATTTATCAAATTTTTTTGAAAGTGCTTTGCAGCCTTCTTCTTTAGTTGTTTCTATATCTTTGAGAATATTTTCAACAATTTCCCTAGTCTTAGTATCATCTGTTGAAGATGTTTTTGGAGATTTTTTTAAGTATGTTATTGCCATTATATTTTCCTAATAAATCATTTACTTAAATGAATTTAATAAAAATATCAATTAAACAATTAGTCAAGAGCAACTACTGCAGCTGCAATTGAAGCCAATCTTGCTGGAGCTTCATCAGATCTACTTGTAATTACAACTGGAACTTTGCCGCCAATGACAACACCAGCAGCACAAGCACCCATAAAATAGATCATCATTTTAACTAAAGCGTTTCCTGCTTCAACACTAGGAACTAACAGTACATCTGCTTCTCCTGCTACTGAATTTTTTATACCTTTTATACTCGCTGATTTCTTTGAGATGCTGTTATCAAAAGCCAATGGACCAAATACATCAGCATTTAGATTTTCTTTATCTGCTAATTTTGTTAGTTCTGCCGCTTCTAATGAAGTAGGCACACTTTCAATTACTTCTTCTGTTGCTGATAATATAGATACTTTTGGGCGTGAAATGCCGATTCTGTGTGAGAAGTCTATTACGTTTTTAAGAATATGCATTTTTGTTTTAATATTAGGCAATACATTTAAGGCACCATCTGTAATAATTAATGGTGCATCTTCTTTTTCAATAGTCATGTGCCATATATGACTTAATCGAGTTTTACCCATTAAATTATATTCACGCTTTAGTACTTCTTTCATTAAAATGTCAGTATGAATATGACCTTTAACAATAATCTTTACTTTATCCTCACTTGCTAGTTTAGCTGCTATAGGGGCTGTATTGTTTTCTACAGGTTCATCAATAATTTCATATTGAGAAATATCCCATTTTAAATCTTCAGCACATTTTTGAATTTCTTTTTTGTCTCCAATAAAAATAGGCTCTATTAAATTTTCTTTTACTGCATCTTGAACAGAAAGCATTGGCAGGGGCATTCCTGCATTTACAACTGCTGCTTTAACACCTTTTTTTTTATGCGCCACATCAAGCAGATTGTTTGGGCAGACAATTTCTTTATTAGAAAGCATTGGTAATGTTTATTATTAATATTTAATTAAAAGTATATAGGCAATTGTTCCTAATTTTACTAACTAAATTTTTCTATAAACATTCTAATGTATATTTATTTTATTAACCTCTCTCATAGTGCTATGATATCTGTGCTATGGAAATAGTAACAAAAATTGCACCAATAGTTTTGGCTCTAATTATGTTAGGACTGGGTCTTGGTCTTTCAATTAAAGATTTCACAAGAATATTAAGAACACCAAGAGACTTTATTGTAGGTTTTTTTTCTCAATTAATTTTGTTGCCAATTGTAGCTTTAATTATTGCACTAAGTCTTGATCTTCCTTCTGCTATAGCGGTTGGTCTAATGATAATTGCAGCTGCACCTGGGGGTGTTACTTCAAATGTTTTAACAAAATTTGCTGATGGAGATGTAGCTTTATCCATTTCTTTAACTGCGGTGACTAGTTTAATTTGTATTATTACAATTCCAATAATTGTAATTAGTTCTGCAAGTATTTTAGGAGTTACCATTTCAAAAGAAATCTCAGTAGTTGGAATTGCTTTAAAAATGGCTTTAGTGGTTACAGTCCCTGTAATTATTGGAATGATTATTAGAGGTTTTGCTGAAAATTTTGTTTTATCTAAAATCAATTTAATTAATAAATTAACAGGGTGGTTATTTGTAATTGTATTTATTGCAATATGGATCGAAGAAAAAGATAATATTTTTACCTATCTTGCTCAGGCAGGTTTAGCAGTATTATTTTTAAATGTTGCGATGATGGTATTGGCATACTTTATTGCTAAAAAATTTGTATCAGGAGTAGCTCAACAAAAATGTATAGCATTAGAGTGCGGTCTGCAGAATGGAACTTTAGCGGTGTTTGTTGCAACATTAATTTTTAATGATGTAGCTTATATAGTGCCAACAGGGGCCTATGCACTATTGATGTATATAACTGGATTTATTTTTATTTATATCTTAAGAAAAAATAATTAATTTATCTCAAGTAACTAGGAATAAAGTTGTCATCTTCATCTTTACTCGAATCTATAATTTTAATTTGATTAAATACTTTATAAATAAAACTACTTAAGCTTTTAATATTTGAATCTTGTAATTCACTACTTCTTTTTAATACAGTTCCTTGAATATTGATAAAAAGAAGTTTTCTTTCATT
Source organism: uncultured Pelagibacteraceae bacterium (assembly GCA_902583635.1). Lineage (GTDB taxonomy): Bacteria > Pseudomonadota > Alphaproteobacteria > Pelagibacterales > Pelagibacteraceae > Pelagibacter. Next base: position 14,473 of record CACHWJ010000011.1, on the reverse strand, counting down.
AATAGTTAGGTAATTATTGTCGATTAAATATTTTAATTTTCTAACAACTGTCGGCCTTGGAATCCCTGTGATATCAGATAAAGACATTGCATTCATTCCTCTTCCATCTGAACCCATAACTTTTTTTTGATATGTTTTTAAGTTTAAGTCCTTTACTTTAAAACTCTTATTGTGAGATGCATTAAGCATTACCAAAATTCCAATACACATAGTTTCCAGATCCTTTACTTCTTTTCTCCACCTGTTTGTATAAATAAATATAAATTTATAAAACTGATACCAGCAAAAAGAAAAATTTTCTTTCATAGAGGATGAAATCTCATCAACGGTAAAAGCCTTTTCATTTTTTAATAATTTATTGAATTCAAATAACAAAGAACTCATATCTTTTAAAGTGTCTTTAGCTTGGGTAGCAACAAGTGTGTTCCTATTAACAAACATTTTTTTTCCAGTTTTTTTAATTACACCTTCTTTTTCTAATTCTAAGATTTTCCTTCTCACACTTTCTTTTGGTATTTCTAGATCTTTTGAAATGTCGCTTAAATTTATCTTCTCAATTTCTATTGATCTATCCCTGTAAAAAGTATCATAATCAACAATCAACCCGTTTCTTCTAAAAACAATCAAATCTTTGTTAATTAGGTAAATAATTATTATATATTTATCTATATCTTTATGAACATTATATGCTCGTATTAACCAATTGCTGATCAAGAAATAATAAGCTGGAGCTAATTTGCTAAAATTATTACTAATAACCTTAAAAATTTCTTTCTCATCAATTTGAGCCGTAACGCTAGGTACTACTGCCATTGTTATCTCCTGACCCACTCTGAACTATTATATAATGAATAGCAACCCAAAATGGACTCTTGCCATATATCAAATTTTATCACTGCGTGATTTAATAAGCTAATGAATAATGAAGGCTTAAATAGAACATCCCACGTTGTTGAAGACCCCACTCAAGAAACTGAGGCTCCTCTTAGAGTGAACGTGGATGTTCTTAAGCAAAGACTAATTGAACAAAAGAGAAAAGACAAAGTTAAGAGGACAATTATTTTATCTACAGTGGTAGTATCCCTAGGCGCTTTGACAATGTTAACTTATTAAAGTTTCCAAGTCCTTTTTGATTATATTTGAAATAGAAATTTCTCTTTTAAGATTTTTTTTATATCTGTAATACTTATTTTGTCCTGGATACATTATTTCTTTTACCCCTTTAATTTTTGGAAGTTTTTTAATTGTTCGAATATTATCTTTTATTCTTTGGTTATAATTTTTTTGAAATAAATTGGCTTTAAAGGTGATGAATAAATGTCCAATGTTTTGTGGTCCAGAAAAATCATCAAATGGATCTTTTACTCGACCTGCATGGTTTCCACCTGTAATAACCCCACTTAAAATATCAACCATCCATGCAAGACCTGATCCTCTAAAACTTGCAATTGGAAGCTGAACACCTTCCAATGCTTTCTTAGCATCAATGGTTGGTTTACCAAAACTATCTAGTGCAACACCTTCAGGAATTTTTTTATTATTTCTTGCAGCAACTCTTATTTTTCCTCTGTTAATCATAGAAATTGAAGTATCTAATATAAAAGGAATTTTTGTTCCAGTTGGAGTTCCAAAACATATTGGATTAGTTCCAAATAAACTTTTTAACGAACCGTGTGGCGCAACTGCAGGTGGGGCATTCGTATAGATCATTGTTATTAAATTTTTTTTAACCGCTTGTTCAGCGTAATAACCTGATAATCCATAGTGACCGCTTCCTTTGATAGCAACCATTCCTATACCAGTTTTTTGTGCAAGTTTGATAGCAGTCTTTATTCCAAGATCAGCTGCAACAAAACCAATACTGTTATTTGCATCAATATGAGATACAGATTGAGAAATTTTTTTTATTTTAATTTTTGGTTTAGGATTAATTAATTTCTTTGAAATTCTTTCACAATACATTTTAAGTCTTGATAATCCATGCCCATAGGCTCCTACCAATTCTGCATTTATTAACGCATCAGCTGATATTATTGCATGTGCTTTACTTAATTTATGCTTAATAAAAATTTTTACTAAAAGTTGCTTTATTGTTGAAATTTTCATTAGTTTTGATCAAAATCTATCCAATCTTTATATTCGTTTTTATTTTTTTTTATGTAATCAGGTAAATTGTCTAAACTAACTGTTTTAAGCTTAAATTCTTTACCAAATTTATTAGCTGTTTTTTTAACTTTATGATCGTAAATAATTGTTTTTTTTTTAATTAATAGCTCAATTTCTTCAATTTTTTTTTTTGCATTCCTAAACTCTTGATGATCTTCTTGATTTATTAATTTTTCGTAAAGATCATTTATATTTTTAAGTTGAGTAAAGTGCCATCCTCCATCTTTTATTATTTTTGAATTTATATACTTGGTTTTTGAAAAAATTGTATCTAATCTAAAAGCCTTATATTTTTTAGCTTTTAGATTTCTTAACCACTCAAAATCTATTAAATTTTTTTTTTTACATCCTTTAGTTCCATACCAATCATATCGATCACAATACAAGTTAAATTTATAATAAAATAGTTTTTGTTTAAAATAAATTAAGTTGTTATTTACTTTGTTTAATTCAAAATTTTTTAAATTTGGAATTTCATCATTATCACTGTAAAGAATTAAATCATCATCAGACGCATCTAGTATTCCTTCTTTTAGGTAATTTCTTTGATGTGCAATTCTTTTAATTGCATTTGGCTTAGCACTTTCAACAGGTTCGATTTTTTTGGCATTTTTGTAAATATATTGTAAATCATCAGGCTCATTATCTATTTTAAGATAAGTAATTTTATGCTTAAATTTACTAAAATTATTTATATCAAAATTAAATTTCTTTTTTTGACCACTGTGAGAATAACCAGCCTCACAAATTACAAATCTATCAACATAGGGATCTAAAATATTAAATCTAACATTTAAAATTAGGTTTTCGTTATAAAAAGTTGTGCAATCAAAAATTCTCATTGGTTACTCTTTGTCACTTTAATATATTTAAGGTATAAGATTACCCTTTACCCCTCCATGGAATAGTTTTATCAATAATTTTTCTTAAAGTAATATCAAATAATAAACCCAACATTCCCATTATAAAAATAGTGATCCAAATAACTTCATATTGAAAATATTTCTTAGCAACATTTTCAACAAAGCCTATTCCTGTTGTGCCTGCTAAGAATTCAGCTGCAACTAATGTTCCCCAGCACATTCCAACAGCAACCCTAATTCCAGTTAAAATTTCTGGAAGTGAATTTGGAAAAATTACATATCTTAGAATTTGTTTTTTAGAGGCTCCAAGTGAGTGTGCAGCATGAATTTTTGAAAGCTGAGTTCCCGAAGCACCAGCTCTTGCAGATATTATCATAATAGATAAAGAGACCATAAATAATAAAAATACTTTACCTGTATTATCAATTCCTAAGACAGAGATGATAAGAGGAGCCCAAGCAAGAGGTGGAACCGGTCTGTATAATTCTATTAAGGGATCAAAAAAACCTTTTGCAAATCTGTTGAGCCCCATAAACAAACCTAAAGGCACTCCAATTAAAATTCCAAAAACTAGGCCTAAAAATACCCTTAAAAAAGAGTCCCATATATGCCCGTATGGCACTGGAATTTTAAATAATTTAAAGTCACCAGTAACAACTTTTAAAACATTTCCTTTAAAGTTTTCTTTAACAATTCCATCTTTGGTGTGAACAGGATAATCGCCTGGCAGAACATCAGCTATCCAATCAGGTAAAATAAAACCAATAATTGATGAAACGTCAATCATTTCTATCCATAGCAGTGGAATATTTTTGTAACCAACGCTTGGCTTAGACATCAAAATAAATTTATTTAGTGTATCAGAGGGTTTTGGAAGCCATCTTCCAGAACCTTGCTCTGAACAACTTGGTCCACTAGCAACTATTGTGCCTGCTGGGAATAATAGAATATCAATTAATCTCAGACCACCTTGTTCAGATTTTTGTAAATTATCAAACTCAATAATTGCTTTCTGCATCTCATTTAGTGCATTAGGAGGGTAGATACTTGCAAATTCAATACGTCTTGCAATTTTAACAATATTTTTTGCATAATCTGATGCAATTTCTTCGTTGTCATTTAAACTTTTCCTGTAGATTTTAATTTCATCTTTTAATTGTTTGATTGAGGTTTTGAACTGAGGATTGTGATTTCTCAGTTTAAAAAATTTATCACTTATGATTTTAAGCTCTTCAGCTGCAGCATGAAATTTAAGACCTTTACTTGTTTCAGGAACTACAGGAACCTCTATAGTATTTTCTATTGATCCTGTTCCAGATTGAACCTTTATAATTCCCCATCCACCCTGTTCTGATACAGCATTTTGTCTTTCATTTTTTTCTTCTTGAGTTTCAAAAGGGTAATCTTTTTGTTTAAAGTTTGAGCTTAAGAGTTTTATCTCTTCTGTCATTTCATTAATTTTTCTTTTAGTATCAATCTCAATTAAATCTTCATTAGTTAATAAAGGTATTAATTGAATAGTTTTATTTATGTAGCTAACCAAAATATTTTTTTGCTTGCTATTTAAGTCTGGAGAATTTTGAATTTCTTTAGTAATTTTTTGAAGATTTTTATTTTCAATTTTTATTATTGAGGTACTTTTAAATTCTCTTTCTTCAATAGGAAATTGATATTTCAATCCCATTAAAGAGTCATTTACTTTTGCAACCTGGCATAATTCATTTGCTGATTTTGGATAAAAACCTTTTGCTATATCCCAGGAGTAATAAAGCCAAACTAAAAGTATTGCAGCACTGCCAACAATAACCCAGTGCGTACCACCTTTTGCTCTTTCAGGATTTCCAAATACTGCGTCTACTTTTTCAGTTCTAATCAATCTTCGACCGTAAAGAATACTTCCTATAATCGCTACAAATATTAATAGAGTTACTATTTGAATTAGCATTAATTTTCTTTACCCATTATTTCTTCTTCCATGTTCCAAATCATGGATAAAATTTCTTCTCTCTTTGATGAAAATTCTTTGTTCTTCTTTATTTCTCTTAAATCTTCTTTAAGACCCATTTCTGCAAAGGGAAGATTGTATTCTTTATGTATTCTTCCTGGTCTGGGTGCCATTACATATAATCGTTCTCCAAGCAATAATGCTTCTTCAACTGAGTGAGTAATAAGGATGATAGTTTTTCCAGTTTCTTTCCAAATTTTTAATACCAAAGATTGCATTTTCTCTCTAGTTAATGCATCTAATGCTCCCAATGGCTCATCCATTAAAATTAAATCAGGGTCATTAATTAGACATCTTGCGAGCGCCACTCTTTGCTGCATACCTCCAGACAGTTGATAAGTAGGCGTATTACCAAAACCTTTTAGACCAACAATTTCCAACCATTCTTCAACTTTTTCTTCAGTTAATTTTGTATTTTCTTTTTTCATTCGCAGACCAAAGTTTACGTTTTCTGCAACTGTTAACCATTCAAACAATGCACCTTGTTGAAAAACCATTCCTCTTTCAACACCTGGGCCGTCTATCTCTTTATTATTAAGAGTTATTATTCCTGAAGTAGGTCTTAGAAATCCAGCAGTAATATTTAGTAAAGTTGTTTTTCCACAACCAGAGGGTCCAAGGACAGTAAGTAGTTCACCTTTTTTTAGAGTAAAACTTACATCTTTTAATGCGTGAACCGTTTCTCCTTTTGGAGTTTTAAAAATCATGTTTAGATTTTCAGAAATAAGATCACTCATTAATTACCTTATATTAGAAATTTTATAAAAAAAATAGGCACCAATCATTATAATTGGCGCCTATTTAAATTTTAGACCTTTAAAATTATAAAGGTAGGAAACTTGTATCTACAGCTCCATCTGGTGTTCCCATTCCTTTTAGGAAACCATCAAGATTACCACTTTCCATAGACTGTTTAGTTTCTGATGGAGTTAAGAATTTAAATCCATCTAAAGTTTCTTTCATATCAGCAACTTTCATTTCAGAAGCTTTTGACATAGAGTTCATATCACTTTTACCAGCTCTATATCTGTCGTTTGCTTCATGAGTTACTTCAATAAAAGTTCTCAACATTCCTGGATTTTCCTTCATAAACTTGTCTGTTACAGAAGTAATATCTATTCCTAAGATGCCAGCATCTCTAGCTTCTTGAACTGTCAATAATCTTGAACCAACAGCAACTGCAGCTTTGATAGAATTACCACCAAATAGACATGCCATTACAACATCACCACTGACTAATGCAGCAGCACCTTCTTCAGGATCCATTTGAATTATATCCATTTTACTTCTATCAGCTCCAACAACTTTCATACTTTCATCAAAAACGTATTCAGCCATTGTTCCAAGAGGGACAGCAACTTTTTTGCCCTCTAATTCAGAACCATTTGCTTTTGTAATTCCTGAAGCATTAGATGTAACACAAGTAGTTCCTCCCATTCCATACTCCATAGCAATATCTACTAGCTTGATAGGTGCTTTAGATTTTACAGCATTGATAAAAGGCACTAAACCTTGAGAGTAAGATATATCAATATCTCCTGCTAGCATAGCATCAGTCATTGCTCCACCATTTGTGAAGTTTGTCCATTTAACTGGAACACCAAGAGCTTTAGCAAAATTTTTCTTTTGCATGTCCTCTAGGTTAGGACTTGGCCATTCTAGAAAATATGCAACTCTAACTTCTTTTGCAGCTGAATTCGCAACTGAAATAGACAGGTTAAGCGCAAGTATAGATCCTAGAATAAAAGTTAATAATTTTTTCATTTATTCCCCTATGTTTAATTAATTAAATTGAGCATATTTAAATTCAATTTTAGATAGAAGTAAAACACTTTATAATGAAAAGCTGGTGTGCAAATAAATCAATTGTACAATTTAAAGTTGTATAGTAGTGTTGTCCATAGTAGGTCAAAATAAATATAGTAAACATAACATTTTAGTCTACATATTTTATAATAAATAAAATTAAAAAAATTATGAGCTCAGAAAATAGAACATCGGTACCAAATTCTTTAAATGAACATTGGATGCCATTTACATCCAATAAGGATTTTAAAGCTAATCCAAGATTAATTACCGAAGCTAAAGGAGTTTATCTAAAAACTCATCATGGCAAAACCCAAATTGATGCAAGTTCAGGATTATTTTGTAATCCATTAGGTCATGGAAGAAAAGAAATTACTGAAGCTGTAACTAAACAATTAGAAACTCTAGACTATGCTCAACCTTTTCAACAAGGATTTGGTGGATCTTTCGAGCTAGCTACAAAAATTTCAAAACATACTCCAGCTGATTTAAATAAAATGTTTTACACCATTTGTGGATCAACCGCAGTGGAGACAGCAATTAAGATTGCAGTCGCTTATCATAGATCAAAAGGGAATGCTCATAGATTTAGATTTGTAGGTCGTGAGCGGGGATATCATGGCATGAACATTGGCTGTGTCTCTGTTGGAGGAATGATTAATAACGTCAAAACTTTTGCAAGTATTTTAATGCCAGGTGTTCAACATATGAGACATACTCATTTACCTGAACATAAATTTGTAAGTGGTCAGCCAGAGACTGGTGCAGATTTAGCAGACGACTTAGAAAGAATAGCAACTAACTTTGGTCCAGAGAATATTGCAGCGTGTATAGTTGAACCAATTGCTGGATCAACTGGAACCTTAGTACCGCCAAAAGGTTATTTACAAAAGTTAAGAGACACATGTGATAAACATGGAATACTTTTAATTTTTGATGAAGTAATTACAGGATGGGGAAGAACAGGATCTGTATTTGCTAGTCAGGAGTTTGGTGTAACACCAGATATTATGACAATGGCTAAAGCAACAACCAATGGTGTAGTGCCTATGGGAGTTGTTGCATGTAAAGATGAAATTTATGATGCAGTCATGGATGCTTCTCCAATGGGTTCAGTCGAATTATTTCATGGCTATACTTATTCAGGAATACCTGTAGCAGTAGCTGCAGCTTTAGCAGTTCAAGATATTTTTGAAAAAGAAGATATATTTGAAAGAGCAAAAAACCTAGCTCCTTATTTCCAAAAAGGATTATTTTCACTACAAGATTTAGAAGCTGTAGAAAATATTAGAGGATATGGAATGATGGGTGGCATAGATATGAAATTAAACACTAAACCAGGTAAAGCGGGATATGAAACTTTTAAATCTTGTTATGAAGCAGGAGTAAATTTTAAAGCTACTGGGGACTGTTTAATTATAGCTCCACAATTTATATGTGAGGAAAAACATATAGATGAAATTATCGACAAACTTAGAACTGGTATAACTAATTATCAAAAAAACCAAAAAAATTAGTTAATTTAAGATAAAATAGAAAGCTTATGAAGATAGGCGTGCCCAAAGAGATAAAACCTCAAGAGAATAGAATTGGACTAACTCCTGAAAGTGTAAAAATTTTAGTTTCTGAAGGTCACCAAGTTATTGTTGAAAACAATGGGGGCTTTGAAGCTGGTTTTGAAAATGAACAATACATAAAAGCTGGAGCAAAAATTGCTAACACAGCAGCAGATATTTTTGATGATGCTGAAATAATTGTTAAAGTTAAAGAACCTCAAAAATCAGAGGTAGAAATGATTAGAGAAAATCAAATTGTTTACACATATTTACATCTAGCAGCAGCCAAAGAATTAACTGAAGGGTTGATCAAATCAAAAAGTATTAATATTGCTTATGAAACTGTAACCGATAACAAAGGTAGATTACCCTTGCTTGCTCCTATGAGTGCAGTTGCTGGTCGCATGTCAGTCCAAGCTGGAGCTCATTGTTTAGAAAAAAACCAAAACGGGAGAGGTCTTTTGCTAGGAGGAGCACCTGGTGTAACAGGAGCAACTGTTGTTATTCTAGGTGGTGGAGTTGTAGGAGAAAATGCAGCAGTTATAGCAACCGGGATGCAAGCAAAAGTTCATATTGTAGATAAATCAGAAGAAAGATTAAAACAACTTGCAGAAATTTTTGGTGATAAAATAATACCAGAACAAAGTGATAAAATTGACTTAACTAAATTATTATCAGAGGCTGATCTTTTAGTTGGTGGTGTTTTAATTCCAGGGGCTGAGGCACCAAAATTAGTTACTAAAGAAATGTTAAAATTTATGAAAAGAGGATCTGTAATTGTTGATGTTGCAATAGATCAAGGTGGATGTGTTGAAACAAGTAAACCAACTACCCATGGAGATCCAACTTATATAGTTGATGATGTTGTACATTATTGTGTTGCGAATATGCCAGGTGGTGTACCAAGAACATCAACGTTAGCCTTAAACAATGCTACACTTCCATTTTTAGTTAAACTTGCGAACAAAGGTTATCAAAAAGCCTTAGGTGAAGACAAAAATTTTCTAGCAGGACTAAATGTTCACAAAGGTCATGTAACCTATAAAGCTGTTGCTGATGTATTTGGTTATAGTTTTGTAGAGCCTGGAGAAGCTATAAAAAATTAGTGATGGATAAAAAGTATCCTTCAAGCACAAAAGTTGTTGTAATTGGTGGCGGAGTGATTGGATGTTCTGTTGCTTATCATTTAACAAAGTTTGGTTGGAAAGACGTTGTTTTGTTAGAAAGAGACCAACTAACATCAGGGACAACTTGGCATGCAGCAGGATTAGTAAGTCAATTAGGTCCATCAGCTTCGGTAACTAAAATTAGAAAATATACTTTAGACTTATATAAAAATTTAGAAAAGGAAGTTGATCATTCGGCAGGACTAAGACTTAATGGTGCACTTTCGATTGCACAAACTGATAGTCGTTGGCAAGAACTTAAAAGACAAGCAACAACTGCACAACTTTATGATGTTGACTTAAAGATACTTGATAAAGAAGAGATTAAAAGAAGTTATCCAATGATGAGTACTGAAGACTTAAAAGGTGGAGTTTTAATGCCAGGAGATGGATCTGCGGACCCAAGCGGGGTAACTCATATGCTTGCAAAAGGAGCAAGAAAAGGAGGTGCAAAAATATATGAACAATCCCCTGTTGAAACTATATTGACTAAAAACGGACGAGTTGATGGTGTTAGAGTTAATGGTCAAGAAATAGAGTGTGAGTATGTTGTTCTAGCAACTGGAATGTGGTCAAGACAAATTGGTGAAAAGATTGGAGTTAGTATACCCCTTTATCCTGCAGAACATTTTTATGTAATTACTGAGCCAGTAGAAAAGCTTTCACCAACTCTACCTGTAATAAGAGATTTTGATAGCAGTGTTTATTTTAAGGAGGATGCTGGAAAATTATTGATTGGAATATTTGAAGGTAAATCTATCCCTGCATTTAACAAAACCAATAAAGTACCAGAAGATTTTTCTTTTGGAGAATTTCCTGAAAATTTCGAGCACTTTGAACCTTATTTAGAAAAATCTATGAAAAGGTTTCCTATATTAGAAAAAATTGGGATTAGAAAATTTTTTTCAGGTCCAGAGTCTTTTACCCCAGATACTAATTCCTTATTAGGTGAAGTCCCCGAAGTAAAAAATTTATTTGTTAGCTGTGGTTTAAATAGTATTGGAATTGGGAGCGGAGGAGGTGTTGGAAAAGTAACTGCCGAATGGTTAATGAATGGGCATATTAATGAAGATATTTTTAATTACGACATAAAAAGATTTCAAAAATTTCATTCAGATATAGCATTTATAAAAGATAGGATTACTGAGTCTTTAGGAGATTTATATGGCATGCACTGGCCTTTCAAGCAGCACAAAACATCTAGGAATATAAAAATTTTACCACATCATAATTTATTAAAAAGTTTTGGAGCATGCTTTGGGGCTTCAGCTGGTTATGAGAGACCTATGTGGTTCGCTCTTGATGGCGAGAAAACAGAGTATGAATATAGTTATAACTATCAAAATTGGTATCCAGCTGTTGAATATGAAACAAGCAATACTGTAAATAATGTTGGTCTATTTGATTTAACACCATTCTCAAAATTCGAAATTAAATCAGATAAAGCTCATGAAAATTTACAGAGAATCTGTACAGCAAATATTAAAGATGAAATTGGAAAATGTACTTATACTCACATGTTAAACAAAGATGGTGGTATAGAAACTGATTTGACAGTTGTATGCATTGATGAAAATCATTTTAGAATTATTAGCTCTGCAGCAACAAGAGAAAGAGATAAATTTCATATTAAAAAACATTTATCAGATGGAATTGATCTTAAAGATGTAACAGATGATTATTGTGTTTTTGGTATATTTGGTCCTAAAAGCAGATATTTAATGCAAGAAATATGTAATGAAGACTTTACTAATGAAAATTTTAAATTTGGATATGCTAAAAATATTAAAATTGATAATTCAAATATTTGGACGCAACGATTGTCATATGTTGGAGAACTTGGATATGAATTGTATGTAAAAATATCTAAAGCTAAAAAAATCTATGAATTAATTATCAATATAGGTAAGAAATTTAATCTTTCCAATTGTGGAATGCATACTTTAGACACTATGAGAATGGAAAGTGGTTTTTTGCATTGGGGACATGATATTTCTCCAGAAGAAAACCAATTTCAAGCAGGATTAACATTCACTATTAGTAACAAAAAACAAATTGACTTTATTGGAAAAGAGGCACTTCAGAAAATTAAAAAAAATAAAATTGATAGACGGTTTGTTATGCTTACACTTAAAGAAAACAAACCAGGCTCACCATTGTTAATGCATGATGAACCTATTTATTTTAGAGATAAAATTATTGGAAGAACAACTTCTGGTAATTATTCATTTAATTTTAAAAAAAATTTAGCTTTTGGTTATATTGAAAACAGTTTTTCAAACGATGATTTAGCTGCAAATAATATTTACATAGAAGTTGAAAAACAAAAATATCAAGCTGAATTTATTCAAAAACCTTTAAAACAGACTAATTTTAAGAATATTTAATATTCGAATCAGATATCCATTGTTTTCTTATAAGTTTGCTGATTAAATAATGTTTTAAAATGTCTAGATCTGATGAGCTTATTAAAAAAACTTATCTTGAAAAAAAGCTAAAAGATCAGGAGATTAAAACAACAAATGTAAACATCTTATTAAATAGAGTAAGACAAGATAAAAAAAAAAACTTTAAAAAAAAATTACTATATTTCCTTTTTTTTTTAACATTAATAAGTTCTGTGTTTTTTCTTATATTTTAATTAAATACTTCTAAAAGTTTATTTTTATAGGAAGTTATTTGTAATCAAGTAGTAATGTTTCTGAACTTAATAGTTTAATTTCACCTTGTAAACTACCATTCTTTTTTTCTGAAACTTTTAAAAGAAATATTAGACCGGTCTTTTTTTGAAAGTATAGGATTTTTAATTGGCCACTTGATATTTAATTCATGATCGTTCCATAAAATACCAACTTCAGAGTTAATATCTCTATAATTGGTACATTTGTAATGCATTATAGTGTTATCTGATAAACTACAAAATCCATGGGCAAATCCTTCAGGTATAAAAAGAGAGACGTTTTCTTTTTCAGATAAAATTATACTGAAATACTTGCCATAAGTTTTTGATTTGACTCTACAATCTAAAGCTACATCAAAAATTTTTCCACTAAGTACGGTTACAAACTTTCCTTGTGGATTTTTTAACTGTAAATGTAATCCTCTGAGAACATTTTTTTTTGAATAAGACATCACTTCAAATGGAAAATTTTTACCTAAATTTTTGTTCACAAACAATTCTCTAAAATATCCTCTATTATCTTTATAAGTATTTTTTCTGTAAATTTTTAAGCCTTTAAATTTAGTCTTAATTATTTTCATTATAATTATTAATTGTTAATTATTTTAACAATATCACTTATATTACTTTTTGTAGGTTTCCAATTTTTTAGTCTCTTATATGGCAATGTTTTTTCTTTGATTAATTTGTTAGAAAGCCATCTGACCTTAATTTTTTTGTAATTATTTTTATTTAACATTTGAATAATATTATTTATTTTAAAATTAATAGAGTTTTTAATTAAATATTTTCCTGGATCAATTTTTTGTTTGGAAATTAAAACTACTGCATCTGTAAGGTCTTCAACATTTAAGAGATTTATAAATAAATTTTTTGATATTATCTCTGTTGTAATATTTTTTTTAAAATTTTTTCTTAAAACATTAATGATTTTATTTCTACTATCATTAAAACCAAATGTATCTGAAATCATTAAACTATAAAATTTAATTTTTATTTCTTTTTTTTTATAAAAGTCCAAAATAATTGAAAATGACTTTTTATATGCTGAATATAAATTGAAAAAATTATTTTGAATTGAATTATAATCCTCCCAAACAGTAGAAAAGTTTATAAATTTTTTAACTTTCATTATTTTTAAATTTTCCAAAAGAATATTTCCTAAAAGTATATTAGAATTTGAAAAATTTTCTAAATCATCTGAATTATGAATTTTTCTGTAGTGAGTTGCTGCATGTATAACCAAATCAACTTGAATTTTTTGTAATTTTTTAATTAATTGATTATAGCTTTTATAATAAATTTTTTTTATATTTTTTTTATTAGATTTATTTTTTATTTTACCTTTATTTTTCAAAATTATAAAAATTTTATTTTTACTTTTTAATCTTTTTAAAATATTTGATCCAATAAATCCTGTGCTACCAGTGATAAGAATATTCATTTAGTCTTTAATATTTTATTTAAATAATTTGAATATTCGCATTTTCCATAAAACTTTATTTGCTTAATAATTTTGTCTTTTTTTATCCATTTATTTAAAAAAGCTATTTCTTCAAGACATGCTATTTTCAATCCTTGTCTATTTTCGACCGCTTGAACAAATGCTGATGTTTTATAATAGTCTTCAATAGAGCCTGTATCTAGCCAAGCTCCACCTCTACCAATAAATTCTGCACTAAGTTTATTTTTTTTTAAATATTTTTTTAATAAATCAGTTATTTCTAATTCTCCCCTTTTGGAAGGTCTAAGTTCTTTAGAGTATTTAATTACATTATTGTCAAAAAAATATAACCCTGTAATTGCGTTATCAGAAACATATTTTTTTGGTTTTTCATTAATTTTTGTGATTTTCTTGGTTTTCAAATTAGCTTTCGCCACGCCAAATAATTCAGGTTTTTGAACTTTGTGTAGAATTATCTTAGATCCAGTTTTCAATTTTGTACAACTGATTAATTTTTCTGATAAATTTTGTCCGTAAAAAAAGTTATCACCTAAAATTAAAGCCACATTGTTTTTACCAATAAAATTTTTACCAAGAATGAAAGCATCTGGTAATCCAATTGGCTTTATTTGTTCAATAAAATTAATTTTAATACCAAGATTATCTCCATTAGGTATAATTTTTTTATATTGGGATAGCTGCCCTTTGTTAACTATTATTAAAATATCTTTTATTTTAGCCAACATTAAAATTGACAATGGATAAAAAATTAATGGTTTATCATAAA
>CACHWJ010000010.1 GCA_902583635.1 uncultured Pelagibacteraceae bacterium | reverse complement strand
GGTGAGCATGTGCATGTTCATAATGTAAAAACTAAAAAGTGGTAAAGTGATGGAAATACCAAAAAGTTTTTTAGGTTATAAAAGAGAAAACGGCAGAGCAGGTACAAGGAATCACGTAATTATTCTTCCTGTTGATGATATTTCAAATGCATGTGCTGAAGCCGTAGCAAATAATATCAAAGGTACTATTGCACTTCCTCATTCTTATGGAAGACTTCAGTTTGGTGCTGATCTAGAACTTCATTTTAGAACAATGATTGGAACTGGTTGTAACCCAAATGTTGCAGCTGTAATTGTTATAGGAATTGAACCTAAATGGACTAAAAAAATAGTTGATGGAATAGCTAAAACAGGAAAACCAGTTGAAGGATTTCACATAGAGAGAACAGGAGACATTGGTACAACTATGAAAGCCTCAAAAAAAGCGCAAGAATTTGTAATGTGGGCATCTGAAAAACAAAGAGAAGAATGTCCTCTAAGTGATTTATGGATATCAGTTAAGTGTGGAGAGTCTGATACTACATCAGGTTTAGCATCTAACCCAACAGTTGGAAATTTAATGGATAAGTTGGAACCTTTAGGTGTTCATTTATGTTTTGGAGAAACTTCAGAACTAACTGGTGCTGAAAAGGTTTGTGCAACAAGAGGAGCAACAAAAGAAGCTTCAGATAAATTTATGAATACATGGAATGCTTATAATGATTTCATATTAAAGGAAGCAACCGATGATTTATCTGAAAGTCAGCCAACAGCCGGAAATATTGCAGGTGGACTAACTACGATTGAAGAAAAAGCTTTTGGAAACTTTCAAAAAATTGGAAATTGTAAATTTATTGACGTTTTAGAACCTGCTGAAGAACCAACTAAAGGAAAAGGTTTGTATTTTATGGACACTTCTTCAGCTGCAGCTGAGTGCGTAACACTTCAAGCAGCAGCAGGCTTTAATATTCATTTATTCCCTACTGGACAAGGGAACATTGTTGGAAATCCAATTGAACCAGTTATCAAACTAACCGCTAATCCTTTAACAGTTAAAAGTATGGGTGAACACATTGATTGTGATGTATCAAAAATATTGTCCAGAGAAATGAATTTATCAGAAGGCGGTGACGAATTAATTAAAACAACATTAAGAGTTGCTAACGGACGATTAACATGTGCTGAAGCTTTAGGTCATAAAGAATTTGTTATGACAAAACTTTATAGAAGTGCCTAATTAATTTTTTAATTTAATGATTTATAAAAAGTACTTGGTATTGATACCTGGTATAATTTTAGCTTTCATTTTTTATACTTTATCACAAGGTATAAATAACATAGTTGGAATAGAACTAATGGGGTATACAAAAAGCCCCATTTCTACAGCAATGATTGCCATATTATTTGGTATGTTGTTTGGAAATATATTCAAAATCAGGGAAATTTTTTTAAAAGGTTTGGATTTTACTCAAAAAAATATTTTAAAGCTTGGTATTATTTGTTTAGGAATTCAACTAAAACCTTTTGCATTTTTAGAATTTGGAAAAATAGCAATCCCATTAATAATAATTTGTATTGTTAGTGTTTTACTAATTATAAGACTAATAAGTAGAAAAATAATAATCCCAAAACGTATGTCCTATCTTATTTCTGTTGGCAGTACTGTTTGTGGTACTACAGCAATAATGGCAATGGCTCCTGTAATAAATGCAAAAAAAAATGAAGTATCCTATGCAATTGCTAATATTACTTTGTTTGGTATTCTGTCAATGCTCATTTACCCTTACTTTGCTAATTTTTATTTTAATGGTGAATCATTACTTATTGGTTTGTTTTTAGGTACTGCTATACACGAGACTGCTCAAGTTGCAGCAGCTGGACTAATTTATGACCAACAATTTGATAGTCCAGAAACTCTAAATATTTCAACAGTAACTAAATTGATTAGAAATACATTTTTAATAATTATGATACCTCTATTTGCCTATCTGTATTCAAGAGGTCAAATTAAACAGAAAAAATACTCAATTATTAGCATATTTCCTTACTTTGTATTAGGTTTTATAGCCATGATAATTTTAAGAAATTTAGGTGATCACATATTCTTTGTTAACCAAAATGAAATGTGGTCAAGTGCAGTAGAAAATATAAAATTTTTATCTAAAATTTTTTTAACAATGGCAATGGCTGCAATAGGTCTTTCTACAAATTTGAGGGAGATCAAGAATATGGGCTATAAGCCTTTTCTTGTAGGTTTTGTTGCCATGGCAACAGTTGGATTAATTTCAATTGTTACAATAGAAATATTTATTAATTATATTATTTAGCTTTAATAAGTAATTTTATTTTTAAGTTTGAAACAAATTTTCTCATGAATGCTGCGGCAACTCCTAAAATGATAGCAAACATAATTGTGAATAAACCATAAAAAAATGGCATCTCTTTAGAAAAATCGATAATAAATTCTGAAAAAAAGTTAAGGTCTTTAGTTTTAGTTGATTGAACATTATTTAAAATTTCATTAGCAAAAAAAGTATCATAGGCAATTGCTATCCCAACAATTAATAATAATATTGCAAGTAAAGCTCGTAATCCAGAGCTATCAATTCTCTCACCAATTTTTTGACCTACTTGAACTCCAATTATTGAACCAATAACTAACATTAATACTAAAAGCAGATCTATTGATCCATAATTAAACGAGTGTAAGAAAGTGACTATTATGCTTACAAAAATTGTTACAAACAAAGAAGTACCTGGAACTAATTTAGTAGGCATTTTAATTATATAAATCATTGCAGGTACTAGTATAAAAGCGCCACCTATTCCCATAATAGCTGCAATAAATCCAACAATAAACCCTATAAAAATTGGGGTAAAAATACTCTCATACAATTTTGATTTAGGAAATCTCATTCTAAGTGGAAGGCCATGTATCCAATAATGAACATGTGCCTTTTTTTTAGCTAAAACATTTCTTTTTGCCTGGTCTATTTCTCTTAAACTTTCAACAAGCATCAAGGTTCCAATGATTGCTAAAATATACATATAGGCTAATGAAATTACAGTATCTATTTTTCCAATATCCTTAAAATATGTGAATGTATAAATTCCTATAGTAGTTCCAATTGCACCACCAATTACTATTATAAAACCCATTTTATAATCCAAAATATTTTTTAAATAGTATGTAGTTGATCCAGATACTGATGTGGCTAAAATATTATTAGCCTCATTTGCAACAGCATATGCAGGAGGAATTCCTAAAAAAATAAGAAATGGTGTCATTAAAAAACCACCTCCAACTCCAAATAATCCAGACAGAACTCCAACAATTGCACTTAATAAAAGTATTTCTATAGGATTAACAAATACTTGTGCTATTGGTAAAAATACTTCCATATAAACTTAAAAAATGCGGCTTAAAAATAACTTAGTTAAAAGTAACAAAAGTTCCAACTAAAATTACACCCCAGTATGCAAGTAAACTCATTAAAATACCTACTTTAATATATGATGTTTTTAATCTGGAGAGTTTATTAAAAATTTTTATTTCTGAAAGGAACATTCATTATGTGAATACACCCAGTAAATAATTTGTCAAATAATAATTTAATTTATAAGAATTTTTTTAATAAATTGTTGCACCATAAACTTTGATAAGATTATCTTCTACACCTAGAACCAATCTACCTAAAAACTCTCCAGGAAGTTCCTTATTCGTTTGTTTGATCAAAACGGTTACGTGATCCCCTCGTCTTAAGCATCCAAAAGGTTTGAAAGTTTCCTCTAAATTTACAATTAATTTATTATTTGCCCACTGTTTACCTAATTCAACTTCATTTGCTCCAAAAAGCATCTGAGTAGAAAAATCTCTTGTAAATCCACCATAATCTTTAAGATTAGATGACTTTACCAAGTTATCCCAAATTGGTTTAGCTAATTCGTATATTTCATCATCTGATTTCGATAAAATATCCATAATAAGTACTTAGTATTGAATTTAAGAGGCTTTTTTCTTCTCGTTCTCATCCACGATATGATAAACGGGAACTTTCTCAAGTCTAAATTTACCTGTTTTAGGATCTCTTCTAGAAACTGTAAGACAATGCCAGTTTTCATCGTCAAGTTTCATATGATCACCTCTATAATAATAACCTGGCCATCTAGTTTCCTCTCTAAACATTGTATGTTCAGTTACACACTGAGATGTAAGAGCTCTATGTTTGAGTTCCCAAGCTCTCATAAGTTGATGATAATCTTCAGCTCCGACATTTTCTAAATCTTCTTCTAACCAGGTCAAAAGCTCTAGGCCTTTTTTTAACATATTAGCATTAGTCATATAATTAGTTGCTATGCCACCAACATATTCGTCCATAATTCTTTGTAGACGTTGAAGTCCTTGAATTGGAGAAATATAACTAGGAGAAACTGTTCCGCCTGTAATCTCGTTTTGAGCAACTTTGTAAGTTTCAAGTGGTTTGTAAACTTTAGCTTTAAAATCCTCACATTGTTTATCTGATACCTTTAATCCCTCAGCTTTTTTATCTTCAATATATTTAAC
The DNA here is from genome assembly GCA_902583635.1 of uncultured Pelagibacteraceae bacterium. Taxonomy (GTDB): domain Bacteria; phylum Pseudomonadota; class Alphaproteobacteria; order Pelagibacterales; family Pelagibacteraceae; genus Pelagibacter. The sequence goes on along the minus strand of CACHWJ010000010.1, from coordinate 27,442 downwards.
AGCAGCTTTTGCAGCCAATCTACCTTCTGTGAATGAACCAGAAGAAAATTTATGAGCACTTCCACCTACAGTGTCTCCAGCACCAAATAGACCGTCAATTGTTAGCATTCTGTTATATCCCCAGAAATATTCAGGAGGAGATAAATCTTCAGGCCCACTAACCCAAGCTCCTGAGCAAGTAGCGTGGGAACCCATAACATACGGCTCTGAAGTAGTTAACTCTGGATTTGTATACTTTGGATCAATATTTTGAGATGCCCAAACAACAGCTTGACCTACAGTCATTCCTAAAAAATTCTCCCAACCTACAGTTTCTAAATGTGGATCTTGGAATGCCTCCGTTGTAACCATTTGAATTGGTCCACCACCTGCCATAGTTTCTTGAATAAATGCATGATTTCTTAGACAAGTTGGAGTTGGATGATGATCAATGTATTCACCCACTAATTCTTTAGTTTGATCATACCATTTCTTCTCATAGTTTTCGCCATTAGCATTTTGCGTATAAGTTTTTAAGTGTAAGAAGTATGCACCAACAGGTCCATAACCATCTTTAAATCTACACAACACAATTCTATTTTCCATTTGTGTCATTTTAGCTCCAGCAGCAATTGGTAATGCATAAGCCGAACCATTACTCCACGGTGCATACCAAGTTCTACCCATCCCTTCACCAACAGCTCTTGGTTTGAATATGTGAGAAGCTCCACCTGCAGAAACAATAACGGCTTTTGCTCTAAAGACATGAAAATCTCCAGTTCTCATATTAAATCCAACAGCACCACCTACTCTATTCTCTTGAGCTTCATCCATTAAAAGATGAGTAATCATAATTCTATTATAAATCTTATCTGCAGATTTCTTTGCTGCCTCTGCAACAATTGGTTTATAACTTTCGCCATGTATCATAATCTGCCACTTACCTTCTCTAAGATATCTTCCAGTTTCTTCGTTCTTCATCATAGGAAGACCCCATTCATCAAACATATGAACTGTAGAGTCCACATGACGTGCCATATCGTAACCTAAATCTTCTCTTACCATTCCCATTAAATCATTTCTTGCATATCTAACATGATCCTCTGGTTGATTTTCACCCCACTGCATTCCCATATAACAATTGATTGCATAAAGTCCCTGGGCAACAGCTCCACTTCTATCTATGTTAGCTTTTTCAACACAAACAATTTTCATGTCTCTGCCCCAGTGTCTTGCTTCAAAAGTAGCACCTGTACCTGCCATACCACCACCGACAACTAGAATATCACAATCCTCGTAATGTGTTTTATGCTTTGCCATTAATAATAAACACCTTTTTTAAAAGAATCTTTTGGAACACTTGGTAGTTCACCATCAATATTAAGTCCCTCTGGTTCAGTATATAATCTTTGAGAATTGATCTCTCCTTGATTAGGTTTGTCACCTTCAGCTAATTTAGGAATAAATTTTCCCCAAGGTTTTGTTGTTATTGGTGAGACAAAGTCCTTAGTAGTTCCATTTCTAAATTTAATCTTCCAAGAAATAGTACCTTTTTCTTCTTCTCTTCTAACTCTTACACTGTGACCCATTGGAGCGAAGTCAGCATAACCTCTGACATCAATTGCGTGATTAGGACAAGCTTTTACACATGAATAACATTCCCAACAAAAATTAGGTTCTATATTTTTGGCACGTCTTATATTTTCATCAATGTGCATTATATCTGAAGGGCAAATATCTACACAGTGACCACATCCGTCACATCTAGTCATATATACAAAAGTTGACATAATTTAATTATTTCCTTTTCTTGTTATCATATTAATAATGTTTTGGCTCTTCTCTTTTTATACCTAAGCCAAATTGCTCGGGTGCATCTGCTGGTGGTGGTAGATTATCTCTTGACCCATCCGCTTCTGCCAAATTTTTTTGAATTGCAGCACCAGGTTTATAAAACATGTGAGCAAATTTAGACCAGTAAATTCCTCCAAATAAAATTAAATTTGAAACTACAAATAAAGTTAAAAATAAATATGATAATCCAGTTTGTCCGTTGAACTGAGTATATGACCATAGCAAACCAAACGTTGCACAAGCTAATAGAGCTAAAACAAACAAGTCTGCTTTAATAATTCTGTACCATGGATGTGCTTCGGCTGAAACATCTACTCTTAAAAAAAACCAAAACCAATATCCACCAACACATGTTAGTATTGCTCCTACATGCCATATCATAGACCAAATAGTTGAAGATGACTTTTCTACGCCTGTATAACCAAAAACTAAAACAGCAGATGCAACCCAAAATAAGATTGTACCATACATTCCAAGCACATGCGCTAATCTTCTCTTACCAAACCCAAGCTCAGAGGTAGTGCCAATATCATAAACAGTTGTCTTTGCGACGATAGATACTTTTTCTCCTACTCCAAGTTCTTTTGTTGCATTAAGTTTTGCTTTTTTAGCATTATTAAAAAAATATGTTATGTTCCTGTGAGAAATCATCTGAATAATTGTTCCAGCTGCAATTAATACTATCATTGCAATAATAAAACCTTGCATAGCGATTGGAGAAACTGTCTCTGCTAAAGCAGAAAATGGATTTGTATTTAACATTTTACCCTTAAATTAAATTATTTTGATCTAATTTTAAAGTTTTTCTAATCTAGTTAAATCTTCATATCAACATAAACTATTGGTTATTTTGTCCTTAATAACAACGTAGAATTTATATTTTTCGTTTGTAGTATTGGTTTTTAGGAATCACAGACCTAACTCCACCTTGGGGATTCTCTACATCTCCGTCTCTTCTGGGTATGATATGAATATGACAATGCATAATAGATTGGCCTGAAATTTTTCCAGCATTTGTTCCAATATTAAATGCCTTAACAGTTTTATCTTTTGTAGTGATTTCTGTTTTTATTTTTTTTATCAGATCATTACATGCTATTAACTCATCGTTAGTTAAATCGAAGTAATCACTTAGATGCCTTTTGGGGATAATTAGGCAATGAAGATTAGATACAGGATATGTGTCGTAACTTGCATATGCTAGTTCATTTTCATGTGCGATACCGCTTGTTTTAGAAATACAAAAAAGGCAAGGATTATTGGGATCTTTAATCATCAATTAATACCTTGGATATTTTTTTGCAGCTATTGAATAATGATTATTGAGTAAATTAAAAATTTTTAAACTTTTTCTTTTCCATCCAATTTTGTCTACAGTCTTAACAGAGGCTACACCTTTACCAGAACCTATCAAAATAATTTCATCATATTTTGACAATGTATCAATCATTATATCTTTTTTAATTATTTTTTTTATTTTAGACTTAAAAAATTTATAAGTAATTCCTTTATAGCAATTTTTTGCAGGAGAATATAATTTATTATTTCTTACAAGAAAAATGTTTGAAGTACCAGTTTCATATATTTTTTTATCTGAACATAATCCAATATCAGTTCTAGAGTTATCCATTTTTGATAGATATTTTAAAATTTCCTTATATTTAAGATTTTTATATTCAGGTTTTTCTCTTTTTAATTTTACAAGTTTTAAATTGAAATTAAGTTTTGGTTTAATTCTTTTTCTTAAAGATATTGATATTATTTTTTTATTTACAGCAACTCTCAACAAATGATTATAATTTTTTTTAGGGTCTAAATTATTTTTAATCAATTTATTAATATCTTTTTTTATAGAAGATTTAAAAATCTTATATTTTTTTATTGATTTTAATAAATTTTGAATATGCTCATTAAAGAAAAGGATCTTAGGAGATGAACCATAAATCCACATAGTTGTGAATACACCATGATCGCCCCAGAGATCTTGAAATTTTGTCTCTTTGAGATCTTTAAGCTGATAAGATTTTTTTAATAAGTAAGTTACCATTTTTAGTTAAAAACGACTCAGGGTGAAATTGAAATCCAAAAATTTTATCAAAGTTGTTTTCTAATGCCATTGCTGATCCTGAAATAACACATCTCATAGTTATGTCAAAATTTTTGGAATAAAAAGGTTCTTTCAACTTTAAGGAATGGTAACGACCTACCTTATAAATATTTTTATTTTTAAAAAGAGAATTTTTGCTTACAACTTTTACCTTAGACTGAAATCCATGATAAATTTGTTTTTGTTGTACTATTTTTGCGCCTTCACAAAATAATATTTGTTGAAATCCTAAACAAATTCCAACTATTCTTTTTTTTCCTTTAAAATTTTTATAAATTCTACTAGTTCTTGGATAATCTTTTGGAGATCCGGGTCCAGGGGATAAAACAATTGTAGATGCACTTTTTAAATATCGATTATCGATTTCATCATAATTTGTACATCTAACTTCATCAAATAAAGATAATTGATGGACTACATTATGAGTGAAGGAGTCTTTATGATCAATCACATATATCATTTAAATAAATCTATTAGTGCTTTAGCTTTTATAAAGTTTTCATTAAACTCATGATTAGCATTGCTATCTATTACAACACCCGATGCTACTGAAATTTCTGAAATATTTTTAAAATTAAGTATTGAGCGAATAATAATATTAAACTTCATATCTCCATTAAATTTTATATAACCAAAACTGCCAGTATAAATATTTCTATTTTCCTTTTCTTGCTCATTAAGGAGATTTAGGGTGCTTATTTTAGGACATCCTATTACTGAACCACCTGGCATCATTGATTTTACTATGTCAATTGTTTTAACTTTTTCATTCAATTTACCTTCTATCAAGCTCACGTAGTGAAAAAGATCCTTATATTCCTCTACAGTTTTTTCTTTTTTAATTTTAACTGTTCCAGGAACACATATTCGCGATAAATCACTTCGTTCCATGTCAACAATCATATTATGCTCTTTTGTCTCTTTAATATTTTTTCTAAAATATTGAAGAGCTTTACTTTTATTTAGACTTGCATTTTTCTTAAGAGTGCCTGCAATTGGTTTAGTAATTATTGATCTTCCTTTTTTCTCAATTAAGGTCTCGGGCGAACAGCTAATTACTGAATAATTTTTATCTTTAATTAAAAAAGCCTCTGGAGCAAGATTGGATTTGGATAGACGACAAAAAAATTCTAAGGGATCTATTTTTGATTCATTCTTATACTTAGTACAGATTTTAATTTGATAGGTTTCACCTTTTTTAATTTTTTTTTTAAACTTATTAAATATTTTTGTATAATTTTTCCTATTAATATTTATTTTGAATTGTTTACTTTTTTTTTCTGTTGACGAAGCTTTAAAAGATAAATTTTCACTTAAACTTATTAAAGTTTCAGGTTTATAAAAAATTCCCTTTGGAAAAGAGTTTGTTTTTTGCTTAGGAAATTTAACACCAATTAAGTAATTTAAAAGTTCATATCCAAAAAAACCAATATAAAGATCTGTTTGTTTAATTTTTTTTTTATTTAAATAAATTGTCTTCAAAAAATTGTTAACATTATTATTTGATAAAATAATTTTTTTTGAAAAATCCGTAAATAAATCAAAACCCTTTGATGTTTTGTAGATAATGTAGGGTTTAGCAGATAAGTTAATATCGTTTAAAATTTTTTTTGTATTCAATTTAGTTTGTTTTTAATCTTAGCACTGCTTCTTCTTTTATAGGTAAGTGGATTATTGCAGCGAAAATTGATAATGCAATTGCTAAATACCACGCATAATCATAAGAACCATAAATATCATGAAATAAACCACCCAGGTAAGCTCCAAAAAATGATCCTATTTGATGACTTAAAAAAACAATTCCATATAGTAAGCCTAGATATTTTGTTCCAAACATGTGAGCGACAATTCCACTTGTGGCTGGAACAGTTGACAACCACAAGAAACCAAAACTAGCACCAAAAATAAAGGCATTAATATTGCTAGCTGGTAAGAATATAAATAATATAATTGATAATCCTCTTAAAGAATAAATAAAACTCAATATAATTTTTTTACTTATCTTAGTTGATAGATAACCACTCAAAAGTGAACCAAAAATATTAAACAATCCTATCAAAGACAATATTGCTGCTGCGGTCCAGCTTTCTAACCCTCTATCAATTACATAGGTAGGTACATGTGTTCCTACTAATGTAATATGAAAACCACATACAAAAAAACCTGAGACTAATAAAATATAACTTTTTGAGGCAAACGCCTCTTTAATTGCCTCTAAAGTGCTTTGAGAATTAGATGCTTCTATACTTTGTTCCAATGACGGAGATCTTACAAAATATGAAACTATTAGACCTATAAATAAAGCAATAAGAAAAGCAATCAAAGTAATTTGCCATCCGTTTTCACTTAATGAATAAGTTGTTAAAAGTGGAGATAAAAAATATCCAAATGAACCTATTGCTGTTACTAAACTCATTGCAATGGTTCTGTTTGATAATGGGAAATGTTTACCGACTATTGCCATTGGTATACTAATAGCAGTACCTCCTAAACCAATACCAACCAAAATACCCATGTCGATTTGAAAAAATATTCCTTTGTTTGGACCCGCATAAAGAAAATAAATACCCGCTATAAAAAAAACAAATGCTAATGCAATAGCTTTATGTCCTCCATATTTATCTGCTATTGCACCAAATATAGGACCAGTAAGTCCCCACATTAACATTTGTAAACCTATTGATAATCCAGCCTCAGTTAAAGAAATACCCAGATCATCTTTGAAATCCATAAAGAACAAGCCAAAAGTTTGTCTTATACCTAAGGATATTAAAACTACTACACAAGCAGCTATTAAAGTTATTAAAGCAGTTTTATTTCTAATAAATTTATCTGTGCTCATAAAAGATTACTTTAGGTGTTTTAAAGCTTGCTTAATATCAGTGATAAGGTCGCTAGGATCTTCTAATCCAATATGTAATCTTACTAAATGTTCATCCTTTGCTAATTTAAAAAACTTTCTTGTTCCAATTTCTCTATGCTCTTGATGCAAAACTAAACTTTCGAAGCCACCCCAACTATAACCATAGCCAAAGAGTTTAAGTGAATTAACAAATTTTCTGACAGAAGTTATATTTTTACACTTTATTTTCAAACCCATTAACCCAGAGGATCCTGAATAGTATTTTTTCCACATCTTAAAATTGTAAGAACCTTTTTTATATGGATAAAGAGGTTTAATATTTTTAAATTTAGAAAGAAATTTTACTATTTTTTTTGCATTTTCTCTGTGTCTATCAAGTCTTACATCTAAGGTTCTTAACCCTCTAATAATCAAATAAGCATCATCTGGACCAAGTCTTAAACCAGTAATTCGTTCTGCTGCCTTTACTTTTGAAAAAACCTTTTTGTTTACTGCCAATGATCCTCCCATAACATCAGAATGACCTGAGTAATACTTCGTTGCAGATACTATAGCCATATCAAATCCAAGTGTTATTGGTTTTAAAAAATAAGGTGTCCCCCAAGTGTTATCTATTGCAGTTAAAATTTTATTTTTTTTAGCAATTGATAAAATTTTTTTAAGATCTTGAAATTCAAATGAGTTACTCCCTGGATTTTCAACAAATATTAACTTTGTTTTTTTTGTAATACTTTTTTCTAAAGTTTTAAGATCATGAGGATTATAAAAAGTTGTTTTAATATTAAACTCTTTGAAAAAGTTTTCAGTCAATATTCTTGTTGGACTATACAAAGGATCAGATACTATAATTTCATCTCCAGGCCTCGTAACACTAAATAATGCTAAAAAAACTGCCCCAAAGCCTGTTGGAGTTGTAAAAACATGATAACTTTCCTCAAGTTTAGTTAAAATTTTTTGTAAAATATATGTTGTGGAAGTTCCTTGTCTTGCGTAGTCGTAATGCCCACCTATAGGATTTTTTTGAGCTTTTACTTGAGTTTTTCTTATATCTTTAGTTGATTTAAAAATAATTGTAGAAGCTCTAACAACTGGTGGATTTACAGACTGATTGTGAAAATCTTTAGCTGCATGTTTTAGAAAAGTCTTGAATGAGCTACTCATAAAAAAATTTGATATGTTTAAAGGACAATGCTATATCCCATGAAAAACGTCAATATAATTAAAATAGAATTGAATGAGTTACCCAAAAAAACATAGAGGTCGAAGAAAACAGGGCTCAAAAAAAAGAAGAGCTAAAAGAAAAAATAAAAAGAAGTAAGCCGGCTTCTATTATTTAATCCACCCACCACCAAGAACTTTATACCCAAATTGATCTTTATTGTAAAAAACACAAGCTTGTCCAGGTGAAATACCATCCTCTGGTGAGCTAAGATTAACTATCCCTGTTTTATTATCATTTAAAACTACATTTGCTTCTAATAAATCGCCAGTTGATCGCACTTTCACAAAAATTTTTTTTTCTATTTCTATATTTGGTGCTAATAAATTTATATCTTTTAAAGCAATTATTTTTTTTCCAAGTTTCTCTTTTGGTCCAACAATTATTTCATTCCTATCAGAATTAATTTTAAGCACATAAAGAGGCTCTACATCTGAAACCTTTATTCCTTTTCGTTGACCTATTGTAAAATTAATAATTCCATCATGCACTCCTATAACTTCTCCCTTTAAATTCTTGATATTTCCTTTTTGAAAGGAGTCAGGTCTAAATTTTTGTATAACTGACGCATAATCTCCATTTGGAACAAAGCAAATGTCTTGGCTATCAGGTTTATCGGCAACATTTAAATCTAAGTTTTTTGCAATTTCTCGTGTTTTATCTTTTAACATTCCACCCAAAGGAAATCTTAAAAAATCTAATTGCTCTCTAGTTGTATTGAATAGAAAATAACTTTGATCTCTGTTTTCATCAATAGCTCTGTACATATTTGTTGTATTTTTTTCTGTAATACTTTTTACATAATGACCAGTAACCAATGCATCTGCATTAAGATCTTTTGCTACATCAAATAAGTCTTTAAATTTTACTGTTTGATTACATTGCACACAAGGAATAGGTGTTTCGCCTTTTAAATAACTCTCAACAAAATTATCTATAACTCCTTGTTTAAATTTATCCTGATAATATAAAATTTTATGTTCAATATCTAATTTGTGAGCTACACGTTTTGCGTCCATAATATCTTGACCAGAACAACATTGTTTAGAAGCTGCTACTTCCTTGCCATCATCGTATAATTTTAATGTAATACCTATAACTTTATAACCCTCTTTTTTCATCATACCTGCAACAGTAGAAGAGTCTACTCCACCAGACATAGCTACAACTATGGAAGTATCTGATGGTTTTTTATTGAAACCCAAAGTATTTAATTCTTCGTTCATATGGTGATATTTATACTGATTTGCAATATAAGTTAAATTAAATGATTTTAGATTATGAACCAGGTGACAAAGTCACTAATCCAAACAAAAAAGAATGGGGTATAGGACAGGTGCAATCTATAATAAATGACAAAGTGACTGTAAATTTTGAAAATGCTGGAAAAAAAGTAATTAATGCAAAAAATATCGAACTTAGAAAGTTAGGTAAATAATAAAATGGATTTAAAGAAGATAGTTGATGATTTGATTGAATGTTTTTTAACTGCTGGAGATTTGGCTATCGAATTGAGAGAAAAAGGCTTAGTAAAAAAAATTAAATCAGACAATACGCCTGTTAGCAATGGTGATTTAGAAGTAAATAATCTTATTTCAAAGGAAATTTCTAAATTAACTCCTGAAATTCCAATCATTTCTGAAGAAAGTTTAGAGAATAAAGACAAATCAAATTTAAAAAATTTTTGGCTTATAGATCCAATTGATGGGACCTTTGATTACATAAATAATTTAGAAGAATTTACAATTAATGCTGGATTAATAATAGACAATAAACCAGTGGCAGGTTTGATTAATGCACCTGCTAAGAAAAGAATGTTTTACTCTTATGGAGAAGGTAATTCTTATGAACTTTGTAGTGGAAAGACATTAAATCTTAGTAATTCGATAATAAAAAATAATGGACCAATTAAGTTTATATCTTATTCAAATAAAATTAAACCTGAGATACAAAAAATATATGATGAATTAGGAGTAAAAGAAAATATCAGAATGAAAAGTTCTCTAAAATTTTGTGTGGTTGCTACAGGTGAATATGATGGTTATGTAGCAGAGCCAAGAGCCTATGAATGGGATATAGCAGCTGGACATGCAATTTTAAATCATGCAGGTGGGCAGGTTACTGATTTTAATGGAGATGAAATTTTATATGGTAAACCTGATTTAAGAAATACAAGTCTTATATTGAAAGGCAAAACTATAATATAATGGATGAACAATTAAGAATTATATTAATAATAATAATATCAGTTTCTATTTTTGGTTTATTAGTTTTTGTAATTGTGAAAAATTATATTAAAAATAAAATTAATAGTCTCTTAGAAGATGAAGAAAAAAAAAAATTAAAGTAAATTTATAATTTTTAAAAATTCATCTTTTTCCATATCCATAACTTTTTTTGATGTTTCAAAATCAAAACCATTTCTTGCCAATAGTGAAATATCCTTTTTATAAAATATAGTTCTATTATCTTCAGCTCTTGCTGGACCAATTCTTTTTTTTTTACAAATTTTTATTGCAGAAAAAAAATCTTGATCACTGTTATCTTCTTTAATTTTTTCTACAGTATTTTTAACAAACTCAATATCTATTCCTTTTCCCATGAGGTAATTACGAATTTTATTTAGTGAATGTCCTCTATAAACCATACTTTTTGCTTTACTTTCAGAATAGAATTGATCATTAATAAATTTATTTTTTTCAAGGTCGGACAAAACTACATCAATTAATTTATTAACATTTTTTTTTCTTGAGTCAGACGCGGAAAGTTTCATATATTTTTTTAACAAATATGTTTTAAGTTGTTGTTTAGAAGGAGCATATTTATCAACATATGCGAATGCAAAACTTCTCATCTCATCTACTGTGACTTGAAGTGTTTTTTTTTTATTTCTTATAGGAATCATCGTAAGATTGAATATAATATATTAAATGATCGAACAAATTTTTACTTATTTTACTATTGAAACACTTTATATGTGGATTAATTTAGGAGTTCTACCATTCTGGCTAATATTAATTTTTTTTCCTCAATCGTACCTATGTAGATTTTTTGTTACTTCAATTTTTCCTTTTATATTACTGAGTGGTATTTATATTTTTATTCTTTATAAATCATTCTTAATTGGTTACGATTTTGATGGGAATTTCAATCTATATTTAGGGCTAAGTGAATTATCAAGATTGTTTGAGGACTCTCTATACTTGATGATCTTCTGGACTCATTTTATTGCTATAAATTTATTTGTTGGCGGATGGATAGTAAAAGACTCTCAAAAATTTTCAATTAATAAAATTTTATTGGCAATTCCATTGATAATTACCTATTTGATAGGGCCTATTGGTATTTTTATTTATTGGATAATCAGAATTTTTTACGCAAAAAGAATAAATCTATATGAGTAATCATATAGATTTTTATTTTGATGTTATAAGCCCTTATGCTTTCATAGCTTATAAAAATATTACTAAAATTGAAAACATTAAATTTAATTATAAACCTATTTTATTAGGTGGATTGCATAATTTAGTTGAAATTACTGCTCCAGCTTTCAATAAATTTAAATTAAAAAATATGAAAAATGATTGTGAATTAGTTTCAAAAAAAAATAAAATAAATTTCAATTGGAATTCGAAATTTCCAGTCAATTCACTTAATATTATGAGAGGCTACTTATTTGTAGAAGAAAATAAAAAAAAAGAATACTTGAAAACTTTTTTTAATGCTTATTGGCAAGATAATATAGATTTAACTAGCTTAGAAAATATTAATAAATTATTAGATAATTTAAGTTTAGATCACAAACAATTTTTTGAAGGGATAAACAAACAAGAAATTAAAGATAAGTTAAAAAATATTACAAATGAAGCTTTCAAAAAAGAAATTTTTGGAGCACCAACATTTGTGGTGAATAATAAAATATTTTGGGGACAAGACCGATTGAAATATGCTTTAGAAGAATTAAATAATAATTAAACTATTTTAAATTTACTATCTCTTAAAGATCCAAATCCACCATCTATGTGTGAAACTTTTTCAAAACCCATATCTTTTAATGTTTTTGCAGCAAGAGCTGACCGTAATCCTCCAGCACAAAACAATACCATTTCTTTTGATTGATCGAGTTTACCTTGTTGAAAGTAAGGACTATTTGGATCCATCCAAAATTCCATCATTCCTCTTGGTATGTGATGAGAGTTTTCTATACGACCGTCTTTTTCTAATTCACGAACGTCCCTAATATCAATTAGATTACAACTATTTTCCTCAACCATTTTAAACGCTTGATCAGTATCAATCGTTTTTATTTCTTTCAATGCTTCTGCAACTAAAGACTGCGCTGATTTAATTTTCATAATTTTATTTAAATTATCTTAAAATCAATATAATTCTAGAAAAAAATGTTAAAAATAAATTCTAAAGCTCCACCTTTCACTTCTCAATCAACATCTAAAAAAAATTATTCTTTAAAAGATTCTATTGGAAAATATGTTGTTTTATATTTCTATCCTAAAGATGACACACCTGGGTGTACAATTGAAACTAACGATTTTAATAAACTTCTATCAAGTTTTAAAAAATTAAAATGTGAAGTTTATGGTGTTTCAAAGGACAATTTGACTAGTCATTATAAATTTAAAGATAAATATAAGATAAAATTTGATCTATTAGCTGACGAAGAATTAAAACTTCTCAAAAAATACAAAGTTTGGGGTAAAAAAAAATTCATGGGTCGAGAATTTATGGGAACAGTTCGGTCTACTTACTTAATTGATAAAAAAGGGAAAGTGTTAAAAACTTGGACAAACGTCAAAGTTAAAGACCATGCTAAAGAAGTTTTAGAAACTCTTAAAAAAATTTCAAAATAAAAAGGCCCCTTTCGGGGCCTTATATTAACTAACAAGAGAGAGATATTTGTTAATTTTTATAAGGAGCTCTTCAATGAGATAACGACATGGAGATCGAAGAGCTCCTATATTGCATGCAATTAGTCTCGTATTGCGTATGCTATTACACCTGTTTCGGTTACGTCAGTACCTTTGGACTCAGCATCTTTACTTAGTCTAATTCCAAATGTAGCTTTCATAACTGAGAACACGATATATGACACGACAAATACAAAAATGTTAATTGATAGAACACCAATTATTTGTGCACTAAAGTTTGCATCTGTGTTTGTTAGTGGCACTGCAAGTGTTCCCCATATTCCAGCAAACATGTGAGCTGGAATTGCACCTACAACATCATCAAGTTTGAAACTGAATAATAACTTAGTTCCAAATACGACAATCAAACCACCGATGGCTCCAATGAAAATTGCAGCTAGTGGTGTAGGCGCTAATGGTTCAGCAGTTACTGCTACTAGTCCACCGATTGCACCATTTAACATTTGTACAACATCTGTTTTACCATACATTAATCTTGTTATTATCGCTGCAGCCATTACACCACCACAAGCGGCAAGATTAGTATTAATAAAAATACCTGATACAGCTACTGCATCATCAAATGTTCCAATCGCTAATTGAGATCCACCGTTGAACCCAAACCAACCTAACCATAAGATAAATACACCTATTGTTACTAATGGGATTGATGAAGCAGCAAAAGGTTTCATCGCTTTTGCTTCACCTTTGCTGTCAAATCTTCCAGCACGTGAGCCTAGTAGCATTATCCCAGCTAGTGCAGCTGCACCACCTGTTGAGTGTACTAAAGTTGAACCAGCGAAATCTGAGAAGCCAAGTTCTGCTAACCAGCCTCCACCCCACTGCCAACCCATTACTATTGGATAGATAATTCCTGCTAATATTGCTGCGAAAAGAAAGAACGGCCAAAGTTTTACTCTTTCAGCCATTGCTCCAGAACAAATTGAAACTGTTGTTGCACAGAAAACCATTTGAAAATACCAGTCAGAACCATCTGCATATCCAGTTTCAACTGAACTTGCATCTGACCATGGTGTAAATGTACCAATGTATCCACCTTCTGGGATTCCATACGCTAAGTTATATCCAAATAACCAAAACATTATTCCAGCAATTGAGTAAAGACCAATGTTCTTTGCACAAATTACTGAAACACTTTTTGAGGTTACCATACCAGACTCTAGCATTGCAAAGCCTGCTGCCATAAACATGACCATGAAACCACACATCAAAAATAGTAGTGAATTGAATATAGCTTGAACTTCAGCAGAAACAGTTGTCTCTGCCATTCCTGCACTACTCATGTTTAATAAAATTATTAAACTAAGAAGTGGTGCAGATATTCTTTTTATTAATTTAGTCATAAGACCTCCACTGTTAAAGGGAAGTTTATATTTTTTAATAAAACTAATAACTAACGCTGATTAGGAAAATTGGCTATGCGGTATTTGCATATAGAAACAGCCCTAACGTGTATAAAACATATTAGGGCTGTTAATAAAATTTCTATTTATTAAATACTTCTTTTAAAGCTTTAGCTGGTAAAAATTTTACTTTTTGAGATGCAGCAATTTGAATTTGTTCACCTGTTCTAGGGTTTCGTCCAACTCTAGCTTTTCTTTTTGCTACTTTATAAGTGCCAAATCCAGCAATTTTAACTGAATCATCACCTTTTAAAGCATCTAAAATAGTGTTGGTAATTATATCAAATGTCCGCTCAGCATCAGCTTTACTCAAATTTAATGAGCCTGAAAGCTTTGCAATTAGTTGTTTTTTGTTCATTTTAGCTCCGGTTTTGTTGGTTAATATTTATACTTGTCATAAACGTTGATAAATCAAGCTTTTTTTTAGTGTTAAAAAATTTGTATAACACAATATGTTGTAATAATAGAAAAAAGTGTTGAATTTACTTACTTTTTTAAAGTTAATGAAAATTTTATTAACTAAATAAACCTAAATCTTTTAAGTCATTAAAGGTTGTAAAAAACATCAATGATAGTAACAAAAACAAACCGATTCGAAAGAAACCTTCTTGAGTTTTTTGTGACAATGGACGACCTAAAATACTTTCAAATGCATAAAACATTAAATGACCTCCATCAAGCATTGGTATTGGGAACAAATTAATTAATCCTAAACTGATCGAAATATAAGCCATCATACTTATAAAAGCTATCACTCCGAAAGTTGCAACTTGTCCAGAAATTTTAGCAATTCTAATTGGACCACCTAGTTGGGATGTATCAGCCTTTCCAAGAATCATTCCACCAATATATTTTAAAGATGAAGTGCTGACATAATATACTTCATGAGCTGCATGATATATTGCCTGAGCAGGACCTAATTTAACATGATTAACTTCATTATTGTAAGCACCAAGTTTTATTCCAACCATTCTTTTATTGATTTTATTACCTAATCCATCCTCACCTTGAACAATGTTAGGTTTAACTTTTAAAATAAATTCATCATAAGATCGCTTAACTTTAAAATCTATAACATCTCCTGTGGACATGGTGATAAATTTAGAAACTTCCATGATACTTTTGACTTTATTTCCATCTATTTCTAAAATCACATCTTGATTTTTTAGTCCTCCCATCATGGCTGGACTATCTTTTTGGACCTCATTTATAACCGCTGGAGTAAAATCTTTACCAACAAAAGTATAAATTGAAAAAAATATAACTAAAGCCAATAAGAAATTAGCGAAAGGTCCACCAAAAACAATTAACACCCTTTGATACAAAGGTTTTAAAATAAATAATTTTTCTTGTTCTTCTTCACTATATTTTTCTAATATTTCTTTATGGTCAGCTTGAGAGTATACATTTCTATCCCCAAAAAATTTAACATAACCCCCTAATGGAATTGCGCATATTTTCCAACGCGTTCCATATTTGTCATTCCAACCAAATAATTCTTTACCAAATCCAATTGAAAAATCAGTAACTCCTACTCCATATTTTCTAGCAAAATAATAGTGGCCATATTCGTGAATGAATACCACAACTAAAATTAGAACTAAAAATGGAACAATATAACTAAGCATAATTAATATTTTAAATGAATAATAAATTATTAACAACCCCCCATTCATTAATAATACTGATACTTTTTGTCTTTACTATTCAAGCAAATAGACTCTTAGATCAGGATTTGTTAGATTATTTGAATTAATTAAAGAAAGGAAAAACCATGAACTTTGTTGGAACAACAACATATGAAGGAACTAAAAAAGATGCAGATGAATTATACAGTATGTTTAAAGATGATCTTGCAAAATGCACGTCATCATTTGAATGGGCGCACATTCGTGAAGGTAAAATGATTTTTATTGCAAATGTCACTGATGAAGAAAAATTTTACGCCTTATTTGAAGATCAAAGATCTAAAGATTGGAACGCAAAGTTTAATGCTAAAGATGAAGCTTGGAAACTTGAGAAAATAATGTGACCAGTTCTAAAATAGATAAATCAATAAGTAGGACAAAATTAAAGATGCATAAATATCTTTAATAATTATTATGCATAATGAAAAAAAATATTTTTAAATCTCATTTAAAAAAAAAATCTCAATCAAAGCTTGCATTATCAATTAGCCTATTTATTGCGCTCTTAACCTCAACTGGATACATCTTTAATTCAAAAGGAGTAATTTTTTTATTCTATATTTCTTGTTTTGTATTTCTCTACAATTTAGTAATCCACTTCTTATTAGAAAAGTTTGACATTTAATTATGATTAAAACACTCATTAAATTAAAGATATTAAAATTTATAATAATTGGTAGTGCATCAGCAGCTTATGTATTTAAAAAATATTGTGATCAAAAAAATGAGGTAAAAAATAGAAAAGATAAAAAACCTTCGCTTCCTGCTCGATAAAAATTTTTGTGTACGTTGTTATTCATATTTTCTTTTTTTAATATATATAAACTCAATTATAATTATTATATAAATAAATCATGCCTTCGTTTGATGTTATAAGCAAAATTAATTACCAAGAATTTGATAACGCTTTAGCTAATTGTTTAAAAGAAATTGGTAATCGATATGACTTTAAAGGACTTTACATTACAATTGAGCGAAAAGACAAAATAATTACAACTACAGCGCCTGATGAATTAAAATTAAAACAGGTAAATGAATTGCTGCAAACCCATTTAGTTAGAAGAAAAGTAGATCCAAGAGTAACAGAAGTTAAAAGCTCTGAGGGTGCATCTGGAGGATCGATTAGACAGGTCAGTGAGTTAAAAGAAGGAATTAGTCAGGAAAATGCTAAAAAAGTTATTGCTAATATAAAGAAGCTAAAACTCAAGATACAAATAAAAATTCAAGGTGAAGAATTAAGATTGGATGGTAAAAAGAAAGATGAGCTTCAAGAAGCAATGAATTCCATAAAATCCATTGATATAGGTCTTCCAATAGAATTTGTAAACTTTAGAGATTAATTCTTGATTAAACTATTCATTGTATTTGGTTTAAAAAGATATAAGCATCCATCATAAATACTTAATATATACCTTTCCCTATCCTAATGAATTTCTCAGATCTACAAATTGAAAATAAGCTTAAAAAGTCAATTGAGCTTGCTGATTTTAAAACTCCTACCCCAATTCAAAGTCAATCAATTCCAATAA
The DNA here is from genome assembly GCA_902583635.1 of uncultured Pelagibacteraceae bacterium. GTDB lineage: Bacteria > Pseudomonadota > Alphaproteobacteria > Pelagibacterales > Pelagibacteraceae > Pelagibacter. The sequence goes on along the minus strand of CACHWJ010000010.1, from coordinate 9,854 downwards.
GTCTTGAAGGTAGAGATATTTTAGGGACCGCTCAAACTGGAACCGGTAAAACTTTAGCCTTTACCATCCCAATGATTAATAAATTAATTAAAAATAAACAAGCAATGGCTTTAATTGTTTGTCCTACAAGAGAACTTGCAACGCAGGTAATGGCAACTGTTTTAAAATTAAATGTTAGAGAAATAGGAATTGGTAATGCTCTTTTAATTGGTGGTGAGAGTATGCAAAAGCAACTTAGAAAGTTAGGCAAACGTGCAAGGATAATTGTTGGAACCCCTGGAAGAATTAATGATCATTTAAAGAGAAAAAGTTTAGATTTATCTAAGGTAAATTATTTAGTTTTAGATGAGACAGATCGAATGCTTGATATGGGATTTACTCCTCAAATAGAACAGATTTTAAATTTTGTCCCAAAAGAACATCAAACATTATTATTTTCAGCAACGCTTCCAAACAATATATTAAAAATATCTCAAAGATATTTAAATAATCCTGAAAGAGTATCGGTTGGATCTTTATCAACCCCAATTGATAAAATTAAACAAGAAACATTTGAAGTTTTCCAGGATAAAAAATATCATGAACTAATCAATCAACTTGTAGAGAGAAGTGGATCCATTTTAGTATTTGTTAAAACTAAACATGGTGCTGATAAAATAGTTAAAAGATTAAAATATGATGGACATAAGGCTGATGCTATTCATGGAAACTTAAGACAAAGTAAACGAGATAGAGTTATCAATGGATTTAGAAATGGACACAGTCGTATCCTAATTGCAACTGATGTTGCAGCACGGGGATTAGATATCCCAGTGATCAAACATGTTATTAATTACGATCTTCCGCAAGTTCCAGAGGATTATGTTCATCGAATAGGACGAACCGGTAGAGCTGGTAAAGAAGGTTCCGCTTTGACTTTTTTAACTCCAAGTGATCGATCCATGTGGAATTCTATAAGTAAATTAATAGATCCAAATTATAAACCACTTCAAAGAGATAGAGGTCAAAAGAAAAGTTTTAGGGGTGTTAAAAAAGGCAAGGCTCCATTTAACAAAAAAAGAAAATTTAATGATAACAAAAAAGGTAGCTTCAGAGATAAAAAGAAGTTCTTTAAAAGAGATGATGATAAAAAATCTACTTTTAAAGGTAAAAAGAAATTTTTTAAAAAAGACAAAAATAAAAAATCTAAATTTAATGATAAGAAAAAATCTTTTGGGTTTACAAATAATCCTAAATATTTTGGTAAAAAATCCGATGAAGTAGTTGAAAAAGACGATAAAAGATCATCTTTTAAAGGAAGAAAAAAATTCAAAAAAAGACAAAGACCTAAAAAATTTTCATTTAATAAGCATAAAAAGAAATAAGATTTAATTAGAAATCTTTTGGATCAATGAGGCTGTATTGTTTATAGGTTTATTCACATCCTTTGAAACTTCATGAAAAACAAGATCTGGTACTTTACGTTCATTCAAAAAAGCTGAACCCTGTATCTCTAAATTTAAATAACGATTAACATCTGCCTGATTAAGGATTACGGGCTGTCGGTGATGAATTTCTTTAATATTTTCTTTTGCCTCTTCTGTAATTAAACAAAATTGGTCCTGTTCAAAAATACCAGCAAAATAAATTACATTAGTATCTTTTCTAACAAAGTAATGAGGAGTTTTTTCATTCTCTTCCCTCTTCCATTCATAAAAACCATCAGCAACAGCAACACATCGATGATTTTTAATGAGTTTTTTAAATGAAACCTTTTCATCAATTGTCTCTAATCTTGCATTTATTAAAGCTTTGAATTCTTTATTTTTTGCCCAACTAGGCACTAATCCCCACTTTAATGATTCTAAAGTATTTCCGTTTTTATATTTTTTGATAACTGGAAGTTTTTGATAAGGATGAGCGTTATAATTTTCTGTATTCTCAACTTGAATAGCAGATTTTACTAAAGAAGAAGTTTTAGTAACTGGATTTTTAACAACATACCTTCCACACATTATATTGATTGTTGTTTAATTAATTCTTCTATTTGTCTTATCATGATCTCCGGAGATTGCATTGATGGGTGTATCTCTTTTGCTTGTTCATAACTAAGAATTGCTTTTTCATAATTTTTTAATTTTATATTTACTAAACCTTGTCCTGCCAAAGCACCAAAATGTCTTGGTTCTAATGCTAAAACTTTATCAATATCATCTTGAGATTTTTTGAATTCTCCTATCAGATAAAAAACCGTTGCCCTTTTATTCCATGCCTCGGCCCAATTTTGATCAAAATTTATAACTTCTGTAAAGATTTCTATGGCTTTCACAAATTGTTGGTCTCTTACAAACTGAGAACCTTCCTCTAAATTTGCGGTAAGTTTTGCATCGGTTGGATGAGTGCTCCAAATTTTCCATATTTCCTGTTCAACAATAGTTGATAATTTTGATTTATTTGCCTTTAATTCATTGAATAATTGGTTAAGTCTCACATCTCTTTCATTTGAAAAAGAGCCCGTTTGAAAAAATAAATAAAATAAAAATATCAAAAAAAGTCTCTTCATAATTTTATAATATCAAATAAAAGATTTAGAGTCTTCAGTCTTAAGTGTCTTGGTTGTTTTTTATACAACTATAAAATGAAATATCTTTCTCTTTTTCATCAGAGTTTATTTTTTGGGTAATTTCATGGATTAATTCTCCAGTACTTCTAGTGTAGACTGCAGACTCAGAATAATTTCTCTCCTGGTCAAAAGCCTGTATCAAAATTATATCTTTATTTGATATTTTAACTTCTAAATTAATATTATTAACAAATTTTGATAAATTTTTTATAACTAATGTATCTGGATTTTTTGCTATTATTTTCAAACTTTTGATATTTTCTCTTTTAATTTGATCTTTTGCAAAAGTAACGAAGTTATGTTCCATGTTTTTAATAATAACTTTCTCAAACTTACAATTAAGATCTAAGTCCGTTTTTACTGAAATATTAATATTTTTTGCTTGAACATTGCTAGTAAATAAAAAAATTATTATCAAAATAAAATATTTCATAAAATATTATTTTAAAATTTCATTTAATGGTGCTATTTGGCCAATTTTGAAAATAATTGCATCCTCTTTTTTAAAGCCATATTTTTCTGCATTATCTCTAAATCTGTCTCTTGGTTCCATAATTGGTTCCAACGATAATACAAAAGTGCCCCAGTGCATACCAATTACTTTTTTACTTTTTAAATCTCTAGAGATCTCAAGAGCTTCCTCAGGATTAGTATGATAGGCTGATTTATCTTTATATGGTGTTAATGGATAAAAATTATACGCTCCTATATTTATAATATTTATATCTATTGGACCGTATTTATCACCAATCTCCTTATAAATATTTCCAACTCCAGTATCACAAGCAAACAAAATTTTTTTTTCATCGTATTCGATTAAAAAATTTCCCCATAAAGATTTATTGGTATCTGTTAAACTTCTTTTAGACCAATGGACTGCTGGAAGAAATGTTATTTTCATTTTTTCGTTAATGATGATTTCTTCATACCAATCCATCTCATTAACATCGCTATATCCATTTTTTTCAAAATACTTACCTAGCTTCAAAGGAGCCATTACTTTAGTATTTTTGAATGGGAATCTTCTAATTGTCGTCATATCTTGATGATCATAGTGATTATGAGTAAGTAAAAAAACATCTACAGGAGGTATTTCTTCTAAATTTAAAGCTGGTTCAGTAAAACGTTTAGGGCCAAATATTAATGGACCTGCATTTTTAGAAAAAACAGGATCGGTTATGATTGTTGTATTCCCCAATTTTATTAAAAAAGTTGCATGACCAATCCATCCAATGTAATCAACATCTTTATATTTTTGAATATCAGCTAATACTTGTTCTTTGTCTACAACATGATCCTTTGGAACAGTCATGTTGAGTTTTTTTTTTTCTTTATTAAATATTTTAAAAGACCATTTAAAATTCCGATCTACTTTAGGGGAACCTAATGGGTTTCTAAAAGTACCGTCTGGTAAATGATGATAGGGTATTCTATCCATAAATAAATACAAAATTAATAGTTATTGATAAAAATTGTAAATTTAATATTTTTTTTTATCTAAAATAGCAATAATACTTTTTTTAATATTTTCACTTATTTTTATTGTTCCTTTCTTGTTAGGATGTATTCCATCTTGTTGATTTAAACTTGGATCAAGTGCCACACCCTCTAAAAGAAAAGGTATTAATAATAAATTATGCTTCTTAGATAATTTTGGATAAATGGCGTCAAAGTCGTTCTTATATTTTGCTCCATGTGTTGTTGGAGCAATCATTCCAGCTAAAATTATTTGTATTTCTTTATTTTTTGCAATTTTTATTATTTGTTCTAGATTTTTTTTTGTTTCATCTGGTTGAATTCCTCTAAGCATATCATTTGCGCCCATTCCTAAAATAATAAGATCTATTTCTGGATCTGATAAACTCCACTCTGCCCTATTTAATCCACCTGAAGATGTACTGCCTGAAACACTTCCATTTATAACTTGAATATTAAATCCATCTTTTTTTAAATTATTCTCTAAAACTAAGGATAAATGATGTTCTTTAGGTAAACCATAACCAGCCATTAGACTGTCGCCAAATAATATTACCTTTTCTATTGCACTTGCTTTTATGTGCACTAGAAAGATTATCAGAATTTTTGTAAATAAACTTTTATTCATGTCTTCTCTTCTTAAATTAAAAAAAATAAATCTCAAATACCAAACTGGTAAAGATAATATCAGTGTTTTAAAGAATGTAGATTTAAATATTAAGAAAAAAGAAACAGTTTCTGTTGTAGGAGAGAGTGGTTCAGGAAAAACCAGTTTAATAATGCTTGTTGGTGGATTAGAGAAGCCAACTTCTGGAAAGATTATTTTTCAAAATCAAGAAATTACAAGACTTAATGAGGATAAAGTATCAAAAATTAGAAAAAAAAATATTGGAATTGTATTTCAATCTTTTTATTTAATCCCAAATTATACTGCAGTTGAAAATGTTGCTTTAACACTTGAACTAAATAATTTTAAAAATCCTGAAAAAGAAGCGAAGACTCTATTAGATCGTTTTGGTTTAGAACATCGTTTTAATAATCTTCCAAGTCAACTATCTGGTGGGGAACAGCAAAGAGTAGCCATAGCAAGAGCAATTGCTATGAAACCTGAATTGATTTTAGCTGATGAACCAACTGGTAATTTAGATACTGAAAATTCTACATTGATTTCGAATATATTGTTTAAATATGTGAAAGAAGAAGGTTCTTCATTAATTATGGTAACTCATGACCCCAAACTTGCGGATAAAGCAAAAAGAAAAATTAAAATTAAAGATGGAAAAATCAAATAACTCTTCAGAATTTAATTTAATACTTAAATATGCTCTAAAAGATTTAAGTAGAAACTATCATAAAATCTCAAGCATTATTATAACTCTGTTTATTAGTCTTTTTATTCTAAGTGCTATTTTCACAATCGAAGATAGTTTGAAAAAAGAATTAAATGATAATGCCAAAGCATTATTAGGAGGAGATTTAGAGATTGATTACAATCGTAATCAAGGAAACTTGGATTTAGTAAATCAAGTCAAAGAGTTTGCAACAGTATCGCAAATGATTGAATTTAGCACGATGCTCTCAACAACTGGAAGAGAAAAAAATAAATCTTTATTTACAAGAATTAAAACTGTGGATGAAAAATATCCACTTTATGGTGAAGTTGTTTATGAGCCAATCGAAGCTTATGAAAGAATGCAAACAGAGCCTAATACAATTTTAATTAACGAAAGTTTATCAAAGACACTTAAAATAAAGATTAACGAGCAAGTTAAAGTTCAAGACCAAAACTTTACTGTCATTGGAATTATTAAATCAGTACCAGATGTAAGTGGATTTGTTGCATTTGGTGATTGGGCCCTAGCTGGCAAACAAACTTTAGAAATATTAAAACTAAATGGAATAGGAAGTTTTTTAAATTATGAATATAAAGTAAAATTTAATAATGATAATGATCCAGAACAAATAGAAAGAAAAATCGAAAATATTTTCAAAAACGATCAAAAAGTAAAACTTAGATACCCTGAAAATTCAGCAAGTGGTATTAAAAGAATTATTAACAATTTTTCTCAATTTTTATCTCTTGTATCTATAAGCGCAATGTTGATTGCAGGAATTGGAATTGCAAACACTTTGTTGTCTTTTATCAATCAAAATAACATGTCAATTGCTGTCAGAAAAGCAGTTGGATTTTATTCTGGAAACATAAAAACACTTTATTATCTACAATTATTTATTTTACTGTTTGTTATTACTGTAATTTCCTATGGGTCTAGTTTCTTAATTGTTCCAATAGCAGATAAATACTTGTCTGATGGTTTGGGATTAAACGTTTATCCAGTTTTTTCTTTTTTGAATTTTTTTAAAATATTTTTAGTTGGATTGCTAGTCCTTATAATTTTTTCTATACCAACAATAAGTTCTATTGATCAAGTAAAAGCTTCAAATTTGTTTAGGAATGTCTTTCAAAATTTAAAATTTTATTATTCAAAAAAATCAGTCGCTGTAAGTTTTATTTTGTTATCTACTTTAATTTTATTATTTACAATTGGATCTGAACAGCCAACATATAGTTTGGGATATTTTGTAGCTTTTTTTGTGTGTTTAATGGTTTTTTTCTTACTTTCAAAATTAATTATTTTTTTTCTAAAAAAATTTAAATCAAGTTCAATTATTTCACTAAAAGTTTCAATTAAAAATATTACTCAAACAAAAAGTATTACTCCTATTACTGTAATGTCTCTAGGTTTAGGCGTTACATTGTTGTTAACTCTGGCTTTGGTGGGTACTAACTTTCAAAGAGAAATTGCTAAATCTATCCCAGATATTGCACCTGATTATTTTTTTGTTGGCATTCAAAAAGGAGAGCGTAAAAAATTTGAGCAAGGTATTTTAAATATGGATAAAGATGCAAACATTGAAATAGTTCCAATGGTATCATCTGGTATTGCAAAAATTAATGGAGTTGATCCTAATACATTCATCAAACCTGATAATGATAGTTATTGGGTAATTGGAAGTGAACGAAGATCATCATGGGTAGAGGATATTCCAAAAGATAATTCTATCTTAGAGGGCGAATGGTGGGATTTATCCAAACCAAATCAATTACAAATATCGCTAGATGCTAAAGTTGCAAAAGATTTTAATATTCAATTAGGTGATATTTTTACTTTGAACATTTATGGAAGAGAGATTGATGGAGAAGTAATTAATTTTAGAGAAGTAGATTACCGTGATCTAAGTATCAATTTTGCAATGCTCTTTAACCCGCAATTTGCAAAGGAAATTCCACATGAATACTTAGCAACCGCAAAATTTAATTCTGATAAATTTTATGAAACAGAAATGTTGGAGATAATGCCAAGTTTATCCATGATTAAAATTGCAGACTATCTCCTAAAAGTAACTGCAGTTTTAAACAAAGTATTCATTGCTGTTACTTTAATTTCTGCTGTAACAGTAATTATTGGTTTAATTGTAATATCAAGTGCAATTATGGTTCAGGGAAAAATTAAAGAGTATCAAAATCTAGTTTTTAAAATCTTGGGTTTTTCAAAAAAACAAATTATTTTCTCATCCTTAATTGAATTCATAATTATTTTTGTGTCCGTGATTTTGATTGCAACATTTTTTGCAGTTATAGGGTCTAAATTTATTATGGAAAATATATTTGAACTAGTTTGGCAGTTTGACTTTAAAGTTTTAATTTATTTAGGTTTTTCAATTGGGTTAGTTACTTTAATGTTGATTTTAATTACCAATTTAAGATATCTAAATCCTAAAATCTATCCACTTATAAGAAATCAATAATCTTTGTAAGAATATATATTTATAAAAAATCAAAAATTAACTTTGAACTAGTTACAAAAATTAAAGTATACAAAATATTATAAAATAATTTTTCTTCGATTATCTTTAGGATTTGATAACCAATTAAAATTCCAATTAGCGCAACAGGAAACAAAATTAATGATTGCTTGAAAGTTTCAAAGTTCATCATCGATAAATTAATATAAAGAGGAAGTTTAATTAAGTTTACAAAAGTAAAAAAAATTATTCTAGTTCCAACATAAATTTCTTTTTTCATTCTCAAAGGAAGTAAATAAATACTTGTCGGTGTACCACCCGCATGAACACTGAAACTAGTAAAACCTGCTACAGTTGAACAAATTCCTCCTTTTAATAAATTTTTTTCTGACTTTGCCTCTTTATTTTTTTTAAAAAAAAAATAATGTCCTGCAAACAAAAATCCCATCAAGCCAATTATAAATTTTAGTAATTCCTCAGAAAAATATGAAAAGGTAAATGATCCAATAATTATACCAATAGCAGCAAAAGGAACTATTAATTTTAAAGTTTCTAAATCAAATTCTTTTCTATACTTATAGGTTGCTATAAAGTCTGAAAATATCAAGATAGGCAAAATTATTCCTAGTGCTGTTGTTAAAGGCATAGAAATGGTCATTAAAGGAATTGAAATAAGTGCTATAGATCCACCTAGACCAGATTTAGCTATACCAAATAAAATTATTGCAGGAACAACTGTAAAAAAAAATAAGAGGTTTATTTCCATCTCTTTAATGAATTTAATAATTTTGATCCTAGAGGACTTATAGGTTCTTGAAGTGTGATTTCTTTTCTTGTTTTGTCTTTTACTAGTTTTAATAATTTTGTAGCCAAACCTTGCTTTCTAAATAATGGATTTACAAAGATATATTCGACTTCACCAATACTGTTAAATCTTACAAAGCCTAATGTTGTATTTTCATTTTTAAAAGTAAAAACCCCATCAGATTCATCTATTTTATATTTTGAAAGATCAATTTTTGACATTAGCTCTAGTAATTTAAGAGTAAAAGGACAACTGCTATAACTACTATTATGGAACTAACAACAATATAATTAAGTTTAATATTTAATTTTTTTTCGGCAAATTCCGTAATTTTTTCCCAAACCAAATCAATTAAGAAAACTATAACAGCTGGGATTATAAACTTTATCATTATTTAGAATTATTATCACTAACGTAAACAGAAACTCCTCTAGAATTTAAGTCTACATCAAATTTTTTATGTAAAGGTGGAAAAGCTCTTTGTGAACAATCCAATCTGTCACATGTTCTGCAGGACACACCGATTGGTATTTCTGAAGATTTATCATTGATATTTACGTTTTCTGTATAAACAAAATCTTTTGCATATTTTGCTTCACAACCAAGACCAATTGATAAAACACTTTTAGCTTGTCCAAATCTTCCAATACCTTTTTCTACAGTTCTTGCAATACAAACATATTTTTCACCATTGTTCATTTTACTAACTGCGGCTTGAATTACTCCAGGTCTTGTAAATGCTGAATAAACATTCCATCTTGGACAAGCTCCACCATATCTTGGAATATCAATTCCTGATAATGAAAATCTTTTAGAAATATTACCAGCCATATCCACTCTTAAAAAGTGAAATGGAATTCCAGGAAGTTTTGGATCTTGCAAACATGTTACTCGATGTGCAACTTGCTCAAAAGATGTTGCAAACGTATTTTGTAATAATTCTAGATCATATTTGAGTTTTTTACATTCAGCATGAAATAATTTATAAGGCATTAAAATTGCAGCTGCACAATAATTTAATAATGCAACTTTTGTTAATTTTTTAGACTCTTCAGATGGAAAATTAAATCCTGATAAATAATTATCTATTTCTTTATTTGCTCCCTCTTGAGCTATTTGAGCAGCAGCATGTAATTTTTTAGTTTCTAATGAACTATAATCACT
>CACHWJ010000009.1 GCA_902583635.1 uncultured Pelagibacteraceae bacterium | reverse complement strand
TACGAAAGAATATCCCGCAACATTAAAATTAAATAAATTAAAAAATAATTTTTTTACATTAAATAATAAGAGGAAAATTAAAATTAAAACTGTTGAAGTTGATCATGGTAAAATTAAATCAAATTGCTTTATTATAGACAAGAAATTAGCTTATATAAGCGATGTGAGTAAAATATATAAGAAAGATTATAAATATTTTAAAAATCTGAAATATTTAATAATTGATTGTTTGTGGTACAATTTTCATCCATCTCATTTTAATTTAGAAACCTCTTTATCTATGATTGAGAAATTTAAACCTAAAAATGCTATTTTAACAAATTTATCCCCAGTATTAGATTATAAAGTTTTAAAAAAACTTTTACCTAAAAATGTAATCCCAGCACATGATGGTTTAACAATTAAATTATAGTATATCTTCAATTTTTTTTATTAATTTACTGGACATAGGTTTGGTAAAAGATGCAAAAGTATCTTCAATTTTACCTTCTTTATTAATCAATATTTTATAAAAATTCCATTTTGGAACTGCTGATTTTCCATAGTTTTTTTTTGCCCATTTATAGATTTCATGTGCATTATCACCTTTAATTTCAGTAATAGTGGATAAAGGGAAGCTAATATTAAAATTAACCTCACAAAACTTTTTGACTTCATCATTATCTTTTTTTTCTTGGTTAAATGTATTTGAGGGTATGCCCAAGACTATTAAGCCCTTTGATTTATAAGTGTCCCATAGTTCTTGTAATTCATCATATTGATTAGTAAAACCACAATAACTTGCAGTATTAACTACAAGGACAGCTTTATTTTCATACTCCTTAAAATCTATTATCTCTCCAGTTATGCTTTCTATTTTTAAGTCGTAAAAAATTTTTTCATAATCAGCTTTTACTAAATTGTTAAAAAAAAACATAATTATTAATATACCACTTAAAAATATTTTTCTCATTTATAGTAATTACTTTTTAGGTTTATTGGGGGTAAGTAATATTAAAAAATACCCAAATAAAGTTGATAGTAATGAACCAGTTAATACACCAATTTTAACTCCATCCATATACTGCATATTTTCTGCAAAGGCTAAATTTCCAACAAAAAGACTCATTGTAAAACCGATACCAGTTAGAACACCGACGCCATAAAAATTGTACCAACTAGTATCACTAGGCATTTGTGCAATTTTTGCTTTAATAGATACATATGAGAAAATAAAAACACCAAGTTGTTTACCAACAAATAAGCCTAATAAAATCCCTAAAGGCACTTTGTTTAACAAGGATCCAAAAGTTAAGCCTTCAAGTGATACACCCGCGTTAGCAAAGGCAAATAATGGCATTATACCAAAGGCAACATAAGGACTGATTGCGTGTTCAATTTTAATTAATAATGAAAAATCTTTTTCTTTTTTCCTATGAGGTATAGTCATAGCTAACAGAACACCAGCAATGGTTGCGTGTATACCTGAGTTATGCGTAAAATCCCATAGAAACAATCCTACAATCAAGTAGGGTAAGAATTTTTTTATGTTAAATTTGTTGATCAATAATAAAATGATAAATGCTGCCAGCATCAAAATTAAATATTTTATACTTAAGTCACCTGAGTAGAAAAGAGCTATAATAACAATCGCTCCTAAGTCATCTATAATAGCTAGTGCAGTTAAAAAAACTTTTAAAGATAAAGGCACCCTTTTTCCAAGTAATGACAAAACACCTAATGAGAAAGCTATATCTGTAGCTGAAGGTATAGCCCATCCTTTTAAAGTTTCACTATCACCAAAGTTTATAAAAACATAAAATAATGCAGGCACTAACATTCCACCAACTGCTGCAATTATTGGAAGTAAGGCTTGTTTTATATTTGAAAGCTCTCCTTGTAAGAATTCTCTTTTAATCTCAAGTGTTACAAAGAAGAAAAATATTGCCATTAAAGCATCATTAATCCAATGGATTACAGAAAGTTTTAATCCAAAATTATTTATACCTATAAATAGATATTTGTTTAAGGTTGAGAAATATAAATCTGCGAGGTTTGAATTACTTATATATAAAGCAATAATAGCAGCAAATAACAAAACTAATCCACTTGCTGCCTCTAATTTAAAGAACCACTTAAAAGGTTTAGAGATATAATTAATCATAAAATTATGAGAGGTCTATAATAAATAGTTTAATATCTTTCAATGTTTCATATAGGTTGAAAAGCAACATTTCTAATCCAGGAAATATGTTGATTAAAGGTGCTTTTAGAGTGTCAAATAAAATAATAAGTGCCCCTAATGAAATTATAAATACAATTAAATATGAAAAAAATTTGCTACTTTGAGTTTTATTAACTAATTCAGGTTTACTTTCAGTTTCTTTGATAGCTGATAATCCAGATTTTGTTTTTTTATTTTTTTCGACTGGTCGTTTTATTTCTTGATCATTAGATTTATTATCATCTAAATTTTCAACTTCTTCATTTTCTTTAATAGCAATATCCTCATTTATTTGTAGAGTTTCTGGTATTGGATCTTCTTTTTTATAAAACCAAACACGATCACACGAACCACATTGTAGATTTCGTCCCTCAGCTGGGATTAAGTTTATATCGATATTGAATTTTTTTTTTTTACAAGGACATTCAATAATCATAAATTCTTATATACCAGATATTTATTAAAATTCTTTTAATTTTGAAGCTTTAATCATTGAAAATATCAATAACTACTGTATTAGTAATGCTCTCGGAGTGTAGCGCAGCCTGGTAGCGCATCTGGTTTGGGACCAGAGGGTCGCAGGTTCGAATCCTGCCACTCCGACCACCATTATGAAAAAAGCAATAATTTATATTCCTAACAAAAGTCCAATGCAATCAGGTCTTGGAAAAACTAATAAGTGGCTCTTAGAATTTAAAACAAATGACCCTACTAAAAATCCTTTAATGGGATGGGAAAGTTCTGATGACATGTTAACCGAATTAAAGTTAGAATTTTCATCTAAAGAACTTGCAATTAACTATGCAAAAAAGAAAAAAATAGAATATGAGATAATTGAACCCAAAAAAAGAAAAACTGTAAAAAAATCTTATGCAGATAATTTCTTAAAATAATTATATGTTTAGATTTTTTACTGAAAGAAATTGGTATTTATGGTCATGGTTAGGTACTGGTATAATACTTTCATCTCTTTGGATTCAAGTTAAAATTGACGTTAAAATAAATGAGTGGTTTGGTGAATTTTACGATATGATTCAAAAAGCATTAGGCGCTCCTAATGCAATAACTATAGAAGAATATTGGGCAAGTTTATTATCATTTATAATCCTGGCTGCTATGTACGTTGGTGTTGCAGTATTAGTTAGTTTTTTTACATCACATTATTTATTTAGGTGGAGATCTGCCATGGTTGAGTGGTACCATTCTGTTTATGATAAAGCTCGAAAAATTGAGGGTGCTGCTCAAAGAGTACAAGAAGATACCATAAAATTTTCAAGAATAATGGAGTCTCTTGGAACAAGTTTAATTGAAGCTTTAATGATTTTAATTGAATTTATGCCAATTTTGTTTGGTCTAAGTATTGGTATTCCAATTTTCTTTTTTGGTGATTGGAATTATGGTTTAATTGTAGGTGCTCTTATTTGGTCGGTTGGAGGAACAATTTTTCTTATAATTTTAGGTTTGATACTTAGATTGGTAGGTGTTGAATATGACTTACAAAAGAAAGAAGCTGCTTATAGAAAAATTCTTGTCATTGCTGAAGACGATGGAACAATAAGACCTAAAACTATTGATGAGTTATTTGAAGGTGTAAGAGGTATTCATTATTTGAGTTATTTAAGATATTTATATTTTAATATTGGCAGAATTGCATATTTACAAGCAAATGTATTATCAGCATATGTATTTTTAGCACCAGCTATTGTTGCAGGAGCTGTTACACTAGGTGTTATGCAGCAAATTATTAGAGCATTTGGCAGGGTAGAGGGATCAATGCAATATATATTAAAAGCTTGGCCTACAATTATTGAACTTGCTAGTGTATATAAACGTTTAAGAGAATTTGAATACAAAATTAAGCAAGAAGAATTTGTTGATGAAAAAATTTAATGACAATTGACCAAAAATTTATAGATCAATTTGTGAATGTTACATCAAAAGCAGCTATTGCCTCATATCAATTAGTTGGAAAAAATGACAAAGTTGCAGCAGATAAAGCAGCAGTTGACTCAATGAGAACTGAATTAAATAAATTAAATATAAATGGTAAAATAGTTATTGGTGAAGGTGAACTTGACGAAGCTCCAATGTTATATATTGGAGAAAAAGTTGGCACCACTAATGGTCCAGAAATTGATATAGCTGTTGATCCATTAGAGGGTACTAATTTTGCTGCAAAAAATCTTCCTGGTGCTATGTCAGTGATTGCTATTGCTGAAAAAAATAATCTTTTCAATGCCCCAGAAACATATATGGAAAAAATTTCAGCAAAAGTAAATGAAAAGGGCATTATTGATTTAGATTACTCAGTCAAAGAAAATATTTTTAATTTATCTGAATATTTAAATAAAAAACCTGAAAATATTACTGCTTGTGTTATGGGTAGGCCCAGACACAAAGATATCATAAATGAATTAAATATATTAGGAGTAAATATAAAATTAATTACCGATGGTGATGTATCAGGTGCTCTATTGGTAACTGATGATAAATATGGTGTCGATATTTTCCTAGGTACAGGAGGAGGTCCTGAAGGTGTTCTTGCTTCAGCAGCCCTTGATACTTTTGAATGCTGTTTTCAAGGAAGATTCTTATTTCATACAGAAAAAGACAAGAGAAGAGCTCATAAAATGGGAATTTCTAATTTAAAAAAAAAATATGAATTGGATGAGATTGTTAAAGGAGACTCAATTTTTTGTGCGACAGGTATTACTTCAGGTGATTTAGTATCAGGGATAAGAACTGAAAATAATGAATTCATTTCTGAAACTTTAGTTACTCATAAGAGCACAGGTTTTAAAAAAATAATTAAAAAAGTTGTAAATAGATGATGTTGATAACTATTCTAAATCTGTTAAAGCTTGATTAATATACTTTTTTACAATAAAAAGCAGCAATTCGGTCCCTTCGTCTATCGGTTAGGACACGTGGTTTTCATCCTCGAAAGAGGGGTTCGATTCCCCTAGGGACCGCCAATAATGAAGTATTTTGTTTATTTAATTATTAGCACTCACAAAAACAAGACCACATCTTATGTTGGGTATACTTCAAATATTGCTAATAGAATTAAATTACATAACTCCTCAAAAGGAGCTAAATTTACAAGAGGAAGATATTGGAAATTAATATATAAAAAAGGCTATGCAACAAAGTCGATTGCAATGAGAAACGAATTTATTTTAAAAAAAAATTATAAAGAAAGATTAAAAATTAAAAAAAATTATTTAAATAATAAATAATGAAAATATCCATTCTACTTCCTTATAAGGAAAATTTTTCAAGAGATAATGCAGGAGCTGTTTCAGTTTTTATAAACGGTGTAAATAAAAAAAGTATTTATAAATCAACTAAAGTTTATGGAAATACAGTTTATAAAAATATTTTATCAAAAAATTATGTAAATATACCTTTTAGCAAAAAAATATTTCAAAGTTCTTCAA
The DNA here is from genome assembly GCA_902583635.1 of uncultured Pelagibacteraceae bacterium. Taxonomy (GTDB): domain Bacteria; phylum Pseudomonadota; class Alphaproteobacteria; order Pelagibacterales; family Pelagibacteraceae; genus Pelagibacter. The sequence goes on along the minus strand of CACHWJ010000009.1, from coordinate 28,471 downwards.
AAATTTATGTAAACAACTTCATTAAATTGGAAAAAAAAAGAAAATCAGATATTTTAGAAATACATAATAGGCCGTCTTATCTTAAATTTTTTTCTTATTTTAAAAAAAAAATAGTTTTTTATTTTCATAATGATCCACTTTCTATGAGCGGCTCTACTTCAGTAAGTGAACGTTTATTTATATTAAATTTTTGTCATAAAATTATTTTTAATAGTGAATGGACAAAAAAACGTTTTTTTAAAGATATAAATAAATTTTATTATAATAGTGAAAAAATTGAAATTATTCATCAATCTACTAGTTTTGAAAAAATTCAATTTGATAAAAAAGAAAAGATAATAACTTTTGTTGGAAAATTAAATAAATCAAAGGGTTATGATTTATTTGGTGAAGCAGTATTGAATATTTTAAATGAATTTAAAGATTGGAAATGTATTGTTTTTGGAGATGAGCCTAGGGAAAAAATAATTTTTAATCATGAAAGACTTATTAATAAAGGATACCAATCAAATGAAAGCATCCTTAAATTTCTAAAAAAATCCTCAATCGCTGTTGCTTGTTCAAGATGGGATGAGCCATTTGGCAGATCAAGTTTAGAAGCTAGTAGTAGGGGATGTGCTGTAATAATTAGTAATAAGGGAGGTTTACCTGAGACTGTGACGGATGGTATTATTTTAAAAAAACTTTCGAGTAGTGAAATTTATAAGGAAATTAAAAAATTAATATTAAATAAAAATAAATTAAAGAACTTACAATTTAATTCTTACAAAAATTTTTACCTCACTAATGATTTTACATCGAAATTAATTGATAATTATAGAAAAAAACTATTTTTAAACTCAAAATTCTATCAAAACAAAATTAGAATTTTACATATCACAAACTTCAATATTAGACATAATGGCAGATTATTTTATAATACTGGGCGTAGAATTAATAATGGATTTATTAAATTAGGTCATACAGTTCAAACATTCAGTGATAGAGATATTATTAGTCAAGATCGTAAAATAACAGATATTTATGGATCTAATTCACTAAATAATAGGTTATTTGAAATTGTTGGTAATTTTAATCCTCATTTAATTGTATTAGGACATGCCGATCAAATTTCAAATTATACATTAGAACAAATAAGAAAATTTTATCCAAGTATTAAATTTTGTCAGTGGTTTTTAGATAGGATGGATAATAAAAATTGGAAAAATAACAAATTAAGATTTTTAAGTAAAATTGAAAGTTTAGATGCAAGTTTTTGTACAACCCATCCATCGTCTTTAGGAAATTTAAAATCTAAAAAAATTTTTTTTATACCGAATCCTGTTGACCAAACCTTTGAAAATATGAAAATTTATAAAAATAAAGTTTATAAATATGATCTTTTTTTTGCAATCTCTCACGGTGTTCATCGTGGCATATTGAGGAAAGGTAAAATTGATAAAAGGGAATCATTTATTTTAAAATTGATGAATGGCAATAATCAAATTAAATTTAATATTTTTGGTATGAAAAACAATCAACCTGTATGGGCTGAAGAATTCAAAAATGAGTTATCAAAATCAAAAATGGCATTAAATCTTAGTCAGGGTAATCCATTAAAATTTTATTCTAGTGATAGACTTGCACAATTAATTGGAAACGGTATTCTTACATTTGTTGATGTGAGAACTCAACTTAATAAATTATTTTCAAAAAAAGAAGTTGTATTTTACAAAAATAATAATGATTTAATTAATAAGATTATCAAATTTAAAAACTCTGATAAATTAAGGAATAAAATTGCATACCAGGGAATGAAAAAATATCATACCAAAATGAATTCTGAAAAAATTGCTCATTTTATTGTTAATAAAACTTTAAATATCAATACCAAACTTAATTTTTTTTGGGAGAATAAATAATAAATTTGATTAATTTTTAAAATTTTATTTTATTTAAAGCATTATTTTTAAATAGATTTGCTTCTTTGATATATCTTCTTACCATTTCGGTTGTTTTATGACCTGTCATAGCCATTATACTTCGCTCATCTGCACCTGACTCAGCAGCTACTGTTGCAAATCCTGACCTTAAACTATGTCCAGAAAAATTTTTATTTTCGATACCTGCTAATTTTAAATATTCTTTAATTAATAAAACTACAGATTGGTCACTTAATCTTTTATTTGTTAATGATAAACCTTTTGAAAATCTTCTAAAAATAGGTCCAGACTTAATTTTAGAAATTTCTAACCATTTTTTTAAGTTTTTAACTGGACAGTAAATTTCATTATCGAAGTAGGGTAGTGCTTTTGTCATTCCTTCACCAATTTGGTCAGTTTTAGATTTTTTAATAGTGATTTTGAGACCCTCAGGAGTAAATTCTAAATCCTCATGATCAATTGAGATGAGCTCTGTTCTTCTAAAACCACCCCCAAAGCCGATTAAGATTATTGATTTGTCTCTAAATTTTTTAATTTCTTCAATGTTTTGCTCATTTATAGCATTAATAATTAATTTTAAATGATTGATTAATATAGGTTTTTTGCCTTTCTGAATACTTCCTATGACCCTTCTTATTCCCATTAAATTTTCAACTATGATCGGATGTTTAGTATCCAAATAGTGTCCTTTCAACTTATGTACCATGCTTATTGAAACCAATCTTCTTCTTAAAGTGCTTATTTTTGAGCATTTGGAGAGATGAGTTAGGTATAAGGAAACAATTTTTGGCTCTGTTGGCAATGAATTTAACCTATGCTTTGAACAAAAAGCACCGAAGTCTTTAAAGTCAGATTTATAAGCTCTTAAAGTATTATTTGCTTTTGAACTTCTGAGATTATTTAAAGTTTCCTCGTGAAGTGTTTTTAGATCTGTTGTTAGCTCATTCATACAATTACTATTGATAACAATTAATTATCGATAGTAATATATTAGATGATTTTTAATGTCAATAGTTTAAAAAATAAATTATGGCGTCGATGAACGGATTAATAGAACCTAATTATTTTCTCATTACCGCCATAGCTTTTGCGATTCTAAGCATTATTCAATATAAGAAAGTTGGAAAAACTATAGAGACAATATATTTATCAATACTCTTTATTTTTTTTTTAATAAGCTATTTTATACTTGTGTTTGGTGATTAGAATTATCCCCATTATTCACAGGTAATAATCAAAAAATTAAAAAACAACTAAAAAGTGATACAAATAGATAAAATAGCTGATATGTTAAGCTTAATTAAGGGGCAACCCTTAACTGGCCAGCTGGAGAAAAACCGCAAGGAACAATTTCAGAGGGCAGAAAGTTTCGCGGGGAATCGCTGAACGCGCGAAGCGGGTGGCATGGCGGTAGCGAGTAAACGACGTGCCTATAACTACTGTTTTATGCACTTAAAAGTGCATAAAAACGTGGTTTTTCTCTTAAAATTGCATATAAATGATTGGAACTAAATTTGAATTAAAAGTTTGGAACTTTTTAAAAACTATACCTAAGGGATCTGTCAAAACATATAAAGAGGTAGCAATTGCTTTAAAATGCCCTAAATCGGCTCGTGCTGTAGCTAATGCATGTGCAAAAAACCCATATGCTCCCAAAATACCGTGTCATAGAGTAATTAGATCTGATGGAAAACTAGGTGGGTACTCTGGTAGAGGTGGAGTTAAAACAAAGCTACGTTTATTGAGATCTGAAAAAGTCTATATTTAGTGTCATTTTAAGTCTATTTTATGTAAAAAAAACTAATAAAATCAACAATTTTTTGATAATTAAGCCTATTTTAGTATAAATCGTTTTTTCACCCTTCAGTTGTGCTATAAATTTAGATAAACTAAAATAAAGCACCTCTATGGCCTTTTAAAACATATATTCTATAACTGCATTGCTCTATCTTTAAGTGATATCAAGGCTCATTTTAGAGTAAAATTTCAAAAAATTTTTATCAATTTTTGTTGCCCTACTCACTTATCCGATTAAATATTTTGAATTTTGTGATTAATAAGCTTAAAAAACTATTGGAATTAAACAATTTTATTATTAATGTTAATTTTGTATAAAAATTTTTTCAAATTTGTTAACATTTACTAAAAAAAATAGATATTAATTTATTATTTAATAAAATAAAATAAATCGTTTTCAAATTTGTAAATAATTATTAAATAAAATAATACAATGATTACAGTAGTTTATATGTATATATTAAAGCAATATATTAGATACAAGTAAATATTTGTTTACTATTATTTAGGACGTGCTAGCAAATATTCCCTCCGAGAAATATATAGGCCACTGAGAACAATAATAAATAAGCCTAAATAAGTCCAATTATCAGGCAATTCATGAAAGAAATAGTAACTAATGAGTATATTTGTAATTATCTCTGTATAACCTAAAGGAGCTAATTTAGATGCATCAGCGTATTTTAGAGATAATATAAGGAAAAGATGCGCTACAGAGGCTATAAGGCCTATTAAAGCCATTAAAATCCATTGATTTGACGTAGGATTAACCCAAACTGAGGGCATAAACAGGCTAATTATAATAGTTCCTATCAAACCTGATAATAAAAGCGTTAAAAGTGGATTATCTGAAGTACTCAATTTTCTTGTTATTATTAGATAAAATCCATAACAAATTCCATTACCTAATGCGGCCATGGTAGCTAAATTAAGTTCAATAAAGCCAGGTCTTATTACAATTAATGTTCCAATAAATCCTAAAGACACAGCGGTCCACCTTTTCACCCCTACTTTCTCATTTAAAAAAAATGGAGATAAGGCTGTAACACAAATTGGAGCAACAAAAGCTAAAGTTAGAGCTTTTGGAAGTGAAATTTCTGATATTGCATAAAAGAACAAATAAGTAGAAAAAACAAAAATTAATCCTCTAATTAATTGAAGAGCTGGTTTTTTTGTCCAAACTAATGAATGCCTATAAAAGATAAGCATTAAGGATAATGTAAAGACTACAGTAAAAAAATATCTCGCCCAAGTTATCTGCAAAACATCCATAGATGAGCTTAAATATTTAGCAAAAGCATCCATGACAGGAACAATCATCCAGGCAGATGCATTTAAAATTATTGCCTTCATAAAAGAAGGATATAGTTTAATAGAAGTATTTTAAAGCAAAGAATACAACAATTGGTAACGTTATAAATGACATAATTGTTGAAACTACAATCATACTTGCAATGCTATCAACAATTTTTTTAGGTGAATACATTGAACCAATTAAATAAGTCAAAACTGCACTTGGCATAGCACATTGAATTAAAAATACACCTGCTGCAAAACCAGATAAATTAAACACTTTTATAATACCTAGTCCAATTAATGGTCCAATAAAAACTCTACATATAGAAGAAATAAAAGCAGACTTAAAAGAAAAAACTTTTAATCTTGTAAGGGCTATACCTAAAGACATCAATATTAAAAATATTGCTGTATAAGCAGTAATCATAGTTGTATTCACTAAAAAAACTGGGGTTTCAATTTCATAATATAAAAAGATAATTGAAATTATTATTGCATATACAGGTGGGCTTTGAAGTAAAAGCTTTAAACTAAATTTTTTACTAGCCAAAAAAACATTTATTGTAAAATGAAAAAATATAACTAATGAAGAGATAGTAGCTGCAATACCTAATCCTAAATCACCATAAGCAAATAAACAAATTGGTAATCCCATGTTACCAACATTAGGTAAAACAAATGGAGGAAGTTCTCGTATTATTTCTTTTCTTAAAAAAATTAAAAAGATTACACCTACTATAGCAAAGGCAAATATTGCAATTAATGAATACCAAAAATACTCAATAAACATTGGGAATGTTACACCAGTAGTAGTGATAGCGTAAAAAACCATCGCAGGGCTTCCAACATTAGCAGCAAAATTTGTGATAAAAGAAGTATCTAATTTAGGATTTTTTTTACCAATAAAGTAACCTATACCCACCATAAAAAAAACAGGAAATAAAACTTCGAAAAGTTTAAAATAAATATCCATTAACCAAGCACTCTAATAAGTGTTGGTGTTTTCAAAATATTTTTATTTTTTTTAAATATAGATAAGCAATTCTTGGAATTTATCTCAGAAGTTTTGTGAGTTATGATTACTATTGTTGCTTTATTTGTTTTTTTATCAGGTGTTTGGACAAGTCTTTTTACAGATATTTTATACTTGGCTAAACGATTAGTAATTTGAGATAAAACTCCAGGTCGATCCCTCACTTCAAACCTTAAATATAGTGAGTTTGTGTAATTATTTAAATTATAAGATTTTAAAGCTTTTAATTGTGCAAAAGGAACTCCAAAAGGTTTTTTAATATTCCCTCTAAGTATAGACAATAAGTCAGAAAGTAGTGAAGATGAAGTGGGACCAGGGCCTGCACCTTCACCTTGTAAAATACTTTTACCTACAGGTTTACCCTCAAGAATTACCGCATTCATTACCCCATTAACATTCCCAATATAAGATTTTTTGTTAACTAAACACGGGTGAACTGTTTCAAAAAGTTGATTATTCTTTAATTCTGTTATGCCAAGAAGTTTTATTCTTAAATCTAATTGATTTGAAATTTTTATATCTTTTAATTCTATTTTTTCTATCCCTTCCATTAAACATTTATGGTGGGAAATTTTACTATTAAATGCAAGTGCAGATAAAATTCTTACCTTAGCAAAAGCATCAAAGCCATTTAAATCTAATTTAGGATTACCAGGTTCTGCATAGCCAAGTTTTTGTGCTTTAATAAGAACATCATTAAATTTTTGATTAGAATTTTCCATTTCAGATAGGATATAATTTGAGGTACCATTTAATATTCCATAAATCTTTGAGATTTTGTTTGTTGCTAATCCTTCCTTAATTGATCTTAAGATTGGAATACCTCCTGCTACTGAAGCTTCAAACTCTAGGTTAACATTATTTTTTTCAGCTAATTTTGCTAGATAATTTCCATGTTTAGAAATTAAAGCTTTATTTGGTGTAATGACGTGAACCTTACTTTTTAAAGCTTTCTCCACAATCTTTTTAGACATACCATCAGATAATCCTATTGCTTCAAATAATATATCTACTTTATGTTTTTTAAATATTTCAAGAGGGTTGGTATAAAAAATTTTCTTATTAATTTTAAATTTTCTCTTTTTTTTAATATTTTTTGCTGATATCGCGACTACATTAATTTTTGTTCCAGTTTTTATTTCAATTTTTTTTTTTTTAGTGTTTAACTCATTAAGTAAATAGATACCTACCTGTCCTAAACCAACTACTGCGATATTATATATTTTTTTCATTTACTAATATCAGGATATTTACTTTTTTTTGTGTAGTCTTCTATATATATTTTATATTCATCCAATGTCATTGATGTTATATTTTTTGATTTTTTTAATATTTTTGAAAGATTTATTTGCTCATCTTTTTTTTTAATAGAATCTTCAGTCCAATAGTGAGAATCTTTATTTAAAGAACAGTTGCTAATAAATAATAGTGAAAATAAACAAAATATTAATCTCATATTAATCCAGTTGTTTCTGGAAAATTAAATCTATTGTTTAGACTTTGTACTGCTTGACCAGCGCCACCTTTTATCAAATTATCTATAGCTGAAAGTATTATAATTTTATTTTTAAATTTAGATTTACAGACCGATATTAGACAATTATTGGTATTAATAACATTATTTGTGCTTATGAAAGTATTTGATTTAGAAATCTTAACAAATTTCTCGTTTTTGTAGAATTTTGATAATAAACTTATTACCTTTGATTGATTTACATTTTTATTCAAATCTAAATATATAGTACTTAGAATTCCTTTAAACATTGGTGATAAATGTGGTGTAAAAATTACTTCAATTTTTTTTTTAGAAAATTTTTTTAACATCTGGTCAATTTCTGAATTATGACGATGATTTCCAACACCATATGCGCTTAAAGATTCATATAAATTTTTATTTTTATATTTTTTGTGAACACCTCTTCCAGCACCAGAATAACCTGATTTGGAGTCTATTATAATATTTGAAACTTTAACTAAATTTTTATTAATCAAAGGTACTAATGGCAAAAGTATAGATGTTGGATAACAGCCAGGACTTGAGATAATATTATATTTTTTCAGCTCTTTTCTATTAATTTCAGGTAGTGAATAGATACTTTTTTTCATAAGTTTAATTGCTCGATGCTTCTGCTTATACCATTTTTTATATTCTGAAGCTTTTTCAAGTCTAAAATCTGCAGCTAAATCAATTAATATATTTTTTTTATTTAAATATTTAGATATATCTTGCGCTTCTCCATTAGGTAAAGCTGTAAAAATTATATCAACACCATCTAATAAATTTTTATTAAATTTTCTTATTTTTGGTAATTTATATTTTCTTAATGACTTTTCATAAAAAGAAATGCTCTTGCCTACTGAGGAATTACCACATAAATATTTTATATTTATATATTTGTGCTTAACTAATATCTTAATTAATTGAGTTCCAATATATCCAGTTGATCCAGCGACTAATGCATTTAGCTTGAGCATTTTATATTATAACAGTTAAATATTAAAAAAAAATTATCTTTTAGAGAATTGGAAGCTTCTTCTAGCTTTTCTTCTACCAGGTTTTTTCCTCTCAACTGCTCGAGAGTCTCTTGTGGTAAGTTTTTCTGTTTTTAATGTACTTTTTAAATTTTCATCAAATAAAACTAATGCTTTAGATATACCATGAACCATTGCACCAGCTTGACCGGTTGGTCCGCCACCTTTAACGCTACATCTAACATCATAGTCTGTAGACTGATTTATAATCTCAAAAGGTCTTGTAATTTGCATTTTATGGGTTTCGTCTGCAAAATAATCACTAAATAATTTTCCATTTACATATATTTTACCAGATCCTTTTTTTAACCAAACTTTCGCAATAGAAGTTTTTCTTCTACCAGTTGCATATTTACTATCTTTAAAATCTAATTTAAGTTTAGTTGATTTTGAGGATGTTTGAGTATTTTCCATATTAGTTTCTAGTTAAGTTTTTGCTGTTCAATTTATTTAATTCGATGACTTTAGGATTTTGTGCAGTATGCGGGTGATCATTACCTGCATAAATTTTTAGTTTAGTTAATTGTTTGCGACCCAAAACACCACTAGGTAACATTCTTTTAACTGCAAGTTTTAAAATTTCACCTGGTTTTTTTTCATGTAATTTTTCAGGAGTAGCGATCTTAATTCCACCTGGGTGACCTGTATGTCTATAATACTTCTTGTCCTGAAATTTTTTTCCTGTGAATTTTACTTGTTCAACATTTTTAACAACAACAAAATCTCCATCATCCATATGTGGTGTATATGTAGTTTTATTTTTTCCTCGTATAATGTTTGAAACAACAGTTGCCAATCTACCAACAACTGCATTAGTTGCATCAATTTCATACCAAGATGATGTTATTTGGTCTTTTTTAAGGAATTTCGTCATAGTGCGAGGATTAATACTATTATTAAAATCAAAGTCAATTTTATATTTACCTTGAAAATAGGTCTTAATTTGATAAAAGGATAATGCCGATTTGATCCTATTGCGGGCTTTAAACTGCTAAAAAGGAATTTCATAAATTATCGGTAGGCATTTGAACTATATTGTGCGCCTCACATTAAGTTAAAGCACTAAAAAAGGAGCATATTATGAGAAATAAAAGAAATAATCCTGAGACTATTGCGGTTCATGGTGGTGATTACAGAAGTGATCCTGCAACAAATGCTGTTGCTGTACCTATATATAGAACTACATCATATGAGTTTAACAGTACAGAGCATGCAGCTAATTTGTTTTCACTAAAAGAGTTTGGAAACATTTATACAAGAATAATGAATCCTACAAATGACGTGTTAGAGAAAAGAGTTGCTGCTCTTGAAGGTGGTTTGTCGTGTGTAACTGTGTCTTCTGGTCAGACAGCCTCCTCTTTTGCAGTATTAAATGTTGCTCAAGCTGGTGATAACATCATTAGTTCTACCGATTTATATGGTGGAACTGTATCATTATTTAACAATACACTTAGTAAACTTGGAATAGAGATAAGATATGCAGATCCGAGTGATCCTAAAAATTTTGAAAAACTAATTGATGATAATACGCGTGCTTTTTATGGAGAAACTCTACCTAATCCATATTTAAGAGTTTTCCCTATTAAAGAAGTTTCAGATATTGGAAGAAGATATAATATTCCTCTTATAATGGATAATACTGCCGCCCCTGTTATTTGCAAGCCTATTGAACATGGAGCTGCTGTAGTTATTCATTCTTTAACAAAATATATTGGTGGACATGGAACAGCAATCGCTGGGAGTATTGTTGATAGTGGGAATTTCGATTGGACAGCTGATCCTAAAAGACAGCCTTTATTTAACGAACCAGATGCTAGCTACAATAATGTTATATGGGGAAAAGCAGTGCCTGAAATGACTGGTGCCAATGTTCCTTTTGCTGTACGTGCTAGAGTTTGCCTGTTGAGAGATCTAGGATCAGCATGTGCACCTGATAATGCTTTTGCAATTATACAAGGTCTTGAAACTGTGGCTTTAAGAATGAAACAGCATTGTGAAAATGCACAAAAGGCTGTTAATTTTTTAAAAAAACATAAAGAAGTAACCAAAGTAATTTATTCAACAGAGCATGATAAACATATTTCAGACAGAGCTAAACATTACTTAAAGGGTGGAAATGGACCAATGGTTGGCATTGAGCTAAAAGGTGGAATTGAAGCTGGTAAAAAATTTATTGAATCATTAAAAATGTTTTATCATGTTGCAAACATTGGGGATGCTAGAAGTTTAGCTATCCACCCAGCCAGTACAACACACAGTCAATTAAATGAAAAAGAGCTTATTGCATCTGGTGTAACACAAAGTTATGTCAGACTGTGTATAGGTATCGAGCATATAGACGATATTATTGAAGATTTAGATCAAGCTTTAAATAAATCCTCAAAAGGTAAGCTTAAAGCGGTTAGCTAGTTCTGGTATTTATAAAGAAAAAATAAATAGATGAAGTTACTAAAAAAATAGAACTTACTTGGTGTACAGCAGCAATATATATTTGTGCACCAAGTATAATTGTAAAAATTCCTAAAATAATCTGTAAGATTATAAAAAAACCTAAAATATTAACTGATCTATATAATTTAGTGATTTTATTTTTATAAACTTTAAAAAAAATTAATACATAAAATAATCCAATTATATATGCCAGATTTCTATGAATAAACTGAACTAATGATGGATCACTAAAAGCGGATAATTTAAATAAATTTTCAAAATTATTATCATTTGGAAAATAGGTATTTCCCATCAGGGGCCAGGAATTATAAATTTTTCCAGCATCCATTCCTGAGACAAATGCACCAATTACAATTTGTATTAATATTAATACTAAAAATACAAAAGGAATAGTTGAATTTATTCCCTCTACAACCTGGTTATAATTTTGATATTTTAAATAATTCCAAAAAATTAACGATAAAATTAAAAAAGCAATTAACAAATGAACAGATAATCTAAAATGACTAACATCTACCCTATCAACTAAACCACTACTAACCATATACCAACCAATAAAGCCTTGGAAGCAAATAAGAAAAAAAATGAAATATAAATTTATTATTTTTGTAATTTTTAATTTGAATGAGAAGTATATGAGTGGAATTAAAAAACATAGTCCTATTAACCTGCCTAACATTCTGTGTACCCACTCCCACCAGAAAATAACTTTAAATTCTTGTAAAGTCATATTGAAGTTCTGTAATTTAAACTCAGGTATTTCTTTGTATAAATTAAAATATAATATCCAATCATTCTGATTTAAAGGAGGAAGTAATCCAGAAATTAATTGCCATTCAGTTATTGAAAGACCAGAGTCGGTGAGTCTGGTCAGGCCACCAACTACAATCATAATAGAAATTATAATAAACATTATAATTAACCATAAAGACAATTGATTATTAATTTTGGTATTTACGGTGTACATAAGGGTTTAAATATAATATTTTTTTAATAATCCAAATATATAAATGTCGCCTCTAAAGAAAAAAAAATTAAGTAAAATTAGAATTCAATTAGATAAACTTGATAATTCTTTAATCAAAATAATAAAAAAAAGAACAAATCTTGTTAAAAAAGTTCTTAAATTAAAAGATAAAAAAAATCAAATTATTGATCAAAAAAGAATAAATATTATTTTAAGAAATATAAAAAAAAAGTCAGTTAAAAATAATATAGACCCAAAAATAACAAACAGAATATGGAAAAATATGATTTGGGCTTATATTGAATATGAAAAAAGAAATTTTAAAAAGAAATAACTATTTACTGTGTGGGGGCAACTTCTTCTCAACAAACATTTCATGTTTTCTAGTATCTGGATTATATTTTTTAGCTGAAAGCTTTACTTTAGCTTTTTCTCCACCAGCAGGTTTTTTTACATAATAAAAAAACGAACTATCTGGCTTAGCTTCAGGAACAAGTCTTACTTTAACATGAGTTTTTTTAGGCATATTATTTAAGTTCTTTTATAATTTTAGAAATTTTAATTAATTTAATTTTTAAATTTTTAGCTTTTATAGATTTATTTGCAATTTCGTCAAGCTCTAAAGAAACTTCACTATTTAGTATTTTTTTTACACCATTAATTGTCATACCTTTTTCTTTTAAAAGAAATTTAACTTTCTGTAGAAGATTAATTGTTTTTTCATCATAATATCTTCTGTTTGAGTTTAATATTTTAGGTTTAATTTGCTTAAATTGTGTTTCCCAAAATCTAATTACATGAGTCGGGAGAATACCTTTTTTATTTGCTTTGAGTTTTAAAATTTTCGCAACTTCTCCAATAGTTTTGTAAGCATTTTCAGACTTATCCATTTTCTTTCATGTTAATAAATTCTTTAAATTCTCTTGATGGTTTAAACAATACAACCTCCCTAGTTGATATTTCTTTTGTCTCCTTGGTTTTAGGATTCCTTCCTATTCTTGATTTCTTTTGTCTAATAGTGAATGTACCAAATCTAGATAATTTTAATTTTTTTTCTGACTTAATATTTGTAACGATTGTGGCTAAAAAATCTTCAATGAGATTTTCTGAAATTTGCTTGGAAAATCCGAGTTGCATATACACTAAATTAACTAAGTCTTTTTTAGTTAAGTTTATTCTCATTTTAAATATTATGCTTTATCTTTTCTATCAAATTACCTTTTACAATTCTATGACAAACATCAAGGGAGTTTGAAAAACCAATATAATCAGTTCCACCATGACTTTTAACTACTGGTGAGTCTAACCCAATAAAAATTGCACCATTATATAATCTTGGATCAAGTCTTTTTTTAAATTTCTTTAAATTTGATATGTTTAATAATGAAGAAATTTTACCCATAATATTACCAGTCATTGTTTTTTTTAATTCACTCGTAATAAAGTTTGCTGTGCCCTCAGCAGTTTTTAAGGCTACATTTCCTGTAAAACCATCAGAAACAATAACATTTACATCACCATCCATTAAATGATTCCCTTCGATATAGCCTGCAAAGTTATAATTAATAGAATTTTTTTCACTTAAAATTTTAAAAGTTTCTTTAATTGTTTCATTTCCTTTTAATTCTTCAGACCCAATATTTAATAATGCAACATTTGGTTTGTTTTCAGGATATAGTGAAGTGTATAAAGAAGCTCCCATTATAGAAAAATCTATCAAATTTTTTGAGCTACATTCAATATTTGCACCCAAATCTAATACAACACTCATCCCTTTTTTATTTGGCCAAAGTGCAGACAAAGCAGGTTTGTCAATATTTTCAATCATTTTTAAATTTAGTTTAGCGACAACTAATAAAGCTCCAGTGTTTCCAGCTGATATAACTATATCTGCTTTTTTATCTTTCACACTCTGAATAGCAAGCCACATACTAGTTTCTTTACCTCTTTTCGCACCTTCTAAAGGACTATCGGTACTCTTGATGACCTTATCTGTATGAATAATTTCATAAAATTTTTCATCAATTTTAGTTTTAATTAATTCTAAGATTTTTTTTTGGTCTCCAAAAATTTTGTAAAAAATATTTTTATTTGATTTATTATTAAAAATAATTCCATCAATAATTTTTTTTGGTGATCCATCACCACCCATTGCATCAACTGCAATTTTAATCAAATCAGACATTTTATTGATATATTATACTATTCTTTTGGGTCTAAAACTTGTCTTCCTTTATACATACCAGTTTTCAAATCAAGATGATGAGATAACCTATATTCACCAGATTTTTTATCCTCAACTATATTTTTAGTTGAATATTTCATTGTTTGGGCCCTTCTCATACCAGTTCGTGAAGGAGTTTGTTTTCTTTTTGGTACAGCCATAATTAGTGGTTACTTACACTTTTTAAATAAGAATTCAAAGTTTTTTTTGATAAATCATCATTAAAATTCTCAAAATAATCCAATAAATATTCAATATTTCCAAAACCACCTAAAAAAATTGAAATTTTTTTTAATTTATCAGATTTAGATAAATCTTCCCAAAAATGAATTTCGGAAACCATTGAATGGAATAAATTTATATAATCCTTCATTTTTTTATTAATAGATTGGTCGCCGTATCCAATTTCTCTAATACTCAATTCAAGTTGACGAAAATTAAAGTCATAAATTTCCTGTAAGACAGTCTTATTTTCATTGTTTTTGTAATTCTTTAAGAAAAAAGAAAAATGAAGTAAAAATAAGGTTAATCTATCAGAAAAATTATCTTCTCTATTTAAATCTTTGTATAAATCTTTATTTCTAGTGTAATTTATTAAATTATTATAAAGATATAGATACTTCTGTTTCATGTATAAAACATTATATATAATTTTTTTTTCATTAATAGTTACAAATTGCTCTTTTAAACCTGTTATTAAACATCACGGTGTTCCTTTTTTAGAAAAAAAACAAGCCTCATTAATAGTAAATAAAAGTAACAAAAATGACATAATTAATATTTTAGGCAATCCATCAACAAAGAGTAAATTTGATAACGACTTATGGATATACATTGAAATGCAACAAACGCAGTCAAAACTTAAAAATCTTGGAAAAATGAAAATTTTCAAAAATAATATTTTAGTATTAGAGATGGATAATTATGGAATTCTTAAAAAAAAAGATTTTTATAATAAGGATGATATGGAAGATATAAAAATTGCAATGGAGACTACAGAAAGTGGCTTTAAGAGAAATTCATTTATTTACGAATTTATGTCTAGTATGAGACAAAAAATTAATGACCCTCTTAATTCGAGGGCCAAAAAGCGGAAAGAAATTATCCAGCGATAACTGCAAGTAATAGTAATGCAACTATATTTGTAATTTTGATCATTGGGTTAACTGCTGGCCCTGCAGTGTCTTTGTAAGGATCTCCAACAGTATCTCCTGTTACAGCAGCTTTGTGAGCTTCCGAACCTTTTCCTCCGTGATTACCATCTTCGATATATTTTTTAGCATTATCCCAAGCACCACCTCCTGCTGTCATTGAAACAGCAACAAACAATCCAGTTATGATTACACCAAGCAACATTGCGCCCACTGCAGCAAGAGCAGCAACTTGACCACCGATAGCTAAAATTATAAAGTATAATACAACTGGCGACAACACTGGTAATAAAGATGGAATAATCATTTCTTTAATAGCTGCTACAGTCAATAAATCTACTAATTTTGCATAATCGGGTTTTTGTTTTCTTTTCATTATGCCTGGGTATTTTTTGAATTGTCTTCTTACTTCAACAACTACGGCTCCACCTGCTCTACCAACAGCTTGCATTCCCATTGAACCAAACAAGTAAGGTAACATTCCACCTATTAACAAACCAACAACAACATAAGGATTTGACAAATCAAAAGTTACAACAATACCTTCTAGAGCTGAACCAGCTTCTTTTGAGAAATGTTTAATATCCTCTGTATAAGCAGCAAATAAAACGAGAGCACCTAAACCAGCTGATCCAATTGCATAACCTTTAGTTACAGCTTTTGTTGTGTTTCCAACTGCATCTAAAGCGTCAGTTGTTTTTCTAACTTTTTTATCTAAATTTGACATTTCTGCAATACCACCGGCGTTATCAGTAACAGGACCGTATGCATCTAATGCAACAACCATACCAGCTAATGCAAGCATTGTAGTTACTGCTATAGCAATACCAAAAAGACCTGCAATTGAATTGGTAATTAAAATACCTGCAACAATAATTAAGGCAGGAATTGCAGTAGCCTCCATAGATACGGCTAATCCTTGAATAACGTTTGTTCCATGTCCAGTTGTTGAGGATAAAGCAACAGATTTTACAGGTCTGTAATTTGTACCTGTATAGTATTCAGTAATCCAAATTAATAATCCCGTAATTACTAAACCAATAACTCCACAATAGTATAGGTTCATACCATTAAAAGTTTTACCATTTACTGTATATTCATTAGTAAAGCCTATTACATGATCTGTTACAGGCCATAAAATAACTAGTGATGCTATAGCAGACACTATAAAACCTTTATACAAGGCGTTCATAACGTTTTTAGTGTTTCCTAGTTTTACAAAAAAAGTACCAAGTATTGAGGTTAACAAGCACGCAGCACCAATACTTAATGGGTAAATCATCATATTTAAATCACCTACAAAGAAAATTGAGGATAAAACCATAGTTGCAACTATAGTCACAGCATAAGTTTCGAATAGATCAGCTGCCATGCCTGCGCAATCACCTACATTGTCTCCTACATTGTCAGCTATGACGGCTGGATTTCTTGGGTCATCTTCTGGAATACCTGCTTCTACTTTTCCAACTAAATCAGCACCTACATCAGCACCCTTCGTAAAAATTCCTCCACCTAATCTTGCAAAAATTGAAATTAAAGAGGCTCCAAAACCTAATGCAACAAGAGCATTAACAATTTCTCTTTCATCAACATTTAATTTTAATAAGAGATAGTAATAAACAGCTATTGACAATAATGCTAAACCAGCAACTAGCATACCAGTTACAGCACCTGATTTAAAAGCAACTGAAAGGCCTTGAGCTAAACCTTTTCTTGACGCCTCTGCTGTTCTCACGTTAGCTTCAACGGATACCAACATTCCAACATAACCTGCAATACCAGATAAAGCAGCACCAATTAAATATCCAACACCAACTAATGGACTAAAAGCTACACTAACAATTACCAAAACAACAACACCAACGATTGCTATTGTTTTATATTGTCTTGCTAAATATGCTTTAGCTCCAATTTGAATAGCAGATGCAATTTCCTGCATTTTTTTATTACCTGCGTTTGAATTAAGAATATTTTTTCCAGTGAAAAAACCATAGACAATGGATAAAAGGCCTGCTGTTATTGTATATAATAAAATCGTTTCTACTGTTGAGCTCATGAAAACCTTAATGTTGTTGGTTGTTAAATTTTAAGCCCGCACAATACAAAAAAAGCTAAAAAAGACAATAATTAACTTTTAGAATTGATGAACATAACCTTTGTTTTTAAGTACTATTTCCTTACCTTTTTCATCAATAATTACTGATCTTTTTTTATTAGAACAAATTTTACCTATTTTAGAAATTTTAATACCAAGATTTTTTGATGTTTGGGCTATGATTCTAGATTTATCTTTGCTTGCAGTAAATAAAATCTGATAATCATCACCATTAGATAAAAGTTTAATCTTTTTCATGGTCTTCATTTTTATTATTTTTAACAAATTCTTTGAAATTGGTATTTTGTTTTCATTCAAGGAAAATGATAAATTTTGATTGTTTATCATTTTACTCAAATCATCAATCAGACCATCAGACAAATCAATAGAGGAATTTGCAAATTTTAATAACTTTTTAGTCAGCTTTATTTGTATATCAGGTAGATAATATTTTTGAGCAAAATATTTTTTTAGTTCTTTAGATACTTTAATTTTGTTTTTTAAAATTTGTAGACCCATAAAGCTATCACCCAAATTACCTGTTACATAAATATCATCATTTACTAAAGCTTTATTTCTATAAATAATTTTTTTTGAATAACCTAGCGATGTAATAGTAAAGCTAAGTTTATTAGAAAATGTAGTATCACCCCCACATAAAACAATATTATATTTATTTTGTTCCTGTATTAAGGAATTTGAAATTAGGGATAAATTTTTTTTGGAAAAAGTCTTTTTATTACCTGAACCAGCTATAAAATAAAATTTTGGCAACACTCCTTTACAAATTAAATCTGAGATAGAGGACCTTAAAATTTTTTTAATAACTAGATGAGGGTGTTTAAAATCAATAAAGTGATAGCCTAAATTATATGTATCAATAGAAATAGCTATACCCTTCTTCTTATCAAAAAAAACATCATCATTTAAATTAAGAGCAGATTTATTTTTTTTTGAAATCTTTGAAAAATAATTTTTAATTAATTCAAATTCATGCATTTTTAGATCTTAATTTTTTTCCAACATTATCTAATAGAGCATTTAGATATTTTGTTTGAGAATTTTCTAAAAAAAAATTAGATGAATTTAAATATTCTTTTATAATTATATTTAGTGACAATTGAGGTTTATACATGAATTCATAAGTTGCTGCTTTAAGAATAGTTTGAAAAACTTTATCAAGATTCTCAAAAACAAAATCATCACCTAGTTTTGTGTTTAATTCATCTAATATAAGGTCATTTCTTTCTATGGTCCCTTTTACTATATCTTTAATAAATTTTTTAAATCGATGTTTCGGGAAATCTAAATTATCATCTTCATTATAAAATTTACCATATAATTTTTGAATAATTATAACTCTTGGATTATTTTTTGGGTTAAAGTGAGTTCTCATTTTTGAGACAAAATAGAAATTACAGCTTTAGCAGCTTCGCCACCTTTTCGTTTTCTAGCTTTAGCTTGTTTCATATTAAGGCATGTAATAATGCCGTTACCAACAGGCTTTTTATTATTTACAGATATGTCCATAATTGCATTGGTTGATGCTTGAGAAATAAAATCAAAATGAGGGGTTTGTCCCTTGATAACGCAACCGAGTGCCAAAAATGCATCGTACTTTTTAATATTTTTTGAGATTGTAACTGGTATTTCAAATACACCTGGAACAGTTATAATTTTAATTATATTTGATTTTGGGATTAAATTTAGGGCGCTACTTAATAATCCCTTTGATATATCCTTATAATAATCTGCGATAACAATTAAATATTTTTTTTTCATTAAATTAATTCCTGTTTAGTAATCTTTATATCATATCCTTCTAAACCAATAACTTTTTTTGGTGATTTGGTAATCAATATCATATTTTTAATTTTTAAATCTTTAATTATTTGAGCACCTATTCCATAATTTCTTATAAGTTTGTCATTACCTCTTTTATAAAATTCTTTGTTTTTGTAATCCTTCAAGGTTTGTGTGACGGATCGTAGATTGGTATCTCTGATAAAAACTAAAACACAACAAGAGTATTTTTTAAAATAATTTAAAGTTTTATTAAATGAATTTGGTAATTGTTGACTAATCAAATAATTTTGAACTACATTTGATGAAATTACTCTAACTCTAGGTGTAACACCTTTTTTAATATTTCCCTTTATTAATGCAAAATGCTCAGCACCATCTAATAAATTTTCATATATTCTTATTTTATATTTTTGATCCTTTACTTCAATATTACTTTGCTTTTTTAAACGTATTAATTTTTCTTTTTTAAGTCTGTAAGCGATTAGATCTTCTATTTTTCCAATCTTGAGTTTATGTTTTTTTGCAAAATTAAAGAGATTTTCACCTTTTGCCATTGTTCCATCTTCATTCATAATTTCACATATAACTGCAGAATTATTTTTTTTAGCTAATCTAGATATATCAACTGAAGCTTCAGTATGTCCTGCTCTAACTAATACTCCGCCATCTTTAGCTATAATTGGAAAAATATGACCTGGAGAAACAATGTCATTTTTGTTTGCATTTTTTCTTGATGCAATTTTAATTGTTCTAGATCTGTCTTTTGCAGAAATTCCTGTGGTTATTCCTTTTTTTGCCTCTATTGAAATTGTAAATGCAGTTTTATTTCTTGATTGATTGATAGGTGACATTAAACTTAAATTTAATTTTTTTGCCTGTACGCTATCTAAAGCAAGACAAATTAATCCACGGCCATACCTGGCCATAAAATTTATCTTTTTTGCATTAGTGTCAGATGTAGAAATAACTAAATCAGCTTCATTCTCTCTCTTTTCATCATCTACGAGGATAAACATGCCACCCCTTTTGGCTACATTGATTATTTGTTCAATTTTAGCAAAATTATTTTTTTTCATTAAAATAATTTCTAACGTATTTAGATAGGATATCTATCTCAATATTAACTAAGCTCGATTTCTTTAGAGTAGATAAATTTGTTTCTTTATATGTGTGAGGGATAATCCAAATTTGAAATCCTTTTTTTGTAACTTTTGAAATAGTAAGAGATATACCATTTACACTAATTGATGCTTTTTCTATTAAATGTTTTCTTTCCTTATTAGGGATTTCGAATTCAAAAACGTATGATTTATCAACCTTAGAGATCCTCAATACTTTACCAACAGTGTCTACATGTCCTTGACATATATGTCCTGAAATTTTAGTACCGTATTTTAAGGGTAATTCTAAGTTTATAATATCTCTAGTTTTTAAAAATTTAAACTTTGATCGTTTGATTGTTTCATTTGAAAGATAAAATTCCATATTCTTT
This sequence comes from uncultured Pelagibacteraceae bacterium, assembly GCA_902583635.1. Taxonomy (GTDB): domain Bacteria; phylum Pseudomonadota; class Alphaproteobacteria; order Pelagibacterales; family Pelagibacteraceae; genus Pelagibacter. Next base: position 7,705 of record CACHWJ010000009.1, on the reverse strand, counting down.
TTTTTAAAAGAAATTAATGTTAAGCACACGCCATCACAAGCTACTGATAAACCCATATCTCTATTTGAAACTTTAAGGTTACTTTTTACAAAAATATTAAGCCCCTTATCTCTTTTAACTATTTTAGAAATAGACCCTTGATTATAAATAATTCCGTTAAACATATTATTTGTTATAATGAGTTATTGTATCTTTTCCATAGGAAGAATTAAGATTTTGTCTGAATGGATATTTTTTATTTAAGACATTTAATCCATTAAATTTAACAAAATCTGAATTTGTTGGCAGTTTTTTTTGGCTTTTGAATAAATAAAATTTATTAAATATTTTATCCTTCAATAAGTTTGTTGTAAGAAGGTCGCCTCCCTCAACTAAAGTATTTCTAAAACCTAAAGAATAAAGTTTTTTCATAATTGGTCTTAAATCTAAGTAATTACTGTTATTTAATTTTGTTTTAATTAGTTCTATTTTCTTTTTTTTAAACATAGAAATTCTTGACATATTTGCTTTATTATAAAACACGATAGTATTTTTTTTATTAGCTGACTTAAAAATATAAGTGTTTTTTTTTAAACTTAATTTATTGTCTAGAATAACTCTTACTGGAGAAAATTTTTCAAAACCTTTTATTCTGCAATTTAATTTAGGGTTATCAATATTTACAGTTTTACTTGATGTCATTATTGAGTCATTTTTGTATCTTAATAAATGAGTAAATTTATCAGAATACTGGTTAGTTATTTTTCTTTTAAATTTACTATAAATTAGTTTGTTTTTTGAAACAGCTATCTTGCCAGTTACAAAAGGCTTTTTATTTTTTCTATTAAAAAAATATGGAATATAAAACTTTTTAACTTTATTTTTTAGAAGGCCTATCGAAACATTAATTTTATGAGATTTTAAAATTTTAAAACTTTTTTTTCTTACTCTTTTATCAGTATCTTCAAGTGCGTAAACAACTTCAGATATTTTTGATTTAATTATTTCATTTGTACATGGTGGAGTCACACCTTGATGGCTGCATGGCTCTAAGGTTACATACATTTTTGCACCATTAAGTTTTTCGTTACAATTTTTAATTGCATTAAATTCTGCATGAGGTCTCCCATTATAAGAAGTTTGACCAATTGAAATAATATTATCATTTTTAACTATTACACAACCAACAGATGGATTAGTTCCTGTTAATCCTTCACGAGATCTTGCCAAGTCCAAGGCAATCTCCATGAATAGTTTATCTTTTTTTGTAAATTTATTTTTTTTTGAAGACATCTATCTTGTCCACGAATTGAACAAAGTCTTGTTCTTCTCTGAAGTTACGATAAACAGATGCAAAACGGACATAAGCAACAGGATCTAATTCTTTTAAACCCTCCATAACCATTGTACCAATTGTACTTGTTGAAATTTCACTTTGACCAAGTTCTTCTAAAGCTCTTGAAACTTTACTGATAAATTTTTCAGCAGTACCAGTATCTATAGGTCTTTTTTTAAGAGCAATATATATTGATTTAGAAAGTTTATCTCTATCAAATGGAGATTTTCTCCCGTTTTTTTTAACTACCATCAGCTCTCTAAATTGAATTCTTTCAAATGTGGTAAATCTTTCACCACAAATACACATTCTTCTTCTTCTTATAGCAGTACCATCTTCGGTAGGACGTGAGTCAACAACAGAGGTTTCACCTTTTTTTTCACAGGGGCAAATCATTAATTAAAGATTCTTATATATTGGAAATGAAGAAGTTAAAGCAATAACTTCATTTCTAACCTCATCTTCTACTTTACTGTTATCATCAGGGTTTTCTGATAATCCTTTAAGAGTTTTTGTAATCAATTCACCCACTTTCTTACATTCATTTAAACCAAAACCACGTGTTGTAATAGCTTGAGTACCTAGCCTTATACCAGATGTTACCATTGGTTTTTCTGTATCAAAAGGAATACCATTTTTATTACACGTAATATTAGCTCTTGATAAGCTTTCAGCAGCTAAGTTACCTTTTACATTGTAAGGTCGTAAATCAACCAACATAAGATGAGTATCGGTTCCATCAGAATAAATTTTAAAACCATTATTTTTTAAAGTTTCTGCTAAAATTTTTGCATTTGCTAAAACAGATTTAATGTAGTCTTGAAATTCAGGTTGAAGAGCTTCTAAGAAGCCAGCTGCTTTAGCTGCAATGACATGCATTAATGGTCCACCTTGATAGCCAGGAAAAACTGCTGTGTTAAATTTTTTTGATAATTCTTCGTGGTTAGTTAAAATTATTCCACCTCTTGCACTTCTAAAAACTTTGTGAGTAGTAGATGTTACTACATGAGCATAATCACATGGGTTTGGATATCCCTTTCCAGCAACCAAGCCTGAAAAATGTGCCATATCAACCATTAGATATGCTCCAACTTTATCTGCAATTTCTCTAAATCTTTTAAAATCTATAACTCTGGAATATGCACTTCCACCTGCAATTATCAATTTTGGTTTATGTTCTAAAGCAAGTTTTTCAACATTGTCATAATCTATAAGTTCAGATTTTTTATCAACATCATACCCTATTGGATTAAACCATTTTCCTGACATTGAAATTTTTAAACCATGAGTGATATGACCTCCTGAATTCAAACTCATACCCATAAAAGTATCACCAGGTTTTAACAGCGCCAAAAATACAGCGCCATTAGCTTGTGCTCCTGAGTGTGGCTGAGCATTAGCAAATTTACAATTGAAAAGTTTTTTTAATCTTTCTATTGCTAAATTTTCAGCAACGTCAACATGCTCACAACCATTATAATATCTTTTACCAGGGTAACCTTCTGCGTATTTATTTGTTAGCACTGAACCTTGGGCCTCCAAAACAGCTTGAGAAACAATATTCTCTGAAGCAATCAATTCTATATGTTGTTGCTGTCTCAAGAGTTCATCTTGAATTGCCTTGTAAAGGTCTGGGTCTTTTGAAGATAAACTGTCTTCAAAAAAACTTTTATAGCTATCATTTATATAATTTTTTTCACTAGACATTATATTTTTTTAATCCTTTTTAAGTGCCTACCACCTTCAAATTTAGTATTCAAAAAAACACTAACACATTTTAAAGCATTTTTTTTAGTTAACAACCTTGAACCTAATGTAATGATATTTGCATCATTATGCAATCTTGATAATTTTGTTGATTTTAAATTAAAACATTGGGCAGCTCGAATATTCCTATGTTTATTTGCAGCTATATTCATCCCCATTCCAGATCCACAAACTAAAATTCCAACATTATTTTTGCTAATTTTTACTTTTCGAGCAACCTTATGAGCGTAATCAGGGTAATCTACTCTGTTATCAGAGGATGGTCCTAGATCAAAATAATTCATTTTTTTTTTAATTAGATGTTTTTTTATGATTTCCTTTAATTTAAAGCCAGCATGATCAGAAGAAATATATATTTTTTTCAAACTAATTAAATTTATAATCAAGAACACAAGCTACAAGGTGAATTCTATTTTCTTCACCACCATTAAATGCATTGTGATATTTAGTATTATTTGTAACCCATACAGAACCATCTGCGGGCATATGTTTTGCAACATTATCTATTACCATTAAACAACCTGGGTTAGTAATAATTGGTATATGAAGTCTTGGCTCAGGATCTCTATGCCAGCTCAAAGTAGATCTTGGCTCTTTTAAAAGAATTCTTACTCTACCTAATTTATATTTTGAAGAAAGTACATCATACACTTCCTTAAAATATGTGTTTTCATAATCTTTAATAAATTCGGAATATTGCGACTCATCAACTTTAATATCTCTTGAAACTTCTTTTCCAGTTTTATCAGGTTTAGTCCAGTAAACTCCTCTAGCCTTACTGCCTTTTATTGAATCTGGATCTCCAGGTATTTGAGTTAGTGAAATGGCTCCAAAGTGAGTTACACCACCGCCATCATCAAATTTTTTAATATTTACAATTTGATTATATGCTTCTTGCAATTTATCTATGTCAAATTTTATGTTCTGTTTTTGAAAATCACTGAAATCTAAAATTCTTTCCTCTTTTTTTATATTCAGGTCTACGATTTTTGTGTTATTTATAGTCATTGAAATTGTGTTGTACTTATAATTTTATATATTTGTATAATACATTTGTCGCATTAATAAAGTATATTTAAATATGATTACAGGAAAATATCCAAGTTTAAGATTAAGAAGAAATAGAAAGGAAAAGTGGACTAGAAGGTTGGTTCAAGAAAACACACTCAGTTCAAATGATTTTATATTACCAATTTTCTTAATAGACGGATCAAATAAAAAAGAATCGATATCTACAATGCCAGGTGTTTTTAGATACACAATAAATAGAGTTGCGCAAATAGTAGATAAAGCAATTAAAAAAGGTATTCCTATGGTTGCTCTTTTTCCTAAAACGAAAAATACTTTAAAAAATGATTTGGGTACTGAGTCATTAAATGAAAACAATTTAGTTTGTAGGGCCATAATAGAAATTAAAAAAAAATACAAAAACCAAATTGGAATTATGTGTGATGTTGCTCTAGATCCTTATACATCACATGGTCATGATGGATTAATAAAGTATAATCAAATAGTTAATGATGAAACGATTGAAGTGCTAATAAATCAATCTCTATTACAGGCTGAGATGGGATGTGATGTTCTTGCACCTTCAGACATGATGGATGGAAGAATAGGAAAAATAAGAAGAGCACTTGACAATTCTAATTTTAAAAATACACAAATTTTATCCTATGCAGCAAAGTATGCCTCTAGTTTTTATGGACCTTTTAGAGATGCTGTTGGTTCTAAAAGCTCCCTTAAGGGTGATAAAAAAACTTATCAAATGGACTTTAGAAATAGTGATGAGGCTATGCGTGAAGTTGCTTTAGATGTAAAGGAAGGTGCAGATATGATTATGGTTAAACCAGGAATGCCATATTTAGACATAATTAAATCAATAAAAGAAAGTTTTAGAATTCCAGTTTTAGCATATCAAGTTTCTGGTGAATATAGTCTTTTAGAAACTGCTATTAATAAAAAACTAATACAAAAAAATGCAGTTTATGAAAGTTTAGTTTCTTTTAAACGAGCAGGAGCAAATGCTATTGTTTCATATTATGCTGATAGAATAGACAAAATTTTAGAATAATTATTTCAAAGAATTTAAAAAAATTACTCTACTATTAGGATAATTTAAATTATTTGGTTTCAAGATTGTTTTATCCAAATAATCTCCAACCAATTTCAATCCACTTAATAAAATGTTAATATCTGTTACCTCTAAATCCTTCTCGATAAGAAAGTTGGGTACGTATTTCTTTTCAGTGAAGGAAGTCGCAAAATAAACAGTTTTATTACCTTCTAAATTTTTTTCTACCAAATTTTCTAGCTCAAGATCGTAACCTAGTAATTTTAGTAACTCTAATTCCCAAAAAATATATTTTTTAAGCCAGTTTTGATTATTTAATAAATTAAAAAGGTCTTCGATAAGAGAGTAAACTTTTTTATTTGCTTGTGCTTCTGCCGTTAATATTTTTATTAAGTTCATTGCTGAAGTAATACAAGAAAGCTTTTGTTTATGATCAAAATAAAATGGACTGTAAGCATTTAAAATTTCAATTTTAAAATAACCCATTCTATTATCGTTTTTTGAGTTATAATTAACATGGAGTTTATTGCCCACTTGAAGATAATTTTTAATTTTTTTAGATGTTCCTCCAAATATAATGCCTGAAACTTTACCTCTATCCAAAGTATATAATTCAGCAATTATAGAGTTTTCACTATACCTACTTTTGCTAACTAAAAAACCTTGATCAATCCAGTTCATGTTATTTTCAATTTATATTTTTTAGACATTCGATAGCAGCATTTTGCTCAGCATCTTTTTTTGATTTACCAGATGATATAAAAAATTTCGTATTAGGAAGCTTAACTCCCACCTTAAAAATAGGTTTATGACGTGGACCTGTATTAGAAATTATTTTATACGTCGGCAATTTTTTAAATTTTTTTAAAGCTAGTTCTTGAAGTTTTGTTTTTGCATCAATTTGAGTAACAACACTTTTTTCAATATGACTACCCCAAAGTTTTAAGATAACTTTTTCAGCTATATTTAATCCTTTGTCTAAATAAATAGCTCCCATTAATGCCTCACAACTATCTGAAATAATTTTGTCTTCAATTTTGATAATTTTATTTTTTGGGTTGAAGGTTTTTATATATTTTTCTAATTCAATAGCTTTTGCAACTTCTAAACATGTTTTTTTATTTACTAATGATGCAAATTTTTTATCAAGTATACCCTCTTTTTCATCAGGATAGATTTTTAAAAGTTTTTGAGCAATAACTAAGCCAAGCACTCTATCTCCTAAAAATTCAATCTTTTCATTATTTTCATTTGGGTTGAAACTCTTGTGAGTTAATGATTGAATTAAAAAATTATTATTTTTAAATTTTATGTTTAGTTTTTTTTCTAATTTTTGATAGTTTATTTTCATCAATTAATTTTATCAAATGTTCTGTTAAATCTAATTGATTTATGCCATTTCCAAAATTCAAAAATACTACCCACCTTTCTATCGGATGAAAAAAAAATAAATTGAGCTTTACCAACTAAATTGTCTTTATGAACATAACCAACGCTAGTTAAATATCTACTATCTTTAGAGCAATCTCTATTGTCACCTAAAAAAAAATAATGGTTATCAGGAACAGTAAAGATATCTGAATTCTGGTAGGTGTATTCTTTTAAGTAGACAGTGTGAAATTTTTTTCCATTTGGTAATTTTTCCTCAAATTTAAAAACATCAATAATTTCACTTCCACAATAAATATTACTTTTACTAAGAGTTTTTGATTTTAATATTTCACTGTTATTTAAATAAAGATTAGAATCTATAAATTGAATCTTATCACCTGGTAGACCAATAAGTCTTTTTATATAATCTGTTCTATTATCTGCTGGTGTTTTAAAAACAACTACATCTCCACGTTTTGGACTATTGAACATTACTCTTTTGCTGAGTATTGGAGGACTAAAAGGAAAAGAATGCTTACTATAACCGTAGGAATATTTTGTAACAAACAACCTATCACCTACCAACAATGTTGGCTCCATTGATGATGAAGGAATATAAAATGGTTGAATTAAAAGAGATCTTATTACTATAGCAATTATTAAAGCATAAAATAAAGTTTTTATATTTTCAGAAAAAAAATTTTTATCTAGCTTCATATGGATTGAATAATAGCAAAGGCTGTTGAATAATCTTTTTCATCTGTAATTGACAGAAAAGAATTAAACTTTTTAATTTTATATTTTTTTTGCACAATTTTTATAATTTTTTTATTATCAACATATTTAGGCATACCTTTTTTATCATTTGTGATTTCAATGTCTTTAAAGCTTAAATTGGAAGAAAATCCAGTCCCTAATGCTTTAGAAAAAGCTTCTTTAGCTGCAAATCTCTTAGAAAAAAAAGCTACTTTATTTTTGGTTTTTTTTGATAATTTAAGTTCATTACTACTATAAATTCTTCTTTTAAATTTATTGTTCTTAAGGGATTCCTTGATCCTTTTGTTATCAATGATGTCGACACCAATACCAAGAATTTTCATATTATTTCAACAATTTTTTAAAATTTTTAATTACTTTCAACAAACCATGAAATACTGACTCCCCTATTATGAAATGACCAA
>CACHWJ010000008.1 GCA_902583635.1 uncultured Pelagibacteraceae bacterium | reverse complement strand
GAAAAATTGAAAAAGAAACTAAATTAATATTAACAGCTAATAATATCAATTCGATACTCATTAATATAACAATAATATTTTTTCTGTTTAAAAATATACCAATAATTCCAATTGAAAATATAATTGCTCCTAATGTTAAGTAATGCCCTAAACCTATTTCAGTCATCAATCTTAACTCCTTTATTAGACTCAACCTTCAAAACACTTACACCATCAGATCTCTCTCTTGAAATTTGCTTTATATAGCTTTGTATTTTTACACCCACTCTTTTTCTAAAAGTAAGAACAATTGCTCCAATCATAGCAACCAACAAAATCATTCCACTGATTTGAAAAACATGTATATAGTCTGTGTACAATACTTGTCCTAAAGAATGAGTGTTGCTGACTTTTGCTAATTCCAAGGAATTATTTATATCAAACAAATCTGGTTTATATTTCCAACCACCAACAACGATTATTAATTCAACAAATATAAGAGTGCTTATTATTAGACCTACAGGAATATGTTTTGAGCTTGCTTCTGATGAAAACCATTGATTTTTTTGTTGAGCAACATTTAGCATCATTACAACAAATAAAAATAAAACCGCTACAGCTCCTACATAAACAATTAGCATTATCATCCCTAAAAACTCTGCCCCGATCATAATAAAAAGACATGAAATACTTATGAAATCTAGGATTAAAAAAAAAACAGAATGAACTGTGTTCTTGGAAGCTGTAACCATTATTGCAGAGACAATAGCTATGATTGAAAATGTGTAAAAGAAAATGGAGTGTGCGATCATTTTTATCTGTGAGGACTGTCGGCTTTAATATTAGCTTCTAAAATATTTTCCCATCTATCACCGTTATCTAGAAGTTTATCCTTTGTGTAATAAAGTTCTTCTCTTGTTTCAGTTGAAAATTCAAAGTTTGGACCTTGAACTATAGCATCTACAGGGCAAGACTCTTCGCATAATCCACAATAAATACATTTCATCATATCAATGTCATAACGGGTTGTCTTTCTACTCCCATCTTCTCTTTGAGTTGACTCAATCGTTATTGCCTGAGCTGGACACACGGCTTCACATAATTTACATGCAATACATCTCTCTTCACCATTTGGATATCTTCTTAATGCATGCTCTCCTCTAAAACGAGGACTTATCTTACCTTTTTCAAATGGATAATTTATAGTTTTTTTTGATTTAAACACTTCTTTCACAGCCATGTATAGACCACTTGCAAAGTCTGCCATAAATATAGTTTTAAAAAATCTTGATATTTTCACAATTAATTCACCGGTAGAAGATTAAAATAAAATAGATAACTGGCTGTTAATACTACCCAAATTAATGATAATGGTAAGAATACTTTCCAACCTAATTTCATTAATTGGTCATATCTGTATCTTGGAACAATTGCTTTAACTAAAGCAAACAACAAAAATAATAGTAATATCTTTAACACTAACCACACAGGTCCTGGCACTAAAGTAAATGGATAAATTTCCAGTGGAGATAGCCATCCACCCAAAAATAAAATCGCTCCCATTGCACACATCAAAAGAATATTAGCATATTCACCAAGCCAGAACATTGCATACATCATTCCAGAATATTCTGTTTGATAACCAGCGACCAGTTCTGCTTCTGCTTCTGGAAGATCAAATGGAGGTCTATTAGTTTCAGCTAACGCAGAAATAAAAAAAATAACAAACATTGGGAATAATGGAATAACAAACCATAAGTTTTGTTGAGCTAAAACAATATCGTTTAAATTAAGTGATCCTACACAAAGAAGAACATTAATAATTATCACTCCAATAGATACTTCATAAGATACCATTTGAGCTGCAGATCTAATTGCTCCAAGGAAAGGATATTTAGAATTTGAAGCCCATCCACCCATTATAATTCCGTAAACACCTAGAGATGAAACAGCAAATAAATAAAGAACACCAACATTTATATCAGCTAACACTTGCGTTGCGCTAAATGGAATTACCGCCCAAGCAATTAAAGCTAATGTCATTGTTACAATTGGTGCAAGAATAAAAATTACTTTATTCGAACTTGATGGGATAATAATTTCTTTAAAAATATACTTTAATGCGTCAGCAATTGTTTGTAAAAGACCAAAAGGTCCAACTACATTTGGTCCTTGTCTCTTTTGAACAAAAGCCCACACCCTACGATCAAGCCACACTACCATGGCAACAGATACTAAAACCGGAACTAATAAAAAAAGAATTTTATAAACTTGATCAAACAATATGCCTAAATATTCCATCTACCCCTCTGTTCCTGTTGATTTGATATTTAATTTAGAGTTGTTACATTCAATCATAGTTTTTGAAGATCTAGCAATAACATTTGAAAAATAATAATCTTTTAATTGTATATTTAATTTTTCATTTTGAAATTCCAAATTTATTTTTTCTTTATATTTAGCTTTTCGTTTTTCTTGTTGAAGTTTTAGATAATTAAACATGCTACTTTCTAATTCTTCTTTATCGTTAAATAATTTACGATTACTCATGACTTCAGCTAACTCATTTACAATTTGCCAATCTTCTTTGGCTTCTCCTGGAGGGTAAGATGCTTTATATGCTTTTTGTATTTTTCCCTCTAGATTTGTAAAAAAACCATCCTGTTCTGTATAAGCTGAACCAGGTAAAATTATATCTGCAATTTCTGCTCCCTTGTCTCCATGACTTCCTTGATAAATTATGAATTCATCTTTTTTATCAAACTCTAAATTATCTTGTCCAACCAAAAAAATAATTTCGAATTTATTAGATTTTAATTCCTCCAATAAATTTTTTTCTCTATTTAATATTCCTAGATCAAAATTACCAACTGTCGCTGCATCACAAGATAAAATATTTAACGGATTCCAATCGTCTGTAAATTTATTATTTATCTTCAAAAAATTTTTAATTAAATTAAGTAAATGTTCTGCTGAATTAAATTTTAGTAAAGACTCACCAATTATAATCATTGGTTTAATTGCGCGAATAATTTCTTTAGATATTTCTTCAGACCCTTCAAAAATATTTTTAATGGTTTGAGTTTGACCATCTAAATTCTTATAAGGATAAGTTAGATCGCCTACATCATTCAATGAAATTACTTTTGTATTATTATTTACAAAGGCTTTTCTAATTCTAGCATTTAAGATTGTAGCTTCATATCTAGGATTTGCTCCAATCAAAAATATTAAATCAGCATCTTCAATTCCATTTATAGAAGAATTAAATATATAATTCTCTCTTTCAGAGTTATCTATAAATCTGTTATCTGATCTTGAGTCGTAGTTGTTATTGTTTAAAGTTCTATCAAAAAACTCCTTGAAAATATAACCTGTCTCCATGTTGGTTAAGTCTCCAACAAAACCACAAACTTTATCTTTTGATGAATTTTCAAATTTTGACTTAATAATTTTAAAAACCTCACTCCATGATGCTTTCTCAAATTTGCCATTATATTTAATAAAAGGTGTGTCTAGCCTTTGATTTAATAAACCATCGCAGGCGTATCTTGTTTTGTCTGAAATCCACTCTTCATTTATATCCTCATTAATTATCGGCAAAACTCTTTTCACTTCCCAATCATAAGTATCTACTCTTACATTTGATCCAACAGCGTCCATCACATCGACAGTCTCTGTTTTTTTAAGTTCCCAAGGTCTTGCCTCAAAGACATAAGGTTTTGATGTTAGGGCACCCACCGGACAAAGATCTATTACATTTGCTGACAACTCTGATTGCATTGACTGCTCCAAATACGTTGTAATTTGCATATCCTCACCTCTACCAATTGCTCCTAACTCAGACACTCCAGCAACTTCAGTCGCAAATCTTACGCATCGAGTACAATGTATACATCTTGTCATTTGTGTCTTAATTAATGGTCCCATATGTTTTTCTGGTACAGCTCTTTTGTTCTCTTTAAATCGTGATTTATCTACTCCATAAAACATAGACTGGTCTTGAAGGTCACACTCACCACCTTGGTCACATACTGGGCAATCTAAAGGATGGTTAGCTAATAAAAATTCCATAACTCCTTTTCTAGCTTTTTCAACAAAAGGAGTGTTAGTTTTAATATTCATTCCCTCAGCAGCAGGCATTGCACAAGAAGCTATTGGTTTAGGAGATTTTTCCATTTCAACTAAACACATTCGACAGTTACCTGCTATTGATAATTTTTCGTGATAACAAAACCTAGGAATTTCTGCTCCAGCTTTTTCACACGCTTGTAGAACCGTTAAACCGTCTTCTACCTCAATTTCAATGTCGTTTACTTTTAATCTAGGCATTTTTTTTATCTAATAAATGTTGGTCAACCAAATAAGGTATATTATTTTTTTTCTGAACAATAGGATCTAAATTATTTCTTTCCTCGATTTCTTTTTTAAAATGCCTTAACAATCCTTGTACAGGCCATGATGATCCTTCACCAAATGCACAAATAGTATGGCCAGCAATTTGGTTTGTTACATCACCAAGCATATCTACTTCGTCTTTAGTAGCCTCCCCTTTTGCCATTCGCTCCAGCATTCTCCACATCCATCCTGATCCCTCTCTACATGGCGTACATTGTCCACAACTTTCATGTTTATAAAATCTAGCTATCCTTGCCATACATTTAATAATGTCCTGGTCCTTGTTAATAACCACAATTCCAGCAGTTCCTAATCCACTTTTTTCTGCCATTAGTGAATCAAAGTCCATGGTCAATGTCTCACATTTTTCTTTTGGTATTAGTGGCATCGATGAACCACCCGGAATTACAGCTTGTAAATTTTCCCATCCGCCAATAACTCCTCCAGCGTGCACCTCAATTAATTCTTTTAAAGGAATATTCATTTCTTCCTCAACATTACATGGATTATTCACATTACCTGAAATACAAAAAATTTTTGTACCTGTGTTTTTTTCTCTACCTAGCGAAGAAAACCATTTTCCACCTCTTCTAAGAATTGTTGGAACAACAGCTATCGTTTCAACATTATTAATAATTGTTGGGCATCCATAAAGTCCAATCAATGCTGGAAAAGGAGGCTTTAATCTTGGTTGACCTTTTTTACCTTCTATACTTTCAAGTAAAGCTGTTTCTTCTCCACAAATATAAGCACCTGCTCCATAGTGAATATAGATATCCAAATCCCATCCAGTTCCAGCAGCATTTTTTCCAATTAAATTTTTTTCATAAGCTTCATCAATAGCTAGTTGTAATTTTTGACCCTCTATAAAATATTCACCTCTAATATAAATATAACAAACATGAGCTTGAACTGCATAAGAGGCTATTAGACATCCTTCGATTAATTTGTGAGGCTCAAATCTCAGAATATCCCTATCTTTGCAGGTACCTGGTTCCGACTCGTCTGCATTAATAACTAAATAATGAGGTCTAGATCCGACTTCTTTAGGAGCAAATGACCATTTTAAACCTGTAGGAAATCCAGCACCCCCTCTTCCTCTAAGTTGCGAATCTTTTACTTCATTAATGATCCAATCTCTTCCTTTTGCTATCAATTCTGAAGTATTTACCCAATCACCTCTTGTCTGAGCAGATTTAACATCTGCACCCATATCATTATACAAATTTTTAAAAATTCTGTCTTGATCTTTAAGCATTTTTTATATCCATAAGTGTTTTTCTATTATTTTCAGGTTCAGTGTTTAATCGTCCTCGATATGATCCTGGTTTTGGGTCTTCACCTTTTAAAATTTTATCAAATATTTCTATAGTTTTTTCTTTATCTAAATCTTCATAATAATTATCATTAATTTGCATCATGGGAGCATTAACACATGCTCCTAAACATTCTACTTCCATCCAAGAACAACTTTTATCATTTGATAATTCATTTTCTTTATCTGAAATTTTTTCTTTACAAGCTTCAACTAATTTGTTTGCTCCTCTAATCATGCAGGGAGTAGTAGTACAAACCTGAACAAAGTACTTTCCTACTGGTGATAAATTATACATGGTGTAAAAAGTTGCTACCTCATAAACTTTTATGTAAGGCATATCTAAAAACTTTGCGATATATTTCATAGCAGCCAATGGTATCCAATTATCATTCTGTTTTTGAGCTATATATAGTAAAGCCATCACAGCGCTTTGCTGTTTGCCTTCAGGATATTTTAAAACTATTTTGTTTGCCTCTTCCATCGAAGAAGAACTGAACTTAAAAGCTTCGGGTTGATTTTTTGCAGGTCTTCTCAAACTCATCTGTCCACCTCACCAAAAACTATATCTAATGAACCTAATACTGCTGGTACATCAGCCAACATATGTCCTTTAATCAGATAGTCCATCGATTGTAGATGTGAAAATCCAGGAGCTCTAATTTTACATTTATATGGTTTATTTGATCCATCTGAAATCAGATAAACACCAAATTCACCTTTTGGTGCTTCAACTGCTGTATAGATTTCATCTTTAGGAACTCTATAACCCTCTGTAAAAAGTTTAAAATGATGAATAAGTGCTTCCATTGATTGTTTAATCTCTTTTTTTGAAGGTGGGCTTATCTTGCCGTCTAAAGATTTTATTGGACCTTTTTCCATTTTAGATAGACACTGCTTAATAATAGATACACTTTCTTTCATTTCCTCTATTCTGCATAAGTACCTATCATAGCAATCTCCATTTTTCCCAACTGGAATTTTAAAATCTAATTGTTCATAACAATCATAGGGTTGAGATTTTCTTAAATCCCAGGAAACGCCTGAACCTCTAATCATCACGCCTGAAAAGGAATAATCTAAAGCATCCTGTTTGGTAACAACTCCTATATCTACATTTCGTTGTTTAAAAATTCTGTTCTCAGTTAATAAACTTTCTAAATCATTAATTATTTTTGGAAATGTTTCACAAAATTCAGCTATATCTTCTTCCAAGCCTTGGGGTAAATCTTGATGAACTCCGCCTGCTCTAAAATAATTTGCATGAAGTCGTGAACCAGAAACTCTCTCATAAAAACCCATTAGCTTTTCTCTTTCTTCAAATCCCCACAATGTGGGAGTCAGGGCACCTACATCCATAGCTTGCGTAGTGACATTTAATATATGACTTAGAATTCTTCCTATCTCACAAAATATGACTCTTATATATTGGGCTCTAATTGGAACATCTATTTCAAGTATTTTTTCAGTTGCTAACGCAAAGGCATGTTCTTGGTTCATTGGAGCAACATAATCTAGACGATCAAAGTAAGGAACTGCTTGCATATAAGTTTTGTTTTCAATTAGTTTTTCTGTGCCTCTGTGTAATAATCCAATATGAGGATCGGCTTTCTCAACTACTTCACCATCTAATTCTAAAATTAATCTTAAAACACCATGAGCAGCTGGGTGTTGAGGACCAAAGTTTAAATTAAGGTTTTTAATTTTTTTTGTCATTATTATCTAATTCTTCTTTAATATATTTGGTGCCTTCCCATGGACTTTCGTAATCAAAGTTTCTGTAGTTTTGTTCAAGTTTTACTGGCTCACTTATTACTTTTTTTTGATCTTCACTGTATCTCACCTCTGTGTGTCCTGTTAAAGGAAAATCTTTTCTAAGTGGATGTCCTTCAAAGCCATAATCAGTTAATATTCTTCTTAAATCTGGATGATCTTTAAAAGAAACACCATACATATCAAAGACTTCTCTTTCCATCCAGTTAGCTCCTGGAAATATACTTGTTATGGATGGTATGATTTCATTTTCTGCAATTATATATTTTAAAATTAATCTTTGATTAAATTCATGGCTTAAAAATAAATACACAACTTCAAATCTTTGATTTTTTTCTGGATAATCAGTAACTGTTATATCAATAAGTTGTCTGAATTTAGTATCATTACTTGTTTTTAAAAACAAAACTACATCAATAAGATGATCTTTGTCTATTTCAATATAAATCTGATTATGTTTAATCTCAGTTCTATTAATTTTAGTCGTTAATTCAGAGTTAATTTTTTTTTCAAGATCAATTAAATTTTGCATAACTATCTCGTTATAGATCCTTTGTTTCTAATTTTTTTTTGAAGTTGCAATATTCCATAAAGCAATGCTTCTGCTGATGGAGGACATCCAGGCACATAAACGTCAACTGGAACTATTCTATCGCAACCTCTGACTACAGAATATGAATAATGATAATACCCACCACCATTTGCACAACTTCCCATTGAGATAACATATCTTGGTTCTGGCATTTGGTCGTAAACTTTTCTTAAAGCAGGTGCCATTTTATTAGTCAAAGTGCCTGCTACAATCATTACATCTGATTGTCTTGGGGAAGCTCTAGGTGCAGCACCAAATCTTTCAAGATCATATCTTGGCATAGATGTTTGCATCATTTCAACAGCACAACAAGCTAACCCAAATGTCATCCAATGAAGTGATCCTGCTCTTGACCAATTTATTAAATTGTCTAGTGAGGTTGTAATAAATCCATTCTTGCTAAAATCGTCTGCAAGTTGTTTAAATTCTTCAGGAACCTGATCTATTTTATTTTCCATTGTAATTAAAATTTATTCCCAGTCTAAAGCACCTTTTTTCCATTCATAAATAAAACCAATTGTAAGTATGAAGAGAAAAATCATCATTGATGAAAAACCTAATAAACCAATATTTCCAAGAGAAATTGCCCATGGAAAAAGAAAAGCAATTTCTAAATCAAAAATAATAAATAATATTGCTACCAAATAAAATCTTACATCAAACTCCATCCTCGAGTCTTCAAATGGCTCAAATCCACATTCATACGCAGAAAGCTTTTCAGGATCAGGACTTTTGGGTGAAAGAATAAAATTAATCATTACAAAAGCACAACTTAATCCTAATGCTAGAACTAAAAAAATTATTATAGGTAAGTAGTTTTGTAAAAAATCAGATAACATTGAAGTCTATATAGCACTTTTTTTTTGTTCTTGAAGCGCTCATACGTCACATTTTGTTGAAAAAAAAAATTAACAATTTCAATGACTTATATTAGGTAGGCTAAAAAAGTTAACAATTTCAATATATTAGGCAATTAGCTAAAATACATTAAATAAGTGGCGGGAGTGAAGGGACTCGAACCCTCGACCTATCGCGTGACAGGCGATCGCTCTAACCAACTGAGCTACACCCCCACTTTTGATTCTTGGTGGGCGGTATAGGACTCGAACCTATGACCCCCTCGGTGTAAACGAGATGCTCTACCAACTGAGCTAACCGCCCATAACCAAAAAGCAATGTGATTTATATCTTTTAGATCAATAAGGTCAAGATTTATTAATTAGTATAAAATAGGGTAAAAATTAAAATCCACCCCTCCAATTTGTCTTGTTTTCAAAACTATCTTTCTCCTGTTTTGAAACAGGTCTAAATAAATAAATTGCTAAAAATATAATTACCAAAAAAATTACTAATAGTTCCATTTTAGAGAATTTGTTTATTACTGAATACTAGCTTGAGATTTGTCATCTTTTTTAGATATATCAACCTCAACATATTCAGTAGGTTTTAATTCCTTTGTTAATGCTATCTTGATTACTTGATCAGCGTGTTCAACAGGAGTAATTTTTATATCATCCATTATTTTTTTTGGCATATCCACAAGGTCTTTTTCATTTTCTTTTGGAATTATAACTTCTTTAATTCCTGCTCTATGTGCTGCTAACAATTTTTCTTTTAATCCACCAATTTGTAAGACCTGTCCAGTCAACGTGACTTCTCCTGTCATAGCTAGGTCTTTTCTAACTGGAATGTTCGTAATAGAGGATACAATAGACGTAACCATTCCAACTCCTGCAGATGGACCATCTTTAGGTGTAGCGCCTTCAGGAACGTGAATATGAAAATCTTTCTTTTCAAATACAGGTGGAATAATTCCGTATTCTAAACATTTAGATCTTACAAAAGATTTTGCAGCTTTAACAGACTCCTGCATTACATCACCAAGCTTACCTGTAATTTGCATTCTTCCTTTACCAGGCATGGTGACTGTTTCAATTTTAAGTATTTCTCCACCATATTCTGTCCACGCAAGTCCAACAACAATACCTACTTTATTATCAGACTCTAGTTCTCCAAAATTAAATTTTGCGACTCCAAGAAAATCAGATAGATTTTTGTTATTAACAGTGACTTCCTTTTCTTCTCCAGCAACTATTTTCTTAACTACTTTTCTTGCTATTTTCGAAATTTCTCTTTCTAAATTTCTAACTCCAGACTCTTTAGTGTAACCTCTAATTACCTCTTTAATAATGTCATCACTTAAGTTCATTTCTTTATCTTTAACACCATTATCTTTAATTTGTTTGGGTAATAAATATTTATTTGCGATATTAATTTTTTCATCCTCCGTATAACCAGCAAGTCTAATAACTTCCATTCTGTCTAATAAGGGTGGCAGTATATTTAGTGTATTTGCAGTTGTAACAAACATTACATCTGAAAGATCATAATCTACTTCTAAATAATGATCATTAAAAGAAGTGTTTTGTTCTGGGTCTAAAGCTTCCAATAAAGCAGAAGATGGATCACCTCTATAGTCGTTTCCTATTTTATCGATTTCATCCAATAAAATTAAAGGGTTTTTAGTTCCAGCTTTTTTCATCATCTGAATAATTTTACCTGGCAGTGAACCAATGTAAGTTCTTCTGTGACCTCTGATTTCAGCTTCATCCCTCATACCACCAACTGACATTCTTACAAATTCTCTGTTGGTAGCTTTAGCTATGGACTTTCCTAATGAGGTTTTACCAACTCCTGGTGGTCCAACTAAACATAATATTGGCCCCTTAATTTTTTCCATTCTCTTTTGAACTGCAAGAAATTCTACTATTCTCTCTTTAATTTTTTCTAAACCAAAATGATCCTTATCTAGAGTATTTTGAGCTTTTGCCAAATCAATATCTACTTCACTTTTTTTATGCCATGGCAATTCAGTCATCCAATCTAAATAATTTCTTACTACTGTAGCCTCAGCCGACATAGGACTCATGTTTTTAAGCTTTTTTAATTCTTGTAAACATTTTTTTTCTACATCTTTAGGCATCTTGGCCTTGGTAATTGCTTTATTCAAGCTTGATGTTTCATCTTTACCATCTTCAATTTCACCAAGTTCTTTTTGAATTGCTTTTAATTGCTCATTCAAGTAATACTCTCGTTGGGTTTTCTCCATTTGAGTTTTAACTCTTCCTCTAATTCTTTTCTCAACACCAATTATACTAGTTTCATTTTCCATAATTTTGATTATGGTATTTAATCTTTTTTTAACATCGTTAGTCTCAAAAATTTGTTGTTTTTCTGAAATTGAAGCTGATATATGAGAGGCTATATTGTCTGCAATTTGTGATGGATCTTTTAATTGCTTAATTGTATTTATTGTTTCATTAGATATTTTTTTATTTATAGAAGTCAATTTCTCTAGTCTTCTTAAAGCTGTAGATGCTAACGGGAATAAATCATCATCTTTAGATATAATATTATTGAAATATGTATAATCACAAGTGATAAACTTTTCATTATCTTTAAAATCTAAAATTTTAACTCTTTTTATTCCCTCGACTAAAACCTTAACAGTACCATCAGGTAATTTTAGTAATTGTAAAATGTTACCTTCACATCCATAAGTAAATACATCGGTTTTACTTGGATCGTCAATTTCAGAATTTTTTTGGGTGACTAAAATAATTTTTTTATCTTTTTTCATAACTTCATTTAATGCAGAAATTGATTTGTCTCTTCCAACAAATAACGGAACAACCATGCTTGGAAAGACCACAATGTCTCTTAAAGGAAGTAACGGTAGTGAGATTTTAACGTCCATATGTATAATATGGATATTATATTTTATATTGCAATAGGTTTTTGACTGTTATTAAGGATATTAAGCCGCTGTAGTCTTATTTGACTTGGATTTATTGTCACCTTTTGAATGAACCAAAATAGGTTGTGACTGACCTTTTGCAGCACTTACATCAATAATGACTTCGTCTATATTCTCTTGGCTTGGTAATTCGTACATTGTTTTTAACAAAATATTTTCTAGAATTGATCTTAATCCTCTCGCACCTGTTTTTTTCTTAATTGCTTTTTGAGCTATCTCTTTAAGAGCATTTTCCTTAAATATTAATTTAGCTCCATCCAATTTAAATAGTTCTTGATATTGTTTGGTTAAAGAATTTTTTGGCTCTTGCAATATTTTTATTAATGATTTTTCATCAAGGTCCTCAAGCGTAGCAATCATTGGTAGTCTACCTATAAATTCTGGAATTAATCCAAATTTTAATAAATCTTCAGGTTCAAGTCCTTTCATCCACTCACCAGTTTTCTTATCTTGAGTATTTTTTACATCAGCACCAAATCCAATGGAAGTTCCTTTGTCCCGTTGAGAAATTATTTTATCTAATCCCGCAAAAGCACCTCCACAAATAAATAAAATATTTGTTGTATCTACTTGTAAAAATTCTTGTTGTGGATGCTTTCTTCCACCTTGAGGAGGCACACTAGCAACTGTACCTTCCATAATCTTCAGTAATGCTTGTTGTACACCTTCACCTGAAACATCCCTTGTGATCGAAGGATTTTCAGATTTTCTACTTATTTTGTCAACTTCATCAATATATACTATTCCTCTTTGGGCTTTTTCTACATTATAATCAGAAGCTTGTAATAATTTTAAAATTATATTTTCAACATCCTCCCCGACATACCCAGCTTCAGTTAATGTAGTAGCATCTGCCATTGTAAATGGAACATCTAGAATTCTTGCAAGAGTTTGTGCTAATAAAGTTTTACCGCAACCTGTAGGGCCTACTAAAAGTATGTTTGATTTAGAAAGCTCAACATTTTTACTTGTCTTACTCTCATAATTTAATCTTTTATAATGATTATGAACTGCTACTGATAAAACCTTTTTAGCGTGAGCTTGTCCAATTACATAATCGTCCAACACTGTACAAATTTCTTTAGGTGATGGAAGGCCATCCTGATGCTTAACAAAAGTATCTTTGCTCTCTTCTTTAATTATGTCCATGCACAACTCAACACACTCATCACAAATGAAAACAGTTGGTCCAGCAATTAATTTTCTAACTTCGTGCTGACTCTTTCCACAAAAAGAACAGTAAAGAATATTTTTATTATTTGTTGTCATAGTTTTTAAAACGAATCAGTTTAAATACTTTATTATATAAGACTCACATTAATCAAGTTTGGATTAATCTAATTCAATATATTGTGTATTAAGATCTTTTTTCTACAACTTCGTCAATAAGACCAAATGACTTTGCTACATCTGCTGTCATAAAATTATCTCTTTCAAGCGCAGATTTCACTTCATCAACACTCTTACCTGTATGCTTTGAATAAATTTCATTTAATCTTTTTTTCAATGATAAAACTTCATTAGCATGAATTTCAATATCAGTAGCTTGACCTTGAAAACCAGCTGAGGGTTGGTGAACCATTATTCTTGAATTTGGTAATGAAAATCTTTTTCCCTTAGTTCCAGCTGCTAATAAAAATGATCCCATTGATGCAGCCTGTCCTATGCATAATGTTGATATATCAGGTTTTACATATTGCATTGTATCGTAAATTCCAAGACCAGCTGTTACAAGACCACCAGGGCTATTTATATATAAATAAATTTCTTTTTTAGGATCTTCTGCTTCTAAAAATAATAATTGAGCTGTAACTAGTGAAGCTACATTATCGTTAATTTGACCTGTTAGAAAAATTATTCTTTCTTTTAAGAGTCTTGAATAAATATCGTATGCTCTCTCACCCTTACTAGATTGTTCAACAACCATAGGAACTAGGTTACTCATATGTTTTGATAATTTTGATGTCATAATTGATTCGAACTCACTTATACAACTTGAGATTACTTTTTGCTAACTTTTTTTGTTTTTTTAGCAGCTGGCTTAGATTTTGCTGTTTTTGTTGAGGATTTTTTTTCTTTAGCAGTTTTTACCTCAGATTTTTTTTTACTGTCTTTTTTTTCATGATGGTGGTCATGATTTTGCTCATGAGCTTCTTTTAAAATTTTTTCAGCTTCAGATTTTGAAATTTCTTTTTTGTTTGCTTTACCTTTTTCTTTAATTAAATTTAAAATTTTTTCCTCGTAAACTGTTCCTCTTAAGCTAGCAACAGCAGATGGGTTCTTTTGATAAAAATCCATTACCATTTTTTCTTGTCCAGGCATCATCCTAAGTTGTTTTTGAACCTCATTCTGAATTTCAACTTCACTTACTTTAATTTGATTTTTTTCTCCAAATTCATTTAAGATTAATCCTGTTTTAATTCGAGTTTTAGCTTTTTCTTCAAAAGTTTTCTTATTTTTTTTTACCTCTTCTTCTCGCATACCTTCTGAGAGAATTTTAACTTCTTCCTGTATTAGATTTTCAGGAACTTCTTCAACTTTAATCTTTTCAATTTGTTTTAAAATCTGATTTTTTGATAATTGATCGAGTGAGTTTTTGTATTCATCATTTATTTGTTTTGAAATTAAAATTTTAAGATCTTTTAAATCTTTTGCACCTAAATTTTTTGCAAAACTATCATCAATTTTTACTTCTTCTGGTTGTTTTACATTTAAAATTTTACAATTAAATTTAGCTTTTTTGTTTACCAAATCTTTTTCAGGAAAATTTTCAGGTAATATAGCTTCAACTATTTGTTCATCATCTTTCTTAGCTCCGATTAACTGCTTATCGAATCCTTTTAGAAATAAATCTTTTCCTAGAGTTAATTGAGTATTTTTACCTTCATTCCCCTTAAATTCTTTACCATCTACTGTCGCTTTGTAATCTAAAGCAACTAGATCACCTTCTTTAGCTTTCGTTTCAGGTTTGGTATCTTTAAAATTTGGTTGGTTTTTTGCTATTTCCTTAATTCTTTTGTCAGTTTCACTATCATCTATCTTAACTGTGTATTGATCAAATTTTATATTTTCTAATGATTTAATATCAACTTTAGGTAATTCTGTAACTGATAATACGTATTCTAACTCCTTATCTTCTCCATAAGTTTTTAAATCCAATTTAGGTTGACCAGCTGGTTTTATTTTATTTTCCTCTAGAGCTTTTGTTGAAGTATCTTTTAAAACTTTATCTAAAACTTCTCCAAATACAGCCTTACCAAATTGTCTTTTTAAAACTTCTTTAGGAACTTTTCCTGGTCGAAAACCTTTCAGATTTACAGTACCTTTAATCTCTTCATATTTTTCGTCCATATAAGAGTTCATAGTCTCTTTATCGATTAAAATTTTAAGATCTTTGTTTAAACCTTTTTTATTTTCTATTGTGACTTTCATAATATTTTAATGGTAGGGCGAAAAGGACTCGAACCTTCACATGTTGCCATATTGGTTCCTAAGACCAACGCGTCTACCAATTCCGCCATCGCCCCACAAATTACGGGGTTTTATATATTATTGAAACTATTTGTCCAATGACAAATGTTAAAAATTATCTATTTTTGTAACTAATTTTATATTACTTTAAGAAAAATGATTATCTCCCCTTGCATAAGTATTTGTAAAACGGATCCATCTACAGGGTATTGCTATGGATGTGGAAGAAGCAATGAAGAAAAGCAAATATGGAAGAAAGAGGATACATCTGATGATTGGAAAAAAAACAATCTAGAGTCGATAAAAAAAAGATTATCAGGCTGGCAGCTTGAGAGTTTCAATGAGTCTTATGAATACAAGATAAATAATGGGATGTCTTTGTTTAAAAAAAAACAAATAAAAGAATAAAGATCTATATGAGTAAAGTTAAATTAATTAGTATTATTTATGCTATAGGAATAATAATTGGTGCTTTATTCTTTGACGTTTGGGGTGTGAATACAACTTCTTTAAAAACTATGTCTGTTTTTGGCTGGACAGTAATTTTCATTATTACTTTATTTTTTGTTGATAAAGACGAAAGAAAATAGACTAACTTAATCAACAAAGTTAATTTTTATTTTTTTTTTCTTCTTTATTTTTTGTGAAAAATTTTCTCTTAAGTTCAAATCTACTGTTTGTAATATTTGAACGATGCCTTGCATATGCTTGCTTTTGTGCTTGTCTCATAGCTCTTTTTGATGACATAATTATTTAATTTAATATTCAATTTCTAAAGTATCAATAACTTTTAAGCTCTTGTCTGATATAACAATCTCTCCGGATGAAGGTGCGTAGTTTAAAATTTCAGAAATAACTACGAAATGTGTTACTAAAATAAGATTTTTATCACTATTCCAATTAGATATATATTTTTTTAAACTTTTAATTTGTTCATCTTTATATTTATAAAACTTCTCTTGATAAAAAGAGTTTAAACCTTTGAAGGTTTCATAATTATTAAACGCAAATCTTGCGGTATCTTTACATCTACACCACTCACTAGATAATACTTTGTCGATTTGAATATTATTATCGCTAAATAATATTCCAATATTTTTTGATTGTTCTATGCCCTCTTGATTTAAATTTCTTTGAGTATCACATTTTGTTAAATCAATATTGTTAGGATCTCCATTTCCAGGTGCAAGTGAATGTCTTATAAATACAATTTTCCCACCCTTCTGCAGTTCGCTTATTACTAAATCATTAGCCTGTGAATAATTTGAATTAAAAATACTTAGCAAAAATAAAAGAATAAAATTTATATATTTCATAAACGACAATTAAATTTTTATCTGTATTTTTTATAATAGAGCTTTCTGAACTGATAATTTCCAACCATTTATTAAATCGTTCCTAACTTTTCGGTTTATTTTAGGCTTAAAAATTTTATCTTTTTTCCATTTCCTCTTGATTTGATATAATGATTTAAATAATCCAATTTGATATCCAGCTAGTAAAGCTACTCCTAAACCAGTTGTTTCTAATACCTTTGGTCTTTCTGTATTTATATTTATGATGTCAGATAAAAATTGCGAAAACCAGTTGTTTTTTACCATGCCTCCATCAATCTTAAGTTTAGTTGGTTTTAAACCATCTTTTTTCATTGCATTAAATAAATCATTACTTTGATAGGCAACTGACTCTAATACTGCTCTAACTAAGGTTTTCCAATCACTATTTCTTGTTAAACCTGTTATTACCCCTCTTGCATCAGGCCTCCAATAAGGTGCTCCCATTCCACTGAAGGCAGGCACAACGTATACACCCTCATTATTTTTTTTTGATTGAGCAATTGTTTCCGTATCAAAAGCATTGTTAATAAATTTTAATTTATCTCTTAACCATTGTACGCCTGCACCTGCAATAAAAATAGATCCTTCAAGAGCATAAGTATTTTTTCCATTCAATCTGTAACATATTGTTGTTAATAATTTATTTTTAGAATAAATTTTTTTTGAACCAGTATTCATTATGACAAAGGCACCAGTTCCATATGTGCTTTTTACTGAACCTCTTTCAAAGCATGACTGTCCTACTGCAGCTGCTTGTTGGTCTCCTAGAACTGCTGATATTGGTATTTCACTGCCGACAATTCTCTTACTTGTTAAACCAAAATTATCAGCTGAATTTTTAACTTTTGGCAAAATATTTTCAGAAATTTTAAGTTTTTTTAAGATTTCTTTATCCCATTTATTATTATTAATGTTAAATAACATGGTCCTACAAGCATTAGTTGCTTCTGTTAAATGATGTTGCCCATTAGTAAGTTTCCAAATAAGGAAAGTATCAACAGTACCAAATAATAAATTATTTGATTTTAAAAGTTTCTTAACATTTTTTACGTTGTCTAGTATCCATTTAATTTTAGTTGCAGAAAAATATGGGTCAATAAATAATCCAGTTTTTTTTCTAAAAATTTTTTCATAATTTTTTTTCTTTAACTCTTCACAATAGTCTTGGGTTCTTCTATCTTGCCAAACAATTGCGTTGTAGACTGGTTTTCCTGTTTTCTTATTCCAAAGAATAGTTGTCTCTCTCTGGTTAGTTATTCCTATACTTAATATTTTTCCTCTTAATAGTGATGCTTTTTTTATTACTTTTTTCAACGCTTTTAGAGTTGTAAGCCAAATTTCGTTTGGATTATGCTCCACCCATCCATTTTTTGGAAAATATTGATTAAATTCAAACTGGGATGTAAATTTTATATTACCATCTAAATCAAAGAGAATTGCTCTAGTTGATGTTGTGCCTTGGTCAATAGCAACAAGAAATTTTTTCACAATTTAAGTCTATACCTAAATTTTTTTTTCTAAAAGTAAAAACTAATACAAGCTGGAAGGATTAACACTTTTAAATTCTAACATGTTCTCAAAAGTACACATTTCAGGTTTTGAAAAAGTAATTTTTGGAAATTTTTTACTAAAGTCTAAAAATAGTTTTTTATTAAATTCAATTAAATTACTTATTTCAATCTCACTAAGCTCTCTTAAGATATATGCCAAAGTAATATGAAAAGTATATCTTTGATGGTTTTCAAATTTAATTTTTAATAAGCTACTTAGTTCATCTCTACAATTTCTAAGAATTTTTTCATCCTTTTTAGAAAAAGGTTCTAAAATAATACTATAACCACCAAAAAATGTTTTTAGTTTAAGATTAAATTCTTTTGGAAAATTATAGTTTTTAATTCTTTTATTTAATTCAAAAGCTATATCTTTGTGATCCATATCAAGATCTATATCTAATGGCCAATTATTTGTATTTTTTGTATTTAAATTACAACAATCAAATAACGTCATATGAAAACTAGATTGAGGTAAATAGAAATAAGTTTTTTCTGGATTAAAATTTTTTATTTTTTTTTGAAAACTACTAATTTCATCGGATAAATTGGTATTAAGAGGAATATTACAAATTATTGTACAACCTGGAAAGGGTAAAGGATTTCCTTTGTCATCAAATTTATTTTCAGCACCTTTTAAAGTATATCCTTCAAGTTTTCCAGCTAAAAACTTTTCCTCATTACTAACTATATTTAAATCCATTAAAATAAACTAAAACCAGTTTATATTTTCTTTCTCACAAAGTTCTTTAAGCTTCAATGGATAATCTGTCATGATACCATCTACACCATACTCAACCATTTTTAACATGTCGTAATCTTTGTTTACTGTCCAAACGTTCACTGGCAAATTTTCTTGATGAGAAATATCTACTAGTTTTTTTGTAATATCTTTATGGTATGGATGCCAAGCTTCTCCGCCTTGTGATTTTATAATTTTCGGTAATTCATGATTTTCAAAAAAGGGCATGTAACTCATCCATGGAGATCTATTATAAATTGTATTTTTAATTTTAATTCCAGCCTGTTGTTGAAAAGTTAAATAAGCTCTTGAAATTTCAGGGTAAAGTTTTTTCATTTCTGTCAGTGTTCGCCAATCAAATGATGAAACAATTATTTTATTTTGTAAGGTTGACTTATTTACCTCTTGCATAACTAGTTTAACCATTTCTTCTGGAGTCGGCGTTAGATTTTCCTCATCAGGCGTAGATTTAATTTCTAAATTTATTAATAGATTTTCAGATATGTTTTTTGAGGATAAATTTAATAATTCAGAAAGTTTCGGTATCTTTTGATTTTCTAAAGTTTTTTGATTAACAAATCTTCTTCCATATCTAGATAACTTATTTAAAGATCCAACATCAAATTTTAAAAGTTCTTCATAAGTTAAATCATATATTTTTATATTTTCATCCTCTATCCAATTTCCCTCGTTATCTTTTGTAAGACTTGGATCTAATCTAAAGTCGTGAGTAATCACAGGAATAAGATCTTTTGAAATCAAAATATCAGTTTCGTATGCATTAATATTGTTTTCAAATAAGTATTTAAAACTTTCTAGAGTGTTTTCGGGAAGATCTCCTCTTGCTCCTCGGTGACCATAAATTTTTATATGATTTGGTTTGCTTAAAATCAAAATTAATTAACTCTTTTGCCAGTGCTTTTATCAAAAATATAATATTTATTGTTCTCAATATTAAGACTTAGATCAGTACCTTTTTCAATAGTTAGATTTCCCGGACACCTATAACAAAAGTCTTTTTTGTCTTTTAATTGACCATAAACAAGATTATCCGAACCAAGTTGTTCCACTAAGTCTACTTTTAAATTAATTAAACTATTTTCACGTTGACTTAAATGTTCAGGTCTTATTCCTAATTTTACTTCTCCCTCAAAGTCACTATCAATATCTTTAATTTCAAAACCTTCTGCAGATAATGTTTTATTTTTTATATTACCATCTAAAAAATTCATTTGAGGTGAGCCAATAAAACCAGCAACAAATAATGATTTTGGATTATCATATATCTCAATAGGAGTTCCAAGCTGTTCAATAATTCCATTGTTAATAACTGCTAATCTATCAGCAAGTGTCATGGCCTCTACTTGATCATGCGTAACAAATATGCTTGTTACTCCAACTTTCTGCTGAAGTTTTTTGATTTCAAGTCTCATCTGAATTCTTAATTTTGCATCTAAGTTTGAAAGAGGTTCATCAAATAAGAATATTTTAGGATTTCTAACAATTGCTCTACCCATTGCAACTCTTTGTCTTTGA
Organism: uncultured Pelagibacteraceae bacterium; assembly: GCA_902583635.1. Taxonomy (GTDB): domain Bacteria; phylum Pseudomonadota; class Alphaproteobacteria; order Pelagibacterales; family Pelagibacteraceae; genus Pelagibacter. The sequence continues at coordinate 17,568 of CACHWJ010000008.1, read as the reverse complement.
CCTCCGGATAACATTGAAGGTTTTCTCTGTAAATAATCTGAAATTTGTAGCAGCTTAGCTGCATCATTTACTTTTTGCTCAATTGTTTCTTTGTCAATTCCTCTGTTTTTTAGACCATAAGCCAAGTTATTATAAACATTCATATGTGGGTATAATGCATAGTTCTGAAACACCATTGCTACATCTCTTTCAGACGGATCTACCTCATTAATTAATTTTCCATCAAGATTAATATCACCCTCTGTAATATCCTCTAAGCCTGCAACCATTCTTAATAAAGTTGATTTTCCACATCCACTAGGTCCTACAAAAACCATAAACTCACCTTCATCAACACTTAATGAAGTTTCATGAACAGCCTTAGTTCCATTTGGGTAAATCTTAGTCACATTTTTTAAATCTAAAAAGCTCATTTATTTCTCCGTTTGAATTAATCCTTTTATGAACCATTTTTGTAAAAATACTACCACTAAAACTGGTGGGATCATTGACAAAATGATATACGCAAATCTTTCTGCAGTTCTTGGCAGAGCAACTCCTTCATAGCTTTCTGTGTAAATAATCTTCATTCCCATTACAACAGTCCAGTATTCTTCTGCAGTTGTCATTATTAGTGGCCATAAATATTGGCTGTATCCATATACAAACATAAAGATAAACATTGCTGCTATCATGGTTTTAGATAATGGAACCAAGAAATCTATGAAAAAACTCCAAGCATTTGCTCCGTCTAATTTTGCTGACTCCAAGAGTTCATCTGGAATTGTTTTATAAAATTGTCTGAAGAAAAATGTTGCTGTAGCTGAAGCAACTAATGGAAGGATAAGGCCTGTATATGAATTTGTTAAACCTAAATCAGATACAATTTTATAGCTTGGAAAAATCCTTACCTCCAAAGGAACAAGTAGAGTAATAAAGATTAACCAAAAAATTGGTACAGCTAATTTAAATCTATAATAAACCAAAGCATATGCTGACATTGCTGAAATAACTACCTTAAGTGTTGCAATTCCTAATGCCATTATAAAACTATTAATAAACATTTTTGCAGCAGTCACTTCTTCTGACCAACCACCTTTTTCATTTAAAACTTCGTTATAGTTTCTTGCTAGCTGATCACCTATATGAAACTTCATACCTTCGGTTAATATAGTTACAGAGTCATGCGAAGAACTTGCAAAAGATATCCAAATAGGAACTACCATTAACAAGACTCCTAGTATTAAAATAATATGAGCAATTATTTGAAGTGGTTTAATTTTCATTTATCTTGAAAAACCCCCTTAATAAAATATTTCTGCAACACAATTATAATTAAAATTGGTGGCACCATAGACATCATCACGAAAGCAAAACGATGAACAATTGAACCCGACATCATTTTTAATCCCATAACCACTGTCCAATATTGTTCTGAAGTTGTTACCAATAATGGCCATAGATACTGATTGTAGCCAAAAACAAACATAAATATTAACATCGCTACAATCATTGTTTTTGACAAAGGAATTAAAAAATCAACAAAAAATCTCCAGGTATTTGCTCCATCAAGTTTTGCGGATTCAAGTAATTCATCTGGAACGGTTTTATAAAATTGTCGAAAGAATAATGTTGCTATAGCTGATGCTGAAATAGGAACTATTAATCCAAAGTAAGAATTCACTAGATTAAGCTCAGCCATTACTGAATAAGTAGGGAAAATTCTTAACTCTAATGGTACTAAAATTGTAATAAATATAATCCAAAACAATAATGTTGCATATTTTATTCTGTAATAAACCAACGCGTAAGCAGCCATTAAAGATGTAACAACGGATAATATTGCAACTCCTGTAGCCATGATAAAACTATTAAAAAACATTTTTAATGCTGTTATCTCTTTAAAAAAACCACCCTGATATAATAAAACTCGTAAGTAATTTTCATAAAAGCTATCTCCTAAAAACATTTGGAGACCATTCATATTAATCATTGAACTCGTGTGCGTCGAGCTAGCAAAAATCATCCATACAGGAACTACCATGATTAGTATTCCAATGAGTAAAATTAAATGTGAAAAACTTGATGTGATAAATCTAGTCATTAATTATAATGTATTTTCCCTTCGATATATCTAAATTGAAAAATCGTAATTACTAATACAATCAACATCATCATTATTGATTGAGCTCCTGCACTTCCTAAATCCAGTCCTCTAAATCCATCCATGTAAGCTTTATAAACTAGAGTTCTTGTTTCACCGGAAGGAGCACCTATTGTTGTGGTATCAATAATTCCAAATGTATCAAAGAAAGCATACGTTATATTAATAATTATTAAAAAGAATGTAGTTGGCATTAATAATGGGAATGTAATTGTCCAAAATCTTCTAAAACTATTTTTACAGTCAATCATTGATGCTTCAATTACAGATTTTTGTATAGCTTGAAGTCCAGCCAAGAAGAAAATAAAATTAGCACTGATTTGCTTCCAAGAACCAGCTATGATTACGTAAATATAAGAGTCGAACACACTTTCGTACCAATTAAATCCCCACAGTTCGTGAAATAAATGATAAAGAAGACCAAATCTTTCACTAAAAAAATAATTTGCCATTACACCGACTACCGCAGGCGCAATTGCATAAGGCCAAATTAAAAGTGTTTTGTAAGTGCTTTTACCATGCATTACATTATTAGCCTGAACGGCAAGTAATAATCCAATTGAGCCTGTAATTAACGTAATAACAAAACTATAAATAATAGTAAATTTGAAAGCTATGAAATAAGCTGGATCATCAAAAATAAATAAAAAATTGTCAAACCATACAAACTTCGATCCAAATCCAAAAGCATCTTGCATTGTAAATGCATCTCTAAAGGTTTGTATGATTGGCCAATATAAAAAAATTAACAATATACCTAGCTGCGGAGCTAAGAAAAGATATTGTGAATAGCTAGATTTGAATTGGACTTTTTTCATACTTTTGTAAAAATAAATAAGGAGGGTAAATTAATACCCTCCTTATTGTTTTAATTATTCTTACAAAGTTTTAGCAAATTGCTTTAACAATTTAGCTGCACCTTTGTCCATATTCTGCAATCCTTTTTCGATTGATATTTTGCCGTTTAACATTGGCTCAATATTTTCGTAAATTACTTCACGAATTTGGGGCCAGTTACCAGCTCTATATCCACCAGGAATAGTTGAACCTTCTAAGCTTAATTGTTCACCAACTGCTTTATGATATGGAGAAGCTCTATAGAAATTTATAGTTTCAGCTAACTCTATACCACCTTTAGTCACTGCAGAGTAACCAGTCATATTGTGATAATACAGATCCATTTCTGGAGAACCCATAAATTCTATAAATTTAGCAAGTCCTTTGTACTCTTCCTCAGTATGACCATTTAAGATCCAGTTAGCAGCACCACCTATAAAAGTTGGATACTCTTTTCCTTTGGTTACTGAATCCCAGTAAGGAATATGATTAACTGTAAAGTTTGGAACAACACCTTTCATTCCACCAAATGATGCAGCAGAACCAAACCAAAATGCAGCTTCACCTGCTATAAATGGTGCTTGATTGTCTCCCCACGCTCTTCCTTTATAGCCATATAAACCTTTATCATACCATTCTTTAACTTTCTTCCAATGATAGACAAATGCATCAGTTTCAGCGAATAAAGTTTTTGTAGGAACAGCATCGTAACCATTATTTCCATCTAACATTAATAAATTATGTCTAGAAAAGAAATTTTCAGTCCAAATCCATGGACTATGACTTTGAACTAAAGGAATGTATCCAGCAGCTTTGATTTTTGGAGCCATGGCCTCAAATTCTTCATAAGTTTTTGGCACAGATTCAATTCCAACCTCTTTCAAAATGTCCATGTTTGCATACATCAAACAAGTTGAACTATTGAAAGGTACACCAATCATTTTTCCATCAGAGTCGGCATAGAAATTTTTAATGCCTGGAATATAGTTGTCAGCATCTACATCAATGCCATATTTCTTAGCCATTTCTTCAAAACCGATAACAACACCATTTTTTACTTGAGCTACCATGATTGCAGCACCAGCATCATAAACCTGTGAATAGTGTGGTTGGTCGCCTGCTCTAAATGCAGCAATAGTTGCCGCCATGTTATCTTCATAACTTCCTTTTCCTGTAGGAATGACCGTATATTGATCTTGTGAAGCGTTAAATCTATTTGCAATTTCAATAATTACATCACCAAGAAAACCACTGTTTCCGTACCACCAATGAATTTCTGTTTTTGAATAACTGTGTGATGTAAAAGAGAAAGTAAATAGAATTGTTAAAACACTAAGTATTTTTTTCATATCTATCCTTCTGTTAAGTTTATTTTATTTTTTATTAATAATTTATTAATGTTAAGATATTATGAAATTGTAAATAATTGCATTTAAAAATTTTAAATTTCTAAAAGAGGTTGTATATTTTAAAACAAATCATAATTTAAATGTCTAAAATATTTGATTTATTCATAATAGGTGGCGGTATAAACGGTGCAGGTATTGCAAGAGATGCTGCAGGTAGAGGTTTATCAGTTTGTTTAGCTGACAAAGGTGAGATTGGAGGAGCAACCTCATCTTGGTCGACGAAATTAGTACATGGTGGTCTTCGTTATTTAGAAAATTATGAATTCAAACTAGTTAGAGAATCTCTGAAAGAAAGAGAAATAGTTTATAAAATTGCCAGACATATTTCCAAACCGATTCCTTTTATAATTCCTTATGCAGATAAAATTCGACCAGCCTGGTTAATTAAAATTGGTTTATTTTTGTATGATAATTTAGGTGGCAAAAGCAATATACCAAAATCAAAAACGTTTGATCTTACAAAAAAATTTTCAAATATTCTTAAGCAAAAATACAAAACTGGTTTTCAATATTTTGACATACAAATTGACGATAAAAAATTAACGAAACTAAATGCTAAAGATGCAAAAAGAAATAAAGCTAAAATACTAGAATATAACAAAGTTAAAAAAGCTGAAATTATTGGCAATGAATGGATTATTAGTCTTGAAAAAGGTGAAAAAGTAAAATCAAAAATTTTAATTAATGCATCTGGACCATGGATAAACGAAACCTTAAATAAAAATATAAAAATTAAATCTAAGAAAAAAATAAGATTAGTTAAAGGAAGTCATATTATTACAAAAAAATTGTACAAAGAAAATGTTGCATTCACATTTCAAAATACTGATAAAAGAATAATATTTGTGATACCTTATAAAGGGAAGTTTTCTTTAATTGGAACTACAGAAGTTGAGGTTAAATCACCAGAAAATAAAGGAATATCAAAAAAAGAAATTACATATTTAATTCGTTCAGTAAATAATTACTTAAAAAAACAAATCAGAACAAAGGACATTGTAGATACTTATTCAGGGATAAGACCTCTAATTGAAGATTTTAATACAGCTTCAAAAGTCACAAGAGATTATGTTTTTGATTTAAAAATTATAAAAAAATTACCTTTATTGAATATATATGGAGGAAAACTAACCACCTACAGAAAATTGTCTGAAAAAGTCCTTTTTGACCTTAGAAAGTTTTTACCTAAAACAAAAAAAGGTCCATGGACACACAAAAAGAAGCTTCTCTAAACTTAATGACCGTTAAATTTGAAAAATTAAAAAAAACAATAATTAAATGTAATAAATGCCCTAGACTTGTGAGGTTTAGAAAAAAAATATCTACGGAAAAAAGAAAACAATATATGGACCAAACTTATTGGGGAAAACCAGTTACAGGTTTTGGAGATATAAATGGAAAAATAATGATTGTTGGTCTAGCACCAGCAGCTCATGGTGGAACCAGAACAGGCAGAGTATTTACAGGCGATAAATCCTCAGACTTTTTATATAAATGTTTACACAATGTAAAAATTGCCAATCAAAGTAATTCAGATCATGTAGATGATGGATTGAAAATAAAAAATACTTTCATAACACCAGCTTTAAAGTGTGTCCCTCCAGGAGATAAACCATTAAATGAAGAGTTAAAAAATTGTTTTGGTTATTTTAAATCTGAATTTGAAATACTTAAAAATCTAAAAATTATTGTGGCTTTAGGGAAAATTGCGTTTGATACTTGTATAAAATTTTATAGAGAAAATTTTGATTACACTGAAAGAGTAAAATTTGGTCATGGAACATATTTTAAATTACCTAACAAAGTGTTGTTAATGGGGTGTTATCATCCAAGTCCAAGAAATGTAAATACTGGACGAATAAATGAAAAACAAATGACTAAACTATTTAAAAAAGTAAAAGAACTAGTTTAATTTGTTAATAAGTGCCTTTGGAAGTTTTACTGGTTTTCCCAAATTATTAAGAGATACCAGTTTAATCTCTGCATCACATAAAGTATCTGATTTTCTTTTAATTACTTGTGACATTGTAATTGTAGTCAAAGTATTAGACTTAATTTTTGTAAAAACAGTAATTTTATCCTCAAATTTAGCTGGTTTTTTAAAGTCTACATTACAAGTTTTTACTGCTATTAAAACATTATGTTTATCTAATAACTTTTTATTCGAATATCCCAAGGAATAAATAAGCTCAGATCTTGCTCTTTCAAAGTACTTTAAATAATTTGCGTGGTAAACTATTCCACCAAAATCAGTATCCTCATAGTATACTTTTAAATTATACTTAAATACTTTCATCAATTGATATTAATAAAATTTATTGAGAAGAAAAATAGATATTTTGATAGTAAGTAATTGATTTTTTCTTTGAATTATCTGTATCTGACATGATCGCTATACCATCTAGCTCATTAACATCTAAATTATGGAATTTCTTGAAATCTTCTTTAACGTTTGCTTTGACAGTTACCCATTCATTTAAATTTGTTTTGGTAGTAGCAAGTACATTATCTATGGACTTTTTAGTATATGGGCTTGGAAAGTTGCTTCCAACTTCTTGATTGCTTGAAAAAACATAATTTATTGCTCTATTGGATAAAGGTGTTGCTCCAGTTTTTTTAATGACGAATACTCTTCCTGCAAAATCATGTCCTTTTTTGGTATTCTCTTTAATTCCCTGAAGGTCCTTCTCAATTTTCCATGTAATATTGATAAAAGGTGTTTTATTTAGGTCAATTTTGATCTCTTTTCCAAGGCCTGAAGCAGCATTATCTGCTACGGCTTTTAAATAATTACCATTTTCATTTGATCCAACAGAATAAACTGTTTTGTTATCCGCTCCTCTTACCTTACGAACATCGAGTTCTAAAAGCTCTTGCTCTGTAAATTTAAAAATATTTACGTTTTCAGCAAATGCAGAATTTAGAAAAATTAATGATGTAATAAAAAGATAAAAAAATTTAAACATTACCTTCTTATAGATAAATTATTTATAAATTCAATATTCAGTCACAATTTAAACATCCTGAATTCAAGATTGATTAGTAAATAGATAATATGAAAATTATATTTATTTTTTTACTTTTGATTTATTGGTCGTTTATGATTACTGCTCCTGTTGTATCTAAAGAGCTTAAAACAGGGGGCTCAAGGATTATTAATTCAAAAATAGTCTTAATTTCTAAGGTAAAAGGATAATTTTAGGGGCAACACATGTGCCATCATGTATTTGTTTAAAGGCATCTCCCCCATTTTTTAAATCTCTAAATTCAATCCAATCTAATGATCCAATATCTTTGTTTGCTAAAATTTTCAAAGTTAGTTCAAAATCTTTGTTTGTATAACAATAAGTGCCTATAACTGTCACTTCTTGTAAAGTCATTTTTCTAAAATTAAAAGTGCCTGCAGGCTGAGTTAAACCTATATGAATAATGGTTCCACCTGGTTTTACTACTTCAATTGCTTGTTGTCTTGAGATTTCTAGACCAACAGAATCAAAAACAATATCAAAATTATTACTGACTATTTCTTTGTCATTTGGCGCTACATATTTGGCATCCAAATATTTAGAGCATTCTTTTAGTCTCAATTTATTTGGATCAGATAAGATTATTTCTTTGTTACCTTTAATTTTAGATAATATTAGACCACATAACAAACCAATCGCACCACCACCTTGAATTAAAGTTTTACACTCAGACAAAGGTTTGCTTAATGCTTGTTCTCCCATCAATACTGCATGCAAAGAAACAGCAGTTGGTTCTGCAACTGGTGCTGCATTTTTTTCTAGACCATCTGGAATTTCATAAATATTTTGATCAGGGGTTGAAACAAATTCTGCAAAAACTCCTTGTCTTTCAATTGGTTTGTTCATACCTAAAATAATTCTTTTTGGACAAAGATGTTCTCTTCCACTTGTACAATATTCACATTTACCACAAGTGATCAAAGGATTTAAAACAACATCTTTACCTTTAAATTTTCCATTTTGCACTTCTCCACTAACTTCATGTCCTAATATTAATGGAGGTACTCTTCTTTCATCATGTCCATGATAAGCATGCATATCAGAACCACAAATACCTGATGCATGAATTTTTAAAATACTTTCACCTGTTTTTTCTACTGGGTTTGGTTCATCTCTAAAAACCATTTCTTGAGTACCAGTATACACTAAAGCCTTCATATTATTTTTTTGCTAGCAAATAATAAATTATACATGAAAAAATTGCACCAATAATCCAACTATATGGCTGTAAGAACATTAAATTCACATTCCAAATAGTTGATGATGAAAAAATAAAACCCAAAAATAAAGAATAAATTCCTTTTAAATGCCATCCTCCTGAATAAAAATACATGCCCTCGCCATCTAAAGAATAAATATCTTTATTACTCAATTCTTTATTTTTAATTAAATAGTAATCTGCAATCATAACGCCAAACAAAGGACCAAAAAAAGAAGCGAAGGTGTCAACAAATGCTAAAATACCAATCTGGCTTAGCACTGAAAACCAAAATATTGATATAATAAATCCTAAAAGCCCAATAATTAAACTCGATAATTTTAAATTTAATTTACTAGGAACAAAGTTTATTAGAGAATATTGTGATGGAATAAAATTCGAAACTAAATTAGTAGAAATTGAAGCTACAATTATAAAAATTAAAGCTGTTATTGTAATGGCCAAATTATCAAACTTACCGATAATATCATTTGGACTAGTTAAAATTGAATTTAAATCTAAGAATTTTAAATTAAGGAAAACATCGGATCCAATTACTATAAAAACTGAAAAAAAAGAAAAAATAATTAAATTAAATATTAAACTTAAATTTCCTTTTTTTAGTTCATTTTCACTCTTAACATATCTTGAAAAATCCCCAAAGTTTACTAATAGAATTGAGAAATAAGCAAACATGGTTCCAGCAATTGAAATCAGAGGCCAAATATTATTTTTATCAATTAAATTATTATAGCTAAAAACTTCAAAAAATGCTTGGGATGTAGTTTTTACATCATTGAGTAGTATAATGAAAAAAAATAATAATATACCAGAATAAACTATTATTGCTGAATAATTAATAATTTTTTTATTAAAATTTATTCCTACACTAAACAAGAAACTTTGAAAACAGACAGCAATAATTATTGATGTCCAGTCAATTATATTTAAACCTAATATAAAAGTTAAAAATATATTATTTTCAAGTATTGAACTGTCTATGCTAAATAAAAAAATTCTAATTAAATAGGTAAAAGCTTTCGATAAAAAATATGTTTGAACTCCAAACATAAAGATACCAACTAAACATCTTAAAAAACCAAAATACTTCGCTCCTCTAAAACCTAAAGATGATCTAAGAAAAACAGTGAATGGCAAACCATATTTTTGAGAGGGTTTTCCAATTAAATTTGAGAGAAAATATACCAACAAAGAACCAATAAGAGTCCCAAAAAAAACAACAAAAGTGTTTAAATCATAAACAATGTACAAGGAAGCTATCAACGAAAATGCTATTACACTTTGAATGTTTACTGCCCAATAACAAAATAAATCTTTCCAATTCCAAACTTTGTAATTAGGATTTACACTAACAAGATCCCAGTTAGATAGTGTGTATTTAACTTTTTTACGACTCATAATTAAATAATAAACTAATTAATTGTGATACTATATCTTTTTTTAGATATTTAAATTTTTACTTATGAAAGATTTTATTAGAAATAACATTGGTTATTTTGCAATGTTAATGGCAGTAATTGGTTTTGGGTCAGGCCCACCATTTGTAACTTTAGCCTTAAAAGAATTTTTTATAATAGATCTATTAGCTGTACGATTTTTGATTGCATTTGTACTTATGCTTTTATTTTGTATTTTGATGAAGGTTGATATTTCTATAAAACAAGTAGGTTTAAAACCTTTTTTAATGGGTTTACTTAATCCATTTCTTGTAACATTGTCCTTTCATGTAGGGTTGTTATTGACAAGTCCAATTAATGGAGTGGCTATAATAAGTACACTTCCGCTTATACAGCCATTTGTAGCAAAAATATTTTTAAAAGAAAAAATTGAGATTAAAGTAATTATTGGAGTTTTGATAACTCTTGTGGGAACTTATTTATTACTTACAAATCAATTTAATTCAGGTGCAGGAAATTATCTTGGTGACTTAATTATTTTTTTAGGAATGCTATGCGCTTCAATAAATGAAGTTATTGGAAGAAAGTTTATGCAAACAAAAGTTAATCAGCTATCTGTAAATACTTTTCAATATTTTACAGGATTTGTGCTTTCTTTTTTAATTCTTTTTATTATTTGGCCAAATTCTAGTTTTCAATACACTTTTCATTTAGACTTTACACCTTCAGTAATGGCTGCTTTAACTTTATCTTTTATTACTTTTGCCTCGTATTTATTTTACAACTACGCACTAAGAAGACTTCCTTTAGGTCGTATTAGTTTAATGTATCCCCTCACAGGTCCAATCGGAGCAACTTCAGCATGGATAGTAGTCGATGCTGAAATTAATTTTAAAATATTTTTATCTCTTATAATAATTTTAATTGGTACAATAATACCTTATATCAATAAAAAATCTTAACTAAGGAGAGGGATACATTACTTCTGGTAACCAAAGTGCAATTTGAGGAAATATTATTATTAATACTAATCCAATTACTTGTATTACCATAAATTGCATCATTCCTAGATATATATCTTTTAAGTCCCAATCAGGAACAACCCCTTTTAAAAAATATGCAGATAAAGCAACAGGCGGAGAGAGCCATGCGGTTTGTAAATTAACGGCAACTAGAATTGCAAACCAAGTTAAATTAAATCCTAGTTCTTGAACTAAAGGTAACAGGATAGGCAACACAATTAACACTATAGGGACCCACTCTAACGGCCATCCTAATAAGAAGATTGCTGCCATCATTATTGCCAAAATCCAGTATTTATTAACTTCCAAGTTTAGTAAATAATCAGTTAAAAGAGATGGAGTTCCTAACTTTGAAAAAACAGCGCCAAAGAAATTTGATGCCGCAACTAAAAACATAATTAAAGCGGTAATTTCTAGTGTTTTAATTAGAGCTTCTTTTAAACCTTTGTAAGTGAATTTTTTATATGCTAATGCCAAAATAATAGATCCGAAAGCACCCATCCCAGCTCCTTCTGTTGGAGTTGCTAAACCAAATAAAATACTTCCTAAGGCAAAAAATACTAATGCAGCTGGTGGAACTAAGCCCATAAAAAATTCAATCCATACTCTACCCATATTAGTAGGTCTTTCACTAGCTGGGAGCACTGGTCCTAATTTTGGATTTAGAAAACATCTTAGTGTAGTATACCCAGCGTACAAACATGCTAACATAATTCCTGGAATAATAGCTGCAGCAAACAAATCAGTTACTGGAATTTCTAGAACTGGACCCATGACTACTAACATGATGCTTGGAGGAATTAGAATACCAAGTGTTCCACCTGCACAAATCAACCCGGCTGATAATCTTGTATCATAACCAGATCTAATCATAGTTTTACCTGCCATAATTCCTAAAATTGTAACTGAAGCTCCAACAATCCCAGTTGCTGCAGCAAAGATTGTAGATACAAACATCACAGCATAAAATAATGCTCCCCTAGTTTTAGATAACATTAACTGAACAGCATTAAATAATCTTTCCATTAAACCTGCTTGTTCCATCAATATTCCCATAAAAATAAAGAGTGGAACTGCTGCAAGGGTATTTTCGGTCATTATCATATTGAACTGCAAAGTCATCAGATAGAAGACCAATTTTCCAAAACCCCAATAACCAAATACAAGACCTAAAAATATTAGAGTGAACGATATTGGAAAACCGATAAAAATTGCAAATAGCATGCAACCAATCATTATCGCGCCAATAATTTCAGGTGTAAAAAACTCCATTATGGCCATCTTCCTTTAACAAAGGCATAGTAGCTTTTAAGAACTTCAGAAATTCCTTGTATTAAAAGTAAAAATGCTCCTATAGGCATGCAGCTTTTAAGTGGCCACATTATAGGCATCCATGTTGTATCCATTGCCCTTTGAATTCTTACCTTACCACCCAAACATTCCATCAAATCAGATCTCCCACAAATTGATGTATAAGCGTAATCAAAGCTTACCCAGAAAAATACTAAGAAACCTGGGAAGAAAAATAATAAATACAAAAATAAATCAACTTTTGCCTGATTTCTCACTTTCCAATTTCGATATAAAAAATCTGCTCTTATGTGTATTCCTTTCGATAAAGTGTATGCAGCACCTAACATAAATAAAGCGCCAGCTAACATCCTGCTAATATCAAAAGACCATAGGGTTGGACGATTAAAGAAATGTCTTCCAATAACCTCATATACCATAGCAAATATTAAAGGAATTGTGATCCAGCAAACAATTTTGCCAGTAAGGAGCATATTTCTATCAATTAGTTCTATTGTTTTTGCCATCCAAGGATCCATATCCTTTGGCATTTTTGTGCTTGTTCGACGTTCAGCTATAAGCTCATCAGTTATGTCCAAATTTTTACTTACATTTTCTTGTGACTTTTTATCAACCATTGAGCAATTTAATAAATTTGATTATTAAAAAAACGGGAATAAATAATATTTATCCCCGTTTTTAAATTAAGTTTTACTGTTGTTTTGCAAAAGCAGATCCAATTGATGCATCAGATGTTTCCATTTGTGCAATAAAAGGTACTACAATTTTCGCATGTGCAGTCATGTGCTCATAAACTTCTTTAAAGAAAGCATTTTCTGCAGCGTTCTTTTTAAGAGTTGCTTGAGCAGCATTCATGTACTCAGTGAAATAATCAGCTGGTGTATCCCATAATTTAACACCGTGATTTTCAGTAAGATCAATTAATGCTTTTCCATTTTCTACAGCTCTATTAGTAATGTTTCTAGTAATCATCGCTTCAGATGCAACTTCCATTGCATATTTTTGATGATCAGTTAGAGAATTATAAACATCACCATTTATGTAAATATCACCATTAACTACGTTTTGGTGTAAACCTTGTAGGTAATAGTTTTTGAGAACTTTTTGGAAACCAAAAACTGAGTCTGGTTTTGGACAACACCATTCAGCAGCATCAATTGTTCCTTTTTCAAGTGCTGGTAATATATCACCACCTGATAAAGATACTGATGCAATTCCGATATCTTTGTATGTTTGTCCTGGAATTCCTGGAGGAGTTCTAAATCTATATTTTCTGAAGTCATCCATATTTTTAATTGGTTCTTTAAACCAACCTAATGCCTCAGGTCCTGATGATGCCATCACGAAACCTTTAACATTCATTCCCATTTCATTCCAAAGTCTATCGTATAACTCTTTTCCACCATTATCAAAATACCATGCTAACCATGATTTAGTTGATAATCCTATTCCACCACCTGCAACAGGTGATCCGAATAACATAGCAGCTGGGTGATAGTTAGACCAGTAGTGTGTCCATGCAGCACCACCATCAACTAAACCTTTGTCAACAGCTTCTAAAGTTTCTTTCATACCAACAACTTCGCCTTTTGATAAAAGTTCAAATTTTAACTCGCCTCTAGTTAATTGTGTAACTCTATCAGTCCACATCTTTACGATTTGACCATCATAAGAAGTTTTAGGAAAAGTAAGTTGGATTTTTAAAGTTTTAGCTGAAGCAGTGCCTATTAAAGAAACCGCAAAAACTAAAGCTAAAATCATTGAAGTGATTTTTTTCATTTATTTCCCTCTCTTTTTTTTTGTTTATTAAGACTTAATAAGCCTTAAGTAAACCTCATTGAAATTAAAAAGTAAAGAGTTTATAATGTTCTTGTATTTAATGTACCTTAAGTTCAAATACTAATTATAATTTAGTCTTTGCCTTTTGGGTCAAAAGGATAATCCCAAGTATCACCACCAATTTTTTTGGATATACCTGAATAATCAGTATCTGCATCACCTTCTTCACAAAAGTCTGAAAATATTTTTAAAGCAGCTTTTCCTAAAGGTGTATTTGCATTAACTGCATCAGCAGCATCATTTGCTAATTTTAAATCTTTTTTCATCATTGCTGCTGTAAATCCTGGCCTATATTTATTATTTGATGGTACTCCATCTGTTAAACCAGGTATGGGAGTATAATTCGTTAATGCCCAGTTGTTACCAGATGCTTCTTTTACAATTTGATGAACTTTTTTTATATCCATTTTAAGTCTCTTCGCTAACATTAAGGTTTCAGATGCTGCTATCATTGATATTCCAAGTGACATGTTATTACATATTTTTACTCCCACTCCACTTCCTTGCTCGCCTGCATGAAGTATTTTTTGTCCCATAATCTCTAAGAGTGGTGTGGCTAATTTTACAGCTTCCTGGCTACCACCAACTAAAAAATTTAACTTACCAACTCTAGCTCCCATCACTCCACCAGTAACAGGAGCATCAATCATCTTAATACCTAAAGATTTTGCGTAATCTCCTATCTTTAAGGAAGTTTCAATATCAATAGTTGAACATTCAATAATTAAACTATCTTGAGAAATTTTTTTTAAAATTCCATTTTCACCAAGATAAAGTTCTTGAACATGTTTTCCTTCAGGCAGCATAGATATTACTGCTGATGAATTTGATAAAAGTTCATCCAAAGAATTTACAACATTCAATCCAGTTTCTTTTGCAATTTTAATTGCTTGTTCTGAAACATCAAAAACTTTAACTTGCTTTCCTGCATTGACTAATTGTTGAGCCATAGGATTACCCATATTTCCAACTCCAATGAATGCTATATGCCTACTCATCTATATTTGAATTACCTCTATTAATTAATACAGTTTTGCTTTGAGTGAAATGATTTATCATACTATCAAATGCATATTCTTTACCTAGACCACTCATTTTTAATCCACCATAAGATACATTTGCTCTTGGAGCTACACATTGATTTACTTGAACAAAACCTGCTTCAATTTCTTCAACAAATTGAAGGGCTCTTGACAAATTTTGTGTCCATAAAACTGCTGATAATCCAAAGGGAGTATTGTTTGCACTTTTTAATACCTCGTCAAATGACTTAAATGGAATAGCGCAAGCAACCGGACCAAATATTTCTTCTTGGCATACAGGTGATTCTACTGGAACACCAGAAAGCAAGGTTGGTTCGTAAAAGAAACCTTCTTTATGGTCACCACCCTTTTTTTGATTGCCTCCATGTAAAACTTTGGTTGATGAATTCTCCTTAGCAATTTTCATATAATGTAAAGTTCGATTTAATTGTTCTTCTGAAATAATTGCTCCTATATCTGATTTTTCATCTAAAGCATTTCCCATTTTAAGTTTTTTTAACTTATTAACTACGCCCTCTAAAACTTTGTCATAAATTTTTTCCTGTATGTAAACCCTAGATCCGGCAGTACATGCTTGTCCTTGTCTTGTGTATCTCATACCATCAATCACACCAGGTATTGCAATTTCAAGATCTGCATCACTCATAATTATATTAGGATTTTTTCCCCCTAGTTCTAAAGTTACAGGACAAAGTTTAGGAGCAGCTTTTTGAGCAATAATTTTTCCAACACTAAATGAACCAGTGAAGGTAATTTTTCTTACATCAGGATGAGACAACAATGGCTCTCCACACTCTTCTCCATATCCAGAAATGACATTTAAAACTCCTGGAGGAAGCTCCTGCTGAAAAATTTCAGCTAATAACAAAGCACAGAAAGGTGCTTGTTCAGCAGTTTTCAAAACGACAGTGTTACCTGCAACAATTGCTGGAGCTATCTTTGCAACAGTTAAAAATAAAGGAGCATTCCACGGGACAATAGCGCATACTACACCTATGGGGTCTCTTGTTGTAAAATGCAAAGTATTTGAGATATTAGGAGGATAATTTTCACCTTTTATTTCTCCTGATAAACCAGCAAACATTCTAGTTAGTTCTATTGATGCTGCTGTTTCAGGTTTGGCTTGTGTTCTTAAAGCATTCCCAGTGTCCAACGCAAGTAAAGTTTCAATCTCATCTCTTCTTTCTTCAAGTTTTCTAGCACCCTGCTCTACCAATCTTCCTCTTTCTCGTGCAGGAATTTTTTTCCATTCTTTAAAAGCACTCAGAGAAGATTTTACTGCATGATCAACATCAACTTTATTACATTTAGGGGCATTACCAATACCTTCTCCTGTACTGGGGTTTATCACCTTAATCTTGCTATCTGTTGACGGAGAAATTAATTTACCATCAATTAAAATTTTATTTGATAATCTTTTTGCATTTTTATTTGCTTTTTCAAAATTACTTAAAAAATCACTCACAATTATATTTCGCCTTCCCTAGTTTTAGCTGCTAACCAACCGCCGTCTATTTTAATCTCTGATCCATTAATAAAATCAGACTCACTTGAAGATAAAAAAACTGCTGCACCAACTATGTCGGATGGTCGTCCCCATCTTCCAACTATTGTTTCTTTTCCCCATTTTTCACCATGGGTTGGATCTTCAGCATATTTTTTATTGAACGGAGTAGATATAAGGCCGGGGCAAATTGTATTAACGTTTATATTAGTTCCCTTCAAATCAATTGCTAAAGCTCTGGTCAATCCTAATATTCCACTTTTCGCTGCAACATAACCTACACGATCAGGTCTTCCCATAAAGCTAGCAATAGAACCAAAGTTTATAATTTTACCTTTACCATTTTTTTTCATTTGAGGAATTACTGCTTGGCAACAAATATATGGGCCAGTTAGATTTACAGAAATCATATCATTCCAATCGTTTAAACTATGATCTTCAAGTTTCTTAACATGCCTTATGCCAGCATTATTAATTAATATATCTATTTGCTTAAATTGTTTAAGAGTTTCTGATATTAAATTTTTAACACTCTGCTCATTTGAAACATTTGTTTCTACATAAATTGCATCACCACCATTTTGAATTATAGTTTTAATGACATTTGAGGAACTTTTTTTATCTAAATCTGCAACAACAATTTTAGCTCCTTCTTTTACAAGTCCTAAACAAATTTCTTCTCCTATACCTTTTCCCCCGCCGGTAACAATTGCAACTTTATTTTTTAATTTCATAAGTAATAATAAATATTATTTCTATAACAAATACAAAAAAAAATTATAAATAAAGGCTAATTATATTTTTCAAGAGGCTTATTG
>CACHWJ010000007.1 GCA_902583635.1 uncultured Pelagibacteraceae bacterium | reverse complement strand
ATTGAAAAGAAAATATTATCTTTTCAAAATGAGTTATTTTACAGAGGCCCTGATGAAACAAAAGTGATTAATGAAAGTAATGAACAAAATAAAAAAATAATATTTATTCATAATAGATTATCAATATTAGATCATAAAAATGGATCCCAACCAATGAGATCTGATGATAACTCAGTAATAATTTTTAATGGAGAAATATATAACCATAATAGCCTAAGGGATGAGTTAAAAAGTAATGGTGTAAGGTTTAATACTTCCTCAGATACAGAGGTTATTTTAAAGGGATATCAAAATTATGGATTTAAAATTACTGAAAAACTTAACGGCATGTGGGCATTTATAATTTATGACAAGAATAATGATAAAATATTTGTTAGCAGAGATCGTTTTGGGGAAAAACCTTTATTTTACTATTTTTCTGAGGAGTTTTTTATTTTTTCTTCAGAAGAATGGGTTATCAAGAAAATATTATCAAATGTAAAGCTAAATTTTAAAAATATCGCTAAGTACTGTGCTTTAGGTTTTGTACCAGAAAACCTTACACCTTATGAAAATATTTTTTCTCTTAAACCAGGATTTAATATTGAATTAAATATTAAAAAAATGATACCAAATTTTCAGAGGTATTGGAAATTTCAAATTAAACCAGACTATCAAAAATCTGAAAAATATTGGATAGACAGTTTGTATAGTGCGCTAGAAAATTCTGTTAAAATTAGACTGAATGCAGATACTGAAGTTGGAACTTTTTTAAGTGGAGGGCTAGATTCATCAATAATTACTTATTTTGCAGGAAAAGAAAGAAAAGACCTTAAAACCTTTTCAATCAATTTCGAGGATAAAGAAATTAATGAGAGAAAATATATCGATTTTTTTCAAAAAAATATTTTAAATACTGACCATTATGATTTAGATTTTAAACTAGAAAACTCTCAAAATTTATATAAAAATTTTCAAAATAGTAACAAAGAGCTATTAAGTGACAGCTCTCTAATATCTTATTACGCATTATGTAAAGAGGCTTCAAAAAAAGTAAAAGTTGTTTTAGGTGGTGATGGCAGCGATGAACTTCTAGCCGGTTACAATACTTTTAAGGCAATAAGTTATTATGAGAAAATGAATAAATATAACGTTTACAGTATTTTAAAATTTTTTTCTAAATTAATTAAATTTTTTCCTTCCTTTCATAAAAATCAGAGTATGAAATTTCTTATCGATAGATTTTTTAAAGCACCAACAAACGATTTGTCTTTGGCTAATCCTGTTTGGTTAAGTCCACTTAATTTAAATCTAATAAATAAAATGTTAAAAAAGGACTATAAAAATGATGATATATATGAAGAAATAATAAATGAGTGGAAAAAAAATAAAAAAGAGAGTGTGATCGATAAGACTTTGTATTTTTATGTTAATTTTTTTCTTAAATCTCAAACTTTAAGAAAAACTGACAGAATAGGTATGTACAATTCTTTGGAAATTAGATCTCCATTTTTAGACAATGAAGTAGTTGATATAATTAGGCAAATACCTCATGAATTTAAATTTCGAAATGGAACAAATAAATATATCCTAAAGAAATTAGCATTAAAAATATTTCCAAGTAAATTTGTTAATAGAAAAAAAATTGGTTTAACAACACCATTATCCAAAATGATACAATCTAAAAAATTAGAATTCAAATTAAATAATATAAAAAATGTTGATTTTGAAATTGATAAATTTTTAGATGAACAAAGTAAATTTTTTAAAGACAACAGGTTAGAATTATGGAACCTTAAGATTTTAGATAATTTTTTGATAAGAAATAATGAAAAGTTATAAAATAAATTTATCAAATTGGAGTGAGACAATATTTAAGGAGACTAAAGTATATGAGCCAAAAAATATTAATGAATTGTCTTCCTTATATAAAAATAATCATATTATTCCACTAGGAGGCAATAATTCCTATGGAGATTGCATTTTTGATAAGAGTAGACGATCTATATCAACAAAAAATTTTAATAAAATTATTAAATTTGATATTAAAAAAAAATTTATAGATGTGCAAAGTGGTGTTATTTTGAGAGATTTATTAAATTTTTTACTTCAAAAAAATTTTATAATCCAATCATTACCAGGCACTTATAGTGCTACAATTGGTGGCTGCATATCGTGTAATGTTCATGGCAAAGATGCTTTTAAAAATGGAACTTTTTCAAATAATATTATTTCTTTAAAGGTTTTGAATTTAAAAAATAAAATAGTTAGAATTAAAAAAAAAAAAGACATATCAATATATACTGGAACTCATGGAATTAATGGAATTATTTTAGAGGCTAGATTAAAAGTAGAAAAAATTTTGAGCAATCAACTGTTAACTGTAACAAAAAAATTTGACAATATAAACACTATGGTTTCGCATTTTAATTATTTCATAAATAAAAAATTTGATTATATGGGTGCTTGGGTAGATCATTATAGTGATAATGGTAGAGGTATTTTTAAAGCATCAAAGTGGCTGAAATCACATAAATTAAATGATTATTCTATTTATAAAAAAGAATTAAGCAACTTAAGAAAATTTATTTATTTCTTATTTAGAAAAATTTTTATTTCAAGATATTTTATAAGAATATTTAATAAGTTTTTATATTTTTTTTCCTCACAAAACGAAAAAAAACAAAATTTTTTAGATTTTTATTATCCTCAAGAGAATTTACTTCCTTATGAAAAAAAACTGTTTAACGGTGGTAAAATAAATATTCAAGTTTTAGTAAAAGAAAAAAATTTCAAAAAATTTTATAAAAATTTAAATACTTTGTGTAAATATTATTATTGTGAGTCTTGGTGGATGGGTATTAAGAAACATAAATTTGAAAATTCTGAACATTTTTTTTCAGACAATGGTTACGATCTAACTCTTCAGTGGTCTAAAGATTTTATTTATAAAAAAAAAACCTTTTTAAAAAAGCTATTAAATTTACTTAAAAAAAATAAAGTAAAAATTTATCTCGCTCAAGACTCTTTTTTTGCAAGATATATTTTTGATAAAAGAAGTTTAATTAAAATTAAAAAATCAATAAAAATTGATAAAAAAGCTAATAGTCAACTGTATAAAAGACTTTTTAATTGAAACCAATAAAGTTCTTTACACTGTTTTTTTTTACATATTTCAAATTTTTACGTTCTATAAACTTTAGGGTTGTATATCTTGTAATAAGATAAGAAATTATGAGAATAAAAGTAATAAAGAAAACAGCATTAAAATTTGAAAAATTTAAAATGCAAATAAGAGACAACAATAAGAAAATTTTATCTAAAAATTTCTTTTTAAATTTTATCAAAATTGATGGTGTAGTTTTTATGAATGTTAAAATAGTTAAAATATCTTGTATGAATAAATAAAATTTTTTAATAAAAGTATATTTTGAATAACCATACAGTCTTTGAGAATGAGTTATAGATAATTCCTCTATATTAATATTTTTTTCAATACAATAGAAAATTAAAAATCTTACCAATCCTCTATAATTTAATTTTTCATATATTGATTTTTTAAATAATTTTAATCCAGAAAAGTAATCAAATTTTTTTTTTACGAGAAAAGAGTGAATTATCTTATTTAAAAATTTAGACCCAAAATTCTCAATAAAACTAGATTTTCTATTTTCGCGTTTGGTATTTATATAGAGAGAATCTTTTTTAATAAAATTTATAATTTTGTTTATATAAATCGGATTGTATTGGTTATCGGCATCAATTATGCATATCCAATTATGTTTTTTTTTTGAGTATTTTATTCCATAATCAATTGCATATGCTTTACCTATATTTTTTTTAAGATTTATAGATTTAATATATTTATTTTTTTTATTTAAATTTTTAATTAAATTTTCAGTTCCATCTGTGGATGAGTCATTAATTACAATTATTTCAAATGAGTTGATTTTTTTATTCTTTTTTAAATTTTTGAAAATAGATGGTATAAGTTTTTTTAAATTTTTAGCCTCATTAAAAGCAGGCAGTAATACTGAAATTTTAATCATAATAGTTTTTTTAAATTTTTAATTAAACTTTAAATTTTACTATTAATTAATTTTGTAAGTTTCATGTTATTTTTAAAGATGATTTTATCTTTCAAAAAGTTGTTAATAACTAATTTAATGTTATCTTTATCTTCAACTGAAAATATTTTTTCATATTTTATATTTGCATAGTCATATGTTTTAATTTTTTTTCTTGAATATTTTTTTAAAATTATATTTTTCTTGTTTTTTGCTAAATCACAAATTATGTTTGCGTCTTCAAAAAAAAGTATAATTTCTTTTTTTTTATCAAATAGATAATTTGTAGATATAATGATTTCAGAAAATACTTTTTTATTTTTTGAAATTTCATAAATTCCAGTTTCATTTTTATATGAAAACATATTTGTTTTTTTTTTAACTATTAAGTAATTATCTAAATTAAAAAATTTGGAGATAATTGATAATACATGAGGCCCAAGCAACTGGTAAACAGAATTTTTGTTAAATCTACCAGCTTGAGAAAAATTAACATAAATAAATTTAGGAATTCCAAGTTTATGTTTCCTGATAATATTTTTAACTTTTTTTAGAATTCGAGAATATGTGTAAGGATAAGAGACAAAAATTTGGTTATTAAATTTTTTTTCTATTAAATTTGACTCAGTTTGTTTTAAAATCAGGGGTTTTTCACATAATACTTTTTTATTTGCATTTAAAAATTTCTTAGAAATTTGAAAATGAGTATTGATTGGAGTAATTACGAATACTTTTTTAATATCTTTATCTTTTAAAATTTTTGAAATTTTATTTGTAAATTCGCAATTATGCAGATTTGTAACATTTTTAATTTTTGATCTGGTGAAAACAATTATTTTATTATTATTTTTTAAATATTTGTAATAAATTTTGCCCCAATATCCAAATCCAATTAGTGCAATTTTATTTTTCAAATTATTATAATTATTTACTTGATTTTTTTTGACTTATATTTTTGTAAATTTCAAAAGATTTGGGTTTTATTGCAATGTTATCTTGATTTATTTTTAATTTATCTTCAGCATAAATTTTTTTGTTCCATCTTTTTTCAGTATCTTTATAGACATGTTTAATTTCATCTCTTTTATTTTTTGGCCCTACAGCAAGGGTGTCATCTGTTTTAGCAGTATAATTATTTTTTTTATTGTAAGCATTCCATTCTGTGTTAATTTCTAATGCCATTCTATTACATCTTGCGGTCGAGTTTATACAAGTATGACAGTGAAAATTTTTATCTTGAGATACTTTTATCATTTCTTTTAACTCTGATACAGTTTCAGGCTGTTTTCCAAGAATACCATAATCAAAAGAAGGAGTTGCAATGCTTGAACATCTATAAATATGTCCACTAGATCCCATTGTTGTTTGATAATATGTATAAGCACATTGTTTATAGTTTTCGTCCAACATCCTATCTATATCTTGATTTACAGGTGCGAAATAAAAAATAAATGGTTTTTCATCTTTACTTTTAGACATATAGGGTTGTAGCAATTTTTTGAATTTTTCGTGTTCCTTGTTTTCAACTTTTTGCTTGTAATTTTGAACTTTGGCAACATCATTTCCATATTGCGCATATGGAATAGAAAATCTTAAAGAGTCAACTTTAATTTCTTTCATAAGATCTATAAATTTTGTTAATTCTTCAACACTAGAATTCCATTTGTTTAATAGGTAAGCTACTCTTATAGATCCTTTTGATTTTTGTTTTTCTCTTTCGTTAACTAGAATTTTTAATCCTTCAATAATATCTGTCCATGCATCGTATTTAATATTTTTTGTTTTCATGTGACTTTCAGGAGAACCAGCATCAAGACTGCAAGAATAATAATCAAATTTACTCTCCATTAAACTTACTAGTTCTGTGCAGAAACCATTTTTTTCTTGAAGTTTTTTTAATTGAGATCCGTTCGAATGAATTCCAAAATGAGCTTTTAATTTTTTAGTTAATCTCATGAAATCCATAAAATAAGAATTAAGCAATGGTTCAGTATAAGCACCTCCATAAACATAATATTCAAACGTTCCAGGGCCTATTTCTTCCATCAATTTTAGTGCCTTTTTCTCATCCATGCCAAGCGCCATATCCAACTTGCTACCTTGACAATAAAAACAGTGAAAATCACAAGCTATTTCTTTATTAGACGGTAAATGAATTTCCATTTGTCTTGGCCAAACGAAATCTTTATTAAATATATCTTTTTCATCTACCCAATCAGTTAGATTTTTCATGTAATTGTAATTATCAAGTCTCATTGTTATTTAATTAAGATTTTTTTCATTGTTATATAAATATAAAAAAATAACAAATAAAAACAGAATTAATTGACCAAACATTGTCACAATATTACTGTAAAAATTAACCAAATTTACATATTCCAAATGATACTTTGTATTTGGACTCAATTCTAAAAATTTAAATTTAAATACTTTTTTAAAATCTTTATCAATCAAATTATTATTTTTGTAAACTTTCCAATTATCAGCGTCAGTAAAAGGAAATATAAAATTAGTTTTTTGATTATTTTTGTTTAAGATTTCAATTTTATTTAAACCAATTCTATTGAATATTATATTAGGATTTTTTTCAAAATAGTTTTTATTTAAAATACAAGTTACAGAATTTTTTTTACATGTTATTTTGGTATTAAAAAATTCTAATGGTGTGTGTAATCTTTTGGCAATTATAATAGTTCTATTAATATGATTTAAATATATTTCATCAATTATTTCACGATTAATAGTAACTTTATCAGCCTCACTCTTGAAATAAATTATTTTATTTACTAAAAAAAAATTTAAAAAATTGTCATCATTAAATGATTTATAGTCTGAACTTATAAACCCATGCATTTGACTTTTAGATGGCCAGATATTATCTTTGCTAGAATATTTAAACCAACCATTTAAAGGAAAAAGACGGTATTTAATTAAATCCGTAACTGCATAAATTCCATATCTTTTAAAACCTCCTCTAATATTATTGTCAAACTCGGGAGATAAATAAACTTTATATATACTTTTATTGTCTATTGTTTTGCTAATGTTTTCAAAAGATTTGATTAAAACTGGGTCTTCAACTTTTTTTGAAATAAAATTAAATTTTTTAAAATCAACATAAGTCAGATTATTTTTTATAAAAATTATTAATATAAAAAAAAGTGTAATTATATGTGTATAAAATTTAAGTTTTGGATTATTTATGTCTTTAAATATTAAACCAATCAAAATAATTGAAACTAAATTCATTATATCTCTAGATTGCCAGCTAGCTGATATATAGAAAAAATTTTCTAAAATTGGTAAAAAACATATTGTAAATAAAAAAATATAATAAATATTTAAGTAAAGAATTTCATGAGATTTTCTGTTAATTAGAATTTTAAAAGAATAAATAAGAACAACATAATTAATAATTCCATAGAATGGAGATCGGTTCATAAGATTAAAATTAAATATAGAATTAATTTGTGTAAAAAAAATATCAGTAATTGAATATCCCGATTGGGTGACTGTCTCAAGTCCTTCTGGAAATTCTAAAAATCGAAATATAATGTTATATGATCTATTAAAGCAAATTATTATGAATATAATTAAGCCAAGATAAAAGTATTTTTTTTTAATGAAGAAAAAGTCTCTTTGTAAAAGAACAAAAATCAAAAAAAGAGTATAATGTAACCCTATATTGCCAAAATGACCATTAGCAAATTGATAAGATGAAAAAAAAATCAAAAAGAAAAAATCTATTTTTTTTCTAAATTTATAGAACAATAATAAATAGTAGAATATTGGGAAAATTAACGAGTAAGAAAATAAAGTGTGCCAATCATCACTATAAACATAATTAAAATTACTTATTGAAAATATAAAGTAAAGTACAAATATTTTGTTATCTATTTTATAAAAATCAAATATTTTTTTTAAAAAAAAAACCTGAAAGGTTATATAAAAGAAAAACTTTATGAAAAAATAAAGTTTTGTATTTAAAAAGAAAATATTTGATACACTTAGCTTGTCCTCACCTAAAGTAGGTAAATAAG
The DNA here is from genome assembly GCA_902583635.1 of uncultured Pelagibacteraceae bacterium. Classification (GTDB taxonomy): domain Bacteria; phylum Pseudomonadota; class Alphaproteobacteria; order Pelagibacterales; family Pelagibacteraceae; genus Pelagibacter. Next base: position 30,755 of record CACHWJ010000007.1, on the reverse strand, counting down.
TCCCTGGTCCATAAAAATCAACATAATCAATAAAAAAATTTTTTATACTGCTTAAGTGAAATCCTAAAGAAAAATAATGCAATTGATATGCCTCTTGATCTTTTATGCCAAAAAATACTACTGGTAATATAAGTAAAATTGTTAAGATTGTAGATAAAATCCAAAATTTTTTATTATTATTTATAATAAAGCTTTCAGTCACAAAGATATATTAGTCTTTATTATCTTTATTAAAAGTATATTTTGAAACGTTATGAAAAATTTAGGAATTATAGGGCTTGGCAGGTTAGGTGAGTTTTATTTAAGAGATTTTGTAAACCTAAAGATTAATCCTATTATTTTAAAAAATTCTACTTACAAAACTTCGTTAAAAAAAGCTCAAGATCTCAATAAAAAATATAATTTAAAAGTAAAAGCAGCCAGAACTTTCAAAAGGTTTTTTAAAGATAAATTTGATACCGTTCTAATATGTTCCCTCAGCATATTTCATTATAATCACATAAAAAAAACTCTAGATAATAATAGAGATGTCATTATTGAAAAGCCTATTATTAGCTTAAATAGAAAAGTAAGTAAAAAAAGAAATTTAAAAAAATTAAATGATCTTTTTAATTATAATAATAAAATTTATTATAATTTAATAAATGAGTATTATGCAAAAAAATATCTTAAGCTGTTTAAAAACAAGAAATTTTCTCTCAAAAAATTTGATTTTTTTTATCACACGACTGGACACCACGTGTATGACCAAATCATTGATGATTTAGTGCCACACTTATTTAGTATTTTAGATAACCTAATAAAATATAAAAGTATTCATTCTATAAAAAAAAAAATAAATAAGAATAATTGTAAAATTAAATTTTATGTTGATAACTGTTTTTGCTCTATTGAATTAAAACAAAATTGTAAAAAAAAACTTTTAAAGTTTGGTTTAGATGGATATTTGGTAGAGAGAAAAATGATTGAAAAAAAAAATAAAGTATTTACTTATTTATTTTCCAATAAATTAAATAAAAAAATTGATATAAAAAATCCACTAACTGAGAGTGTCAAAGAAATTTTAAAAAAAAGTAGAGTTTATAACAAAAAGCTTGAAAAGCAAAAAATCATAAAAAACTTTAAAAATTGTTGTGAAATATTTTATGCTTAAAAACCAACATAAAACTGCTGCTATAATTCTTTGTGGAGGAAAAGGGACAAGATTAGGTAGTTTGGGATCAAAAACAAATAAAACTCTTTTAAAATATAAAAATAAGCCATTAATTTTTCATATTATTAAACATTTAGAAAAACATAAAATTCAGGATGTAGTAATACCTCTTGGTTTTAAAGGAAATAGTATAAAAAAATTTTTGAAAAATAGTTTTAAAAATAAAAATTTAAAATATTTTGATGCAGGCGTTAACACAAACATCACCAATAGAATTAAAAAGAGTATAAAGTTTATAAACGATGATATAAGAAATATTATAATTTTAAATGGTGACTCATTCTATAAATTTAATCTAAAAAAATTAATCAATTCTAAGTTACAAAAAAAGTTTTTTATCAATTTAATTTGCACAAAACTAAGATTAGACTATGGGTTTGTAATTCGGAAAAATAATAAAATATCCTTTAATTATAAAAATCAACAATTTAAAAAATTTGTAGATCTTAATAATAATTTGCAATATTTTTATTCAGGTGTTTGTTCTATTGATAAAAATTTTCTATTACAAAATTTATCAAAAATTAAGGATAATTTTGAAATAGGTTTATTTAATTTGGCTGCTAAAAAAAACAAATTATACTTTATTTATGATGATAACTCTTATTTTCAAATAAATTATAATAAAGACTTAATAATTCTAAATGAAAAAAAAAAGTAGAAAGACTAAAAGCGTATCTTTAGTTATTCCTTGTCATAATGAGGAAGGGATCATAAGTATTACTATCAAGAAGTATTATAAAATTTTAAAAAAATTAAAAGAAGAAAAAAAAATTACATCTTTTAATATCTTAATAGTAAATAATGGGTCTACAGATAATACATTATCAGTAATATTAGAAGAGAGAAAAAAATTCCCTTTAAAGATAATTAATTTAAAAAAAAACTTTGGATATACATCTTCTTATCTAGCAGGAATGTTCCATGCAGAAAAGGATTTAATCATTACTGTGTCGGCTGATATGCATGAAGATCCAAATAAGATTATTCAGTTAATTGAAAAACACAATCTAACAAATAAACCAGTTTTAGGAATTTATAAAAAAAGGCATGATAAATTTATTAAAAATTTTTTTTCTAAATTTTATTATAAATTTATGAATTTGATTAAAATTCCAATCATTGCAAATCATGCTGACTTTAGACTAATTACAAAAGATATTAACAAAAAATTTTTTTATAATTTACCTACATTTGTTTTTATAAGAATTCGTATGAACAATTTTATAAAAAAATATGAAAGTGTGTTTTATATAGGTAACAATAGAAAAATAGGTAAAACAAAATTTAATTTTTTAACAAGTACTTTGTTAGCTATAGACACAATTTTATATTACTCCAAGATCTCTATATCTAAAATTTTTTTAAATTTATTTTTATTTTTTTTGATTTTAACGATTATATTCATTTTCAATTTAATATATTTATCAATATTATCTTCTCTAATTTCACTTATTTTTATTTTATTATTTATATTTTCTAATAAAAGGTTAGCTTATTTAAATATTAAAAAAAAACATTTTATAGTTAAAAATAAATATTAGATAATGAGTACAGTTAAAGAAAGAGCAACTTACAGTGCCCAGTTTATAAAGTACGATCAATTTGCAAAAAAAATTCTCAATTATACTTGTGTTCCTTATCAAATAGAAATTCAGCCTGGGAGAGAAAAAGGCAAAGCTTTATGCTGGATGAGTTGCCCCTACTGTTATGGAGGGAGTGCTAAAAATTCTGGAGACAGATTATCTGTTGAGAGATACAAGGAAATTATAAAAGAAGTTGCATCCGGACCAAATGGGAGAATAGAAAAGTTGATCCTTGCTGGTTATGCTACAGATCCATTAAATTACGAACATTTTGACCAACTTTTTGAAACTTCAGTTAAGCATAATTTTATAACTGGAATGCATACAAAGTTATTAAAAATATCAAAAAAATTTTTAGAAATTGTATCTGATAAAAATATCAGAGACAAATCTTATGTGTCTATTAGTGTAGATGCGGGCGCAAAAGAGAGTTATAACTTAACTCATGGCATAACAACTAAAGTTGATGTGCTTAGCAAAATTTATAAGAATATTGAAAGTATACAAAGTAGAAAAAATTCAAAAGTAGATGTTAATACAACATATTTATTAACAACGTATAATTCTAGCATTTCAGAAATATCAAAAAGTATTGATGATCTCAGTAATTTAGGAGTTGATACATTAAGGTTTTCTTTTCCTCAAGTACCAAGAAATTATGATTATAATCAAAAAGGAAATATATTTATTGAGGATAGACAAAGTTTAATTAAAAAAGTTGAAGAACTAATAGATAAAAAAAAAATATTAAATACTTTTGTTTCAATTGTTGATCCAGACACAAAATATGAAATCAACCAGTTAAGAGCCATTCCGTGTTATGCAAGATTTGCTCATCCTGCAATTGGTTTAGATGGATATTTATATCATTGTTCAGAATCTTCATCACCAGATTTTCATTCCCAAGCACTTGGAAATTTGAAAGATAATAATTTTTGGGACCTCTATTATTCCTACGATAGAGATGTTGTTGAGAGAGACTTTAAATTAATGGTAAAAAATAAGTGTATGTGCGATAGAAAACTTTTTATAATTAATAAAGAACTTGAAAATACTGGTAAGTTAACTGACCTTAATTTTCAAAAGTAAAAAAGATTTATTTTTAAAATTACAAAAAATCGATAAATTTGATTTTATGAGTAACTTCAACAATTTGAAAAGCTTTATATATAATAATTCAAATAAGTTAATTTATCTTTTTGTAATTGTTTACTTATTTATAGTTACATATTTTAATTATTTTTCGGTTCAATTATTTATTTGGGATGACAAAGATGTTATTTTTAAAATAGAGCAGGTTGGATATTTAGAATTTTTTAAAGATCATAATTGGAGCCCGAGATGGTTAGAGAGATATGTTTGGGCGTCGATATATTACTTGTTTCAATATAATTACAGTCTTTATACATTAACATTTTTGATAATCCATTTACTCTCAACTTTTACATTTTATAAAATTTTACAATTCTTTTTTGAAAATAAAAAATTCTTATTTTTAGTTGTAATTTTTTATTTAACATATGGAGCACATGATGTTGTAAATACTAAAATAACTTTTTTTCCGAAAACTTTTTATTTATTAATTTTTTTAATTTCTCTCTATACATCTTTCAAAGCCATAAAAATTCAATCTAAAATAAAAAAAGCAAGTTTAGTTTTATTAAGTGCCTTACTGATTATATTTGTACATCTCTCAAGTTTTCCATACGTCTTTTTTGCTGAAGCTGTAAGAATTTTTGGAATTACTTATCTTTTGTTTAAATCAAACAAAGATATTTCTTTAAATAAAATCATTATCAATTCTCTAGTATACCTGGTTATTTTTCTGGCTCTTGCAGTATGGATAGGTTTTTATGAAAATGATTTTTTTGGAAAAGTTAATATTAATCCAGATTATGATATTGGAAATTATATCAGTGCTTTTTTAAACAAACCATTTGATTTTCTGTACTCCACATTTTTATCTTCAAAAGAGAATTTAATTAAATTAATTTTAAGTCCACTGTTTACTTTTTTTTCAGGTATCAATAATTATATTGAAAACCCAGCAAGTAATTTACCAGTATTAGATTTAAGTACTAAATTTTGTTTGTATATCTTTACTATAACCTCTTTATTTTATTTATTAGATAAAAAAGGAATTTTCATAAACAATTATTCTTTTAAAAAACTTATTATAACACTATTTATTTGTATATTATTTATAATAATATTTTTATTACTCTCTAGCTTAACCGGAAGGAAAGTTAATTTTATTTTTATAGGAGGATTATCTAGATATGCTTACCCAGCTAGTCTAGTTTATTCTTTGCTTGTAGTAACTCTAATATTTTTGATTTTTAGAAATGAAAAATTAAGATTATTATTTTTTTCGTTAATTATAACCATTAATTCATTAAACGGTTTTCTTGGCTCTGAGCATTATAATAAAATAGAAAATCAAACTAAAGAACAAATCAGTCAAATAATCTGGAGATTTGGTGATTTTAAAAATCCTACAACTTTCTTATTGCAAGATCACAGACTTTCTTATGCAACTACTTTGCAAAAAGATAAGGATCATTTTCTTTTAGATTTATTATATGATAAGCCCAGAGGACATTTAGAATTAAAAAGATTTGATAATCATTTAACAAATAAATACTCATCAATTCCTGAATTTTTCGTATCCATTGACAACTTAAAAAGCAACGACAAAAGAAAAATAATTGTTGGATTCAAATCACAGCATCAAAAATGTTATGAGTTTTATGATGTAAACTCAAGTTTAAGTCATGACAGTGCTATATTGTATAATTTAGCAGATCCCCTAGAGGAAAGTAATATAGACTACAGTTTTCAAAGATCTGAAATTCAATATAATAATTACTTATTTTATGATTATTTTAATAAAATGAAAATATTTACTGATAATCAAAACGAATTAGAAAAAAATATTTGTTATATTTACCAGACAGCTAAAAAATATCTTGCGATTAAAGATTATAAAAATTTATCGCTTCTTAGTAAAGAAACTATATTAAAAGTCAATTTTTTTGAAAATTTTCACAATCATGGACCTGAGGAACAAATTAATTTATATCTCTGGCAGCCTTTAATAATAGGTGCTTTATTGTATGAGGGTGAAAATAAATCTAAACTTTTAGAAAAATTAAAATTTATAGAAAATCAATCTAAATTTTATAGGTTTAAATTCTATAATAATGAGGCTGTAGATTTTATCTCTAAAAACAATTTAATACAGTCATGACTTTTAATTCATTAGTGTTTAAATATACTGCATTAGTATCCAAAAATTTTAATAAAGATTTTGTTGCAAATTTCTTTAATTTCTTTCACCTATACACACTGAATTTAATTTTTTTTGTTATTTTTTTAACATCAATTTTTTTTTTCTTAAATATAACATTTGAAAATTTTAAATTTTACAGGTTTTTTTATATTTTTATATCTATTTTACCTTTAGTAATAATTTTTTACTCAACTAAAAAATTTAATTTTTTTAAAATTATAATTTATTTTATTTTTTATTTATTTTTTGTATTATTATCATGCACTTTTGCTGAAAAAATTCTTGAATTAACACCAGATGGATTAAGTTATCAATTAAAAATTTCTTACTATTTGGCAAATGGTTATAATCCATTTTATGATTTTTGTGGTTCTTTAATTGGTGAAAGAAATTTAGATTTTACAAAGTTTTTTATTTTACCAAGTGCATCGCATCAGTATGCATCACATTCAATCCATTTTTTTGAAAATTATTTTTATAATATTACAAATGAAACTTCTGTTGATGTTTTTAAAGCAGGAAAAATATTAATTTTATTAGCTACTATCTTCCCTATTTTAGAAATTTTAAGGATATCAGGTGTAAAAAAATTCAAATATTGGATTACCTTGTTAATAATTTTTAATCCAATTATTTTTAATCAACTATTTAATGCTTACAAAGATATATATGGTTATTATTTTTTTATTTTTGCCATTTATTATTTCATTCTTCTTTACACCAACATTAAATTCAAAGAGATAAACTTTTTTTTATTTTTAATGAGTGTGTGTATATTCTCATCTCCAAAAATGAACTTTTTCTTTTTTGCAATTACTTTTTTTTTAGTATTTTCGTTTATATTGTTTCAAAAATTCAAAGAAAAAAAAATTTTAGTTTTAGTAGTGCTATTACCTATTTCAGCTTTATTCCTTTTTTCTTATACACCAACAGCCAAAAATTTTATTTATCAGGAAATAATACAAAAAAAAATTAATAATAATCCCTTGCCACCCTGTTTTGAAAAAGAGTTTGTAACCCCGTTTACTCCTCCAACTGACCCAAGAAATATATATGTTAACAACACAAATCCAATTTCTATATTTATAAAATCACTTTTCCTTAAAGCATCAAAAGATGATTTTGAGTATTTTCAAGCAAAAAGAGCTGATAATTTAGAGAGACTTTTTACAATAAAAAAACATGAGTTAAGATACTACGTTGCTGTTGCCACGCCTATGATTGCAGCCGCTGGGCCATTATTTGGTTTGGCCTTTTTAAGTTCTATTCTTTTTATTTTTTTTAAAAAAATTAGCTTAAAACAAAGAAAAATTGAAGAATATTTTATTGAAATTTTATGTCTTATTATATTTTTGGTAATTTTAATTTTTCCATATCCAATTTTCTATAGATATTTTCCATTTGTTTGGATTATACCTTTGCTCATTATGATTTCACTACTTTCAAAAAATTTTAATTTACTTGGCTTTATTATTGGAATAATTTTATCAATAAATGTTTTAATAGTTTCAGCTTTAAATATTTCAACAATTGTTACAACACAAATTTTGCTCAGAGAGCAAGTAAAATTTTATTACACCAATCTGGATAAAAATGACGAAATTAATATTTATTTATCTAATTGGGAAACAGTATTATTCAGTATAGATCGCATCACTAATTTTGCTATTACTAACAAAAAAATAAAAGTAAATAAAATTGGACCAAATGATAAAATTTGTAAAAAAAAATATTTATTGTATTTTACTGAGGCTCACTTGTGTTTAAACGAAAGTCACGATAAAAAGTTTAAAGAATATGAGAAAACTCTTCATAAAATTCTACCACCATATTTATTTTTTAGGAGTTTTTTTAATCTTTAATAAAAACTATTAAGTAGTTATTTGATGAAAAATTTAATTAAAAAAATATCAATAATAATACCTTGTTATAACGAATTTGATACTATTGAAATAATTTTAAAAAAAGTAGAAAATTTTTTAACAAATTATGAAAAAGAAGTAATTATTGTTGATGATTTTTCATCTGATGGAACACGTGAATTTTTAAAAAAATATAAATTCGAAGATATTAATTATAAAATACTATTTAATGACAAAAATCGTGGAAAAGGTTTTTCAGTGAAGCAAGGAATACAAGTGTCTACTGGAGATCTGATTTTAATACAAGATGCTGACCTAGAATATGATCCCACCGATTTTTCAAAAGTAATTAAAGTATTTGAAAATTATGATGCAGATGTTGTTTATGGATCTAGGTTCAATCATTCAGAAGTTTCAAGAGTTTTGTATTTTAGACATTATTTAGGAAATAAAATTTTAACTTTACTTTCAAATTTACTAACAGATCTAAATCTTACCGATATGGAGACGGGCATTAAAGGTTTTAAGTCATCTAAGCTTAAATCAATTAATTTAGAAGAATATCGTTTTGGTTTTGAGCCTGAGGTAACTGCTAAACTTAATAACATAAAGTGTAAATTTTACGAAGTTGGTATAAGTTATAACGGAAGATCCTATGCAGAGGGAAAAAAAATTACTTGGAAGGATGGATTTTCTGCAATTAGGTGTATTTTAAAATATAATATATGGAAAAAATTTTAATTTTAGATCTCTATCCCAAAACCTCTTATAGAATTTCAAAAGATACGAGTGGTGGTTATGGAACTGGAAATGATTTTGGTAGTAAAAAGTTTATCCCCAGAATGTTAAAATATTTAATGAGACGAAATAGTGATTGGCCTCCCATGTTTGCTGCTTACACTTACGCTTGTTTAAAAAAGAGAAATTATGATGTTAGTTTCTCTAATTCTATTCCTAAAAATATAAATGATTATAAAGTAATAATTTTTACATCTTCTATTGCTGCATGTAATTATGAAAGGGATCAATTAAAACAATTGAGTCAAATAGATAAACCAATTTTTGTAATTGGACCCTTTGCATCAAATAATCCTGATTACTACATGATGAAAAATGTGATTATTGTTAAAGGACAACCAGAGTTTTATTTTTTAAAATCTGAATTTTTAAATGATATAAATAAGCAAGAAACAGATGAATTTTTTTTAGAAAATTTAGATGATCTTCCAATAATTGAGTGGTCTGAGATTTCAAATTTAAATAAAATAAATAATTTGTTTGGATATGGACGTTCAATACCAATACTTGCTACCAGAGGATGTCCATACTCATGTTTTAAATATTGCGTATATCCTTTGCAACAGGGAAGGAAAGTCAACCAAAGATCTGTTGAAAATATTATATCAGAAATAGAACACAACTTAAAATTTAATAAAGTTAAGACATTTATATTTAGAGACCCTGTATTTTCTATTAACAGAAATCATACAATAGAATTTTGTAAAAAAATAATTGAGAAAAAAATTAATTTTAAATTTGTTATTGAAACACATTTAAGAATTTTAGATTCAGAATTGTTAGACCTTCTAAAGAAAAGTGGTTTGATTGGTGTTAAAGTAGGAGTTGAAAATTTTGACACAGAACTTTTAAAGAAAGAGGGAAGATTTACAGTAAGTAGAGATGATCAATTAGAAAAAATTAAAGAAATTAAATCAAAAAACATTGCAATATCTGCAATGTATATCATTGGTTTTCCATCTGATACAAAAGACAGTATGAAAAATACATTAAATTATGCCATTAAGCTTAATACTACTTATGCTCAATTCAGCATTTGGACCCCGTATCCTTCAACTCCAGTATTTAAAGAATTTAAAGATAAAATTTTAACAAAAAATTACGAAAATTTTACTCAGTATCATTTGGTTTACAAACATGATATTTTAGACAAGTTTATAGTTAAATCTTTTCTTGAGGAATGTTACCAAAAGTATTATTTTAGATTTAATTGGTTTATAGATTATTTAAGTGGTTATATTAAAATATTTCAATTCAAAAATTAAAAATGCAAATTATCAATTATATAAAAAATAAAATTTTTAATAACGCAGAAAATATATTAGATACAGATCAGTATAGACTTAAACATTTAATAATTACTTTAACTTATCAATGTCAATTGTCATGCAAAATGTGTGGGCAAGTTAATGCTCCTGAGGGAGCACCAAATAGTCAGGATGATTGGACAAAAGTAAATTTAGAGGTTTTAGAAAAAAGAATAAATGAATTAGAAAAGCCATTGAAAACAGCATATCTTTTTGGAGGTGAACCATTAGTTTACAAGGATATTTTTAAACTTTCGAATTTTTTAAATAAAAAAAAAATACAATTTTCTTATTCAACCAATGGATTGCTTTTAAAAAAATATGTTAACCATATTTTAGATGATCCACCACATATGATATCAGTATCACTTGATGGTTATACCCCAGATTTGCATGATGAAATAAGAGGATTAAAAGGATCGTGGCAGAAAGCATTAGATGGTCTTGAAATTTTAATTGAAGAAAAGAAAAAAAGAAAAATCAAACATCCACTTTTAAAAATACATTTCACAATTACTCCAGATAATTACAAAACTATGAGAGATTATTATGAATTTTATATTAATAAATTTCCTGAAATTGATGAGATAAAATTTCATGCGCCACGGTTTGCAGACAAAAAAATGGGAATAGATTATTTTGAAATTATGGAAAAAGAATTTCAAACTAACTGCATGTCATATCTAGGTAATTTTTCTGATGAGACATTTGTCAAGGAATGTCAAAAGATCAATATTACAAAATTACATGAGGATATAACTTGGCTTCTTACTCAGCCAAGGACATGTTATTTGGGTCCTACTGATTTAAACGAACTGGAAATGTTCTTTAAAGTACCGTCTTATTATCCAAAAGAGAGAAAATGTGTTTGTTTTAACTCAATGGCTATTCAGCCAAATGGAGATGTTGTTAATTGTGGAGATTATCCAGATTTAAAATTTGGAAATATAAAAGAAGAAAAAATTACAGATTTGTGGAATAGCATGAAAGCAAAAAAATGGAGAAAATTTTTAGATGAAAACGGTAACCCCGGAGTTCTCTCTAAGTGCTCAAGATTATTTAAAACAAAAAAAAGTTCAAATTTTTAATTGTTTAATTTATTTAAAAAAAAATACAATTTTGTAGTAGTTGGTCCTGGCAAAATAGCAGAAAAACACTGCAAAATATTACTCTCAATGGGTCATAAAATAGCGTCAGTCTATTCACCTAACTCAATAAAAAATGATTTTTTTCGTAAATTTAATTTTATAAACAATCTAGAATATCTAAAAAATATTCAATTTGATTTTGGATTAATCACTAGCCCCAACAAATATCACAAAAACCAAATAGAAGAGTTTCTAAAATTAAATAAACCAGTTTTTGTTGAAAAACCAGTAATGATTTCTTCAAATGATTTTCAATATATCAAAAAAAAATTTCCAAATAATTATCCAATAATATTTGGTGGATTTAATTTAAGATATCAAAAAAATACAAATTTTATAAAAGATATTAAAAATAAAAAAATTCAATCAATAAGAGTAAAATGGATAAAAGATTTTAAGCCTAAGAATAATTGGAGTCTTAATTTAGATATTTCAGGTGGGGGGATATTAATTGATTGGGGAATTCACGCAATTGATTTATTAAATTATTTATTGGATGAAGATATAAATATAATTGATATTAAATTTAATAACTTTGACAATAAAATAGAAAAAAGTATTGATTTAAATTTAAAAACTAAGTCAAATATAATTATCAATTTTAAAATGTCGTGGTTTTTAAGCGATGAATTTGTTTCAAGTCCTTTACAAATAGAATTTAAAGGTTTAGATGAAAGTTACATATGGCAAAAAAGTGGTGAAATTTTTTTGATAAAGGATAATATAAAATCTAAAAGTTATAACTCGAATTCATTAATGATTTATGATTACTTTATAAAATATTATCTTAAAAAAAATATAAATAAGATAATTGAAGGTGAAAAATTAAAAAATTTTACTTCTTACCATAAAGTAGCAACCTTAATAGAAAATTTATATAAACTTAAATCTTAATCTTTTTACTAAATTTAAAGTACTTAATAATATTCTTTGAAATGTTATTGAAATTTTATTGTTTTTTTTATTTAAAATTATTTTTTCATTTTCATTAATAAAATCTTTTTTATTTATGATTCCATCTATCAATAAATCTAGTTGGTAGTTTGAATTTGGCAACAAATCAGAAATATTATTTATATCTGTAGTAAACTTATTATTTTTAAGATAATTTATTTTTATAGAAGAAATTTCAATCATTCTTCTAAAAAAAACATGATAAGCATATTTCAAAGCTCTTTCTTTTTTTTCTTGATCTAAATTTTCATTCATATCTATAGAATTTAATATAGATAAGTAATTCTCTTTAGACTCTGCATCCCACGAAAATCCTTTATTTCTAATCCAAGCTTCACCTGCAACTATTACTTTTTTCCCCATAGCAGCAGCTTCTATTCCTGTTTTGGTGTTATAAATTAAAACTAAATTAGACTTTTCTAACATAGTGTAAGTACTAGCAGAGGATGATGGAGGAATAATCTTTACATTTTCAGGCAATATTTTAAAGATATTTTTTAACTCATCTTGAACTTTTTGTCTCGAGGGTACGTCTCCAGTTATTTCTGCTGGATGAACACGTATAATTAATTCAGTATCTTTTTTACTTGAGTAGAAATTAATGGTCTCCGATATCCAATCAAACATACTTTCAAAAGCATTTGATTTGTAATGAAGTTTTGCATCCCAAACTACATTTGTTAATAAAGTAACAATTTTTTTATTTTTATTTATAGAAAATTCGTTACAGATTTTATTGAAGTCAAAATTATTATCTTTATTAAACCATATCCAATCGTTCTCCCCAGTCTTTCTACTCTCTAAGTATCCTTTTATGAGTGATCTTTTTTTACTATCTAAATTTAAAGTTACCCACTTTTCATTTGGTTCAGATATCATTGTTTTATGATAGGTGTCGTTATGCGAAAATATAAAAGTATTTTTTCTATAGCTAGGAATATAAACTACAGATCTTATATTTTTTTTTTTAAGGATTTGATTAATAATACCATGAGGTACATAAATTCCATGAGAATATACGACTACATCATAATTATTTGCATTAACTAAATTTTGAAATGAGATTTGGGTTTTAAGTGCTGAATAAAGAAATTTTTTTAATATCTGTAGTTTGAACTTTTCGTCATCAATTTTCTCTTTTCCAAAATACCTCAACGCTCCAGCTAAAGCTTCTTCACCGGTATTTATTTCATTATATTTAAAATCTTTTAAATGTTCTAAATTAGTTGAGTTTACTATTTGTTCTATTTTATTTATCTCATTTTGAGAGACAAATTCAGAAAAATAATTTTTTTTGATTGGAAGATTTTTCAGATACTCCAAACCCATTTTGAAACAATTTTCACATCTTGGCTGTTCTTTAACTTCACTGAGTTTTTGTGGATCAATTTGCTTAATTTTTGTTAACATACATGTTGATAAAAATTTATCACATAGAAAAAATTCAACGCTGTAGCCTCTAAAGAGTAGAGATGAGGAAATTAGCTTATCAATTATAGCTCCATGGTTATATCCAGAAAACCCGGTTGCAAAAAGAATATTTTTTTTTTTATCAAATTTAAATTTTTTTCTATTCTCTGTAAGAATTTTATCTAATTGATCCATTAATTAATTGTTAAGCCATTTTTAATGTTTCTCATGTAAAAATAAAAACCTATAAAAATAAATATTAGTGAAATAATAAAACTATAAATTAAATATTCGTAAGGAATATTTTCCATATTATTAGTAATAGAATACTTACTAGTAATTACAGGGGCTGCTATCGGGTTTATAAAAAAATATAAAGACTGAAATGATTCAGGAATTTTATCTATTGGATACATTACTGGGGTAAGATACATTATACCTGATAAAATAATTTTGACTGAAAATTTTGTATCTCTAAATTTAGCATTTAAAATACTGGTGAAAAGTCCTATTCCTAAAGCTAATAAATATACAATTAAAACACTTAATAGAAACATCAGTAAGTTCAAAATGCCAAAGTTTAAAGAGTAATTTTCAAAAAATACGTAATAAAATAATGCTGATATTAAAAAAAACAGGCTTACAAACATCATTACCAAACCCACAAAAGAAGACCCTAATGGTAAGAGAAGGAAAGGAAGACTTATTTTTTTTTGAATTTTCTTATTTGCCTCAAATGTCCTTGTTGTCCAATAGAGTGTATCATCAAAAACTGCCCAACAAACATAAGCACTTGTGAGCATTATTAAATAAGGTGTCTCACTACTATTCAACTCAAAAAAAAAACCAAAAACTATAGTGAATGTTGCTAATGGAAAAGCAGGTTTAATAATTAACCACAAATTTCCCAACAACGTTCTTCTAGTTAATAATAAGATTGTATTTTTAAAAAATAAACTTACTAAATTAATTTTATCTATAGATAAAGTAATTTGATTTTTAATGTTAAAAAAATTATTGTCTACTATCATAAAAAAATAATTTTGGAGAAATCATTGCCCCTAGGTGGTCATATGTATTTAAATCAGTTCTATTTATATGAAATATTTCAAAAGTTGTTTCAAAATTATTTATCACAATATCTTTATCATTAAATATCTTACAAGATAAAAAATATTTTCTTTGGGCAAGGGTATAAGAATTAATTTTGAAAAAAAAGTGTTTATTTAAAATTTCTTTTAATCCAATTTTTTTTTTAAAAGAGCATACCTGAAAATTTTCAGTAGATAAAGTCATTTCGAAAAAAAAATCATTTGAAATTTCATTTGTAAAAAAATTTGCGTCAAAATCAAATTTAATTAATATATTTTCATCTGATTGGAAAAAATGCTTCTCATTATTTTGTTTATTTGTCAAAAACATTCTTTTAAAACCCCTTTGAACAGCAACATCTAAAAAATACTTACTCAGATTCTCATTCTTATCTAAGTTTTTAAAAATTGATCCATTTTCCATCCACAATATTTCGTCACTGATCTCATAATGTGTACCTATATCATGAGAAACACAAATGATAATTTTGTCCCTTTTAATTCTTTTAATAATTTTAAAAAATTTTTTCTTATAATTTAAGTCTATCAAATTAAATATTTCATCTATAAGTAAAACATTTGACTTTGAAAAAATTGAAAGACTAAATACTATTTTTGCATAATCATTTTTACTAATATTCTTTGTAAGTTGATTTAGTATTTTTTCATCAATATTTAAAAATCTTACTATTTTATTAATTATTTTATCAATTTTTTTTTTGTTTGTTATATTTTGAAAATAAAGTGCATAATTAATATTCTCACGGATAGTTAAATCATTTTCAAAAAAATCTCCTTGTTCAAGTAATGGAAAAATATTGCATTTTTCAGCTTTAATTTGTCCCTCAGAAATATTTTCCACACCTGATATTATTTTTAACAAAGTTGATTTTCCTGCACCATTTTTACCTATTACACCGTATATTTTTCCACTTTTAAAACTTATGTTTATATTTTTAAGCACCAATGTTTTTTTTTCTCTTTTTCTAAATTTCTTTAATAGTAAAATTTCTTTTAAGCTTAATTCTTTTTTCTCAACGTAATATTTATTTACATTTTTTATTTGCAAAGATAATTCTTTCATAAAAAAGATTGTGTTTTATTTAATATATCTAATATTATCTTATTTTTATGATTTTAATAAAAAATATTAACTCAAGTATTTTAAAAGATAATTATCGTATAAATGATGATTTCAAAGTTAAAAATATGAAAATAGAAAAACCCAATGTTGTAAACGTCTTAAAAAACCCAAATTTTAATAAAATACATAGACACTTTTATGAAATTATTTCTGGTGAAAAATATATTGAAAATAATGAATTTATCCTGGATTACAAAATTATAAATTATTATTCATTAAAAAAAAGATTTGATTTTGAACAAAGTGTATTTGAAAATTTTATAAAGTTTTTTATTGAAGATACTTTAGATATAAAGAATATTCACAGAAATTATAATGAGTTAATTACATTTTTAGAATTTAATATTGACGATCAAAAACCTTTAGAAAGGTATTCAACTGGTCAAATATCTAAAATTATTTATTCCTTACCATTATATCTAAATTATGACATCTACATACTGTCAGAGATAGCATTAGATACTGATTTGACATTTGAAAACAAAATAATTGATAAAGTCGAACAGTTATCGAAATCTAAAATTTTATTTTTAGACTTTAAATATAAAAATTTAAATAATAACATTTTTACCAAATTCATTGATTTTAACGATTTAGAGAACATCCATTGTAAGTCTAGAAATAAATTTCAAGAAGATATAAATGAACTTTTTATTAAAGATAATAAACAAATCATAGAGTCTAATAATCTTTTAAAATATTTAAACAATTTAAATATTGATTTTACTAATGTTTCAAATGGTTTTCATGTAAAAAATAATTTTGAAGAATTTAAAATTAAACTTAAATTATCAAGTAAATTATTTTCAGATTTTACTTTTAAATTTGGTTTAAACATAAGAGCGAAAGGAAAAAATATTATTTCTCAGACCAGTGCTAAATGGATAAAAATTAATGATCATAATGAGGTAAATGTTGAAATAAAAGTACCAAATATTTTTGTTGATGATATATATGAGTTCTTATTAAGTATTAAAGTAGAAAATCTCAACGAAAGAAACCAAGGAAAAACATTTAGAATAATGGAAAATTTTCTATTGGCTAGAATAAAATTTTTTGGATCTTTAAGATCAGTAAATAGATCTTTAATAAAACCAGAGTTCATATTTAATGCAAGTTAGATGCTACCAATACTTCACTTAACATCAAAAAAAATAAGTAATAAAAAATTTTTTTATCTAGGAAGTAACAAAGATATTAATTCTAGAATAGAGTATTTCGATAAAAAAAAATATCTAGTAGACAGAATTGAAATGAATATGAATTTCACAGATGTTAGAAAAAAAGTTAAGTATATAAATTCAAAAAATTATTCTAATATTATAATAGAGCACTCACCAAATTTACTAATACAATTTTATCTCTTTTTTAAATTTGGCAAAATTATTTATAGATCTCATAATGCTGAATTTTATCACAGAATTCATATTTTTATATGTAACCTTAATCATTTTCTATCAGGAATACTTTTTAAAAATAAAAAAAATTCAATCAAAGGTATATTGGTTATCTTTTACGTAACTTTTATAATTTATCCATCCCACATAATTAGATTTTTTTTTAGAGATTTATTAACATCCCTTTTTGCAAAAAAAATTCTCACAAATTGTGAGTGGGAAACTGAAAATTATTGGAAATATCTTTCTAAAAATAAAGCTCTAACAGCAACACCTTATTTATCAGGCAAGTATATTAAACACATAAAGGATGTAGATAAAATTAAAGACGAAAAAATTATAACTATTTCAGGTTCCAGTCATCCTAATCCAATTTCAGTAGATCAAATTGTAAAAATTGGTGATTTATTACCAAGAATTAAAGAAAAAATGGGGCAAGCCTTTGATGAAATAAAATTCATTGTAACTGGTACTGTTCCAAATGGAGTTTTAGAGTATTTAAAAAGAAAAAAAATAAATGAATACAAAAATTTCTTTATTTTTATAGACAGAGATTTAATTGTAAACTTTATAAAAAGAGAGAGTATATTAGACGAAATTTTAAATTCAGAACCTTTAAAAAGTTTTAATCTTTTAAATGAAAAAAATTATAATTCGTTCTACTCACTATTAGGTAAAAGCAGTGCTAGTATGTTTTTTTCAGACAAAGGTTATGGTTTTAAAAACAAAAGCCTAGAGGCCTTTTATACTCAAAACAAATTAATTTTACCTACGAAATTATCAAAAAGATTTCCACATCATTTAAATAAAATTATTTACGAATATAATTCTGTTGATGATATAATAAAAATTTTTAAAAATTTAAACAATGAAGATTTTACTGATATTGATATCAATAATGAATTAAGAAAAGAGTCTTTTCATTCTTATGATAAGGTTTTTACATAATTAATTTAAAATAT
Organism: uncultured Pelagibacteraceae bacterium; assembly: GCA_902583635.1. Taxonomy (GTDB): domain Bacteria; phylum Pseudomonadota; class Alphaproteobacteria; order Pelagibacterales; family Pelagibacteraceae; genus Pelagibacter. The sequence goes on along the minus strand of CACHWJ010000007.1, from coordinate 12,591 downwards.
TATTTTAATTTTATGAAAATTATATAAGCTAAAAATATGAAAAATATTAAGATTAATAATCATATTATTGGAAAAAATCCATTTATTATTGCTGAAATAGGAAACAATCATCAAGGATCTTTAAAGAAGGCATTTGCTTTAATTAAAGCTGCAAAGGACTCAGGTGCAACAGCAGTGAAATTTCAAAAAAGATACAATAAGGATTTGTATACAAATGATTTTTACAACACTCCTTACATTCATGTAAATTCCTATGCTAAAACTTACGGTAAGCACAGAGATTTCTTAGAATTTTCATTACCTCAATACAGAAAACTAAAAATATATGCAAAAAAAATTGGAATAATTTTCTTTGCAACTCCTTTTGATTTTAAAAGTGTAGACTTTTTAGAAAAATTAAAGGTGCCGTGTTATAAAATTGCCTCAGGAGATTTAACTAATACTCCACTTCAAGAATATATTGCCAAAAAAAATAAGCCAATCTTTTTAAGTACTGGTGGAGGTACATACAAAGATATTGATAGAGCTTTTAAAAACATCATTAGATATAATAAAAAATTGATGATATTACACTGTACAGCGTCTTATCCAGCAGAAATAGGAGATATGAATTTAAATATTATAAAAAAATTAATTAAAAAATACCCAAAAAATATTATAGGTCTTTCCGACCATGAAAATGGCATAGATGCAGCATCAGTAGCATATATGTTAGGAGCCAGAGTATTTGAAAAACATTTCACTTTAAATAGGTCTTGGAAGGGAACAGACCAATCTTTTTCACTAGAACCAAACGGTTTAAGAAAGTTATGCAGAAATTTAAATAGAATTCCTAAAATGCTCGGAACCAATAAAAAAAAATTTTTGAAATCTGAAAAAAAACCGATAGAAAAAATGAGAAAAATGATGGTGGCGAACAAAACACTTGAATTAGGTCATGTAGTATCTTTAAAGGATATTAGTTTTAAATCCCCTGGTCAAGGTTTAAAGCCATTTCAATATAAAATGATTTTAAATAAAAAATTAAAAAAGAAAATTTTTATAGATGAAAAATTTTCTTTAAAACATTTTAAATAAATGATTAAAAAAAAAATTGTTAAAGTGAAATTTCCAAAAATAAAAAACTTAGGTAAAAGAAACTGGGGATCAGAAGATCTTCTAGTTTTGATCTCAAAAGTTTTGTCCTTAAAAATACTTAAAATAAAAAAAGGAAAAAAAGGTGGACTTCAATTTCACCACAAAAAAAACGAATGTGGATATTTACTTAAAGGAAAATTAAAAATAAATTATGATAATGGAAACGGAAAATTAAAGTCAAAAATTATTAATGCAGGAAAAGCTTTTCATATTCCACCAGGTGCAATACATCAAGAGGTTGCTCTAAGTAATTGTACAATAATAGAGGCATCAACTCCACATTTTAATGACAGAGTTAGGGTAGAGAGAAAATATGGAATAAGTGAAAGTGCTGGACTAAAGTCTACGCTAAAACGAGAAGTTATCCTCAAATAAAGTAATGAGTAATGTTAACGTAGCATTTATACCTGCGCGCAAAGGTTCTGTAAGATTAAAAAATAAAAATATAATAAATTTAGCAGGTCACCCACTGATTGCATACACAATTGATGTTGCTGTAAGGAGTAAAAAATTTAATTATATATTTTGCATAACAGATTCAAAAAAATATCAAAGAATTTCCAACTACTATGGTTGTAATTTTTTTCCATTAAGACCAAAGAATACAAGTGGTCCAGTAGACCCTGATTACAAATGGGTTAAATGGGCTTTAAAAATTTTAGATGAATTGGATATTAGATTTGATAATTTTTCTATTTTGAGACCCACGAATCCTTTTAGGACTACTCGAATGATTAAATCTGCCTTTTCAAGTTTTAATAAAAATGATGCCGATTCAATTCGTGCAGTTGAAAGAACTAAAACACATCCTGGAAAAATATGGATCTATAAAAATCATTACCTTCAGCCACTTCTAAATAGAAAATTAAAAAATATTCCATGGCACAGTAGCCAGTATGCAGCACTGCCTATTTACTACGCTCAAAATGCAAGTTTAGAAATATGTAAAAAAGAAAGCTTCAAAAAGTCTAAGAGTATTACAGGAAATAAGATTTTACCCTTTTTTACATCAGGATATGAAGGTTTTGATATAAACACTAAGCTTGATTATGATTTTGCGAAATTAATAATGGATAAAAAAAAAATTAGAATAAAAAAAAAAAGTTTTTTTAATGTTTAATTCTTTACAATTAAAAAAATACTTTGGGTATTTAAATTCAAAAAAAAAACTACTTTTTTTGAGAAACTTAAAAAATAAATATATTTCCTCAAAAAAATCTTCAAATCTTAGTTATCCACATTCAAATAAAAATAAAAACAGCCAATCAATATTAATTTGTACATTGTCTGGGGATAATTACATAATTCGTATGTTTGATTACTTATTTTATGTTTACTTAAAAATTAAAAATAAAAATACTTTTATATTGAAGTGCTCAAAAAGTTTAAATTTGTGTAACGCCTCAAATTATACTTTTTTTACTAAGACATTAGTAGAAGATAACATTGCTTCAGCACAGGCAAATATATGCAATTTTTGTAACAAAGGATTTGAATCGGATTTTCCAAAAGATATCAAAGATGTAATTTCTTTAAAAAGTTTTATTAATTCAAAAGATTTAATTTTGGCTAATAATTATGTTAAAAAAATCAATATTAAGAATATAAAAAGTTTTAATGGAAAATTCTCATTTTTAAATGAGCATGTATTTAGTGGTTTTATAAGATTTAAAGGTACATCAAATGAAAATATTAACAGGTCTGAAGATTTAATAATATATAAAGAGTATTTCAAATCTGCTATTTTGTTTTTTCTTGCTTTTAAAAGAATTTTAAGACAAAAAAAAATTACTAAAATCATAACTCATCATGGGATTTATATTCCTCAAGGAATAATTCCACTTATTAGCAAAAAACAAAAAATACCTTTTTATGTATGGCAACCTGGTTATAGACAAAATTCATTGATAGTAACCAAAAATAAAAATGTTCATAATTTTTTTCCTGAAAATAGAACTTGGAGAAATCATTTACTTAATAAAAAACAAAAAACTAAAATTAAAAATTATTTAAATCAAAGGATAAGTGGAAATGAGGGCTGGATAAATTTTCAATCTGGAAAATCTCTAGATAAAAGCTTAAATGACTTTTTGGAAAAAAATACTAAAGGAAATTATCTTTTAGCTTTAAATGTTGATTGGGATGCAAAGCTACATTTTAAAAAAAGTATTTTTAAAGATATGTTTGAATTAATTGATTATACAATCGAATATTTTATTCAAAATTCAAATAAGAAATTAATTATAAGGACACATCCAGGAGAATTTTTAGGTAATGTCCCCACATCATTTAGTGTTGAAGATTATATTTTAAGTAAATTTGGTAAAATCCCAGATAATATTAAATTAATTAATTCCTTTTCCAAAATAAATACTTATAAAATTGCAAAAAATTGTAATTTTGCAATTGTTTATTCTAGCAAGATGTCTATTGAATTTGCTGCCATGGGTATCCCAGTTATTTGTTGTGGTGAAGCTTGGATAAAAAATAAAAATATTACCTTTGATCCTAAAAATAAAAAAGATTACTTAAATTTTCTTAATATGAATTTTAAAAAAGCAAAAAAAGTTCAAAAAACCAAAATTGATAAAGCTTTACAATTTGCTTATTTTTACTTTTTTAAAAAAATGATAAAAGTAAACTTAATTAAAAAATTCAAATACAGATACCCTAGATATGTTTCCAATATTGTGAATAATAAAAATAAAATCAAACAAGATCAAAACTTTAATCTAATTATTGATCAGTTTTTACGAAATTCTGATATTATTAAGAAGTAATGATTATTGTTAGATCACCACTTAGAATTTCATATTTTGGCGGTGGAACAGATTTACCTAAATGGTATGAGAATAATAATCGGGAAGGTGCAGTTATAGCTTCTGCAATAAATAAGTATTCTTATATAAATATTAGATTTTTAGAAAAATTTTATGACCATAAATTTAGGATTAGATATTTTAAAAATGAGGAAAAAAATAGTATTAAAAAAATTGAGCATCCAATAGTTAAATCTATTCTCAAAAAGTTTTATAATGAAAGTAAAGGATTAGAAATTATCCACAATGCAGATCTACCAGCTCGAAGCGGTCTGGGATCAAGTTCTGCATTCACAAATGGATTATTGAAATCATTATATTTTTTAAAAAATAAAAAAATGTCTAATAGCCTTCTATGGAAAGAAACATTAAAAATTGAGCGTATAATTGATGGAGCTGGTGTTGGTTCTCAAGATCAAATTACAACAGCAATAGGAGGAACTAATTTTATTAGTTTTAAAAAAAAAAATATTAAAATAACTCAATTTACAGATCTGAGTAATATTAATTTTTTTAAAGAGCACTGCAGTTTATTTTTTCTAGGGTTCACTAGAAATGCAAAAAAAATAGAATTAGATAAAGTTAAAAGTATGCATAAAAAGTATCCAATTTATGAGGAGTTATTTGATTTATGTATTGAGGCAAAAAAGTTGTTTAAAAAAAAAGATGCCTTAAATTTGAATCATATTGGTGAACTTTTAAGGGATCAATGGAATTTAAAGAAAAATTTATCAAAAAAAGTAACAAATTCAAAAATAGACGACTTATATGAAAAAGGTTTGAGGTCAGGAGCTATAGGAGGCAAAATCTTAGGAGCTGGAGGAGGAGGTTTTTTTATCTTTTTATCTAAAAATATGAGAGAAAAAAAAAAGTTAATAGATCAAATAAATAAGATAAAGCTTGTAAATTTTGATCTAGACAGAGATGGAACAAAAGTAATTTATAATAACCAAATTTAAATTTTTATTGAAGAATAATATTTAAACTTAATTTTAGAATTTTTTGCAAATAATTCATCCTTTTTGCTATCTCCAATCATAAAACTTTCTTTTAAATTAATATTCCATCTTTTTTTTAAGTTTTTAAACATCAAGTTATTTGGCTTTCTACATTTACAAATAACTTTAAATTTTTTAATTTTAGATTTTTCGTAATGAGGGCAAAATTCTAAATCACTGATCATTATATTTTTTTGGTATAGTTTTAATTTAATATGTTGATGTAATAAAAAAAAATCTTTTATGGAATAATAACCACGTCCAATTCCAGACTGATTTGTTACAATAAAAAAAATGTAATTGTCTTTATATTTTTTTATAAAATTTAAAATTTTTGATTTAAACTTGAAATCTTTAATTTTATAAGTGTAGCCTTTGTCATAATTTATTACTCCATCTCTATCTAAAAAAATTGCTTTCTTTAGCTTTGCATCCAGCTTTTTAAATTTACCTAAATCGTGTTTAGTTCCAATATCTATAAATAAACTTGAAATAATATGTCCAGTAATTTTTTTTTTTTTAATAAAAATTGGAAGAATATCTTTTTCAAGTGATGAAGGTTTATTTTCAATTGTCTTTAAAAATCTGGAATTAAAAAAATAAAGACCACTTGAAATATAAATACTTTTTTTGTCGTAAATTATATTTTTTTTATTATCAAGATTTAAAGTATCATTGTCATTTATGTTTTTCTTTGTTAGAAACATATTAATAATTTTTTTTTTATTTATTTTTGAAAATAAATTGTTTAAGTCTATATCCAAGAAAGTATCTCCATTTATTAAAAAAAAATTACCTTTAATCTTGTCTTTTAATTGGTATAGTGCACCGCCTGTACCCATGATTTTTCTTTCATTAATACAAATTATTTCTACTCCATTATAAAATTTCTTATCAAACACTGAATGAATTTTTTGATATTTGTAACCTGTTAAGATAAATATCTTTTTTAAGTTATATTTTGAGAAATTTAATATTAGCTTTTCTAAAAAAGGTCTTTTATTAATTTCCACCATTGGTTTTGGAATATTATTAGTTAAGGGTCTAAGCCTTAAGCCTTTGCCACCAGCAAGAATTACTAAAATCATTTTATATTTTAATTAATCTTTATTATCTTTAAATTTATATTCATTAATAAGTAAGTCCAAAAAAATACTCCGTGCGAAGTTCCAAATACATTTCCAGTTGGAATAGGAAGCATAAAAATTACCAAAATTGTCAAAAAAGCTAAATTCTGCAGATAATTTTCTTTGATCAATATGATTTTTTTTAATCTCTTCAGCACAATAATAATTATAGACGAAAAAAATAATATCATACCAATTAATCCAGTTTCAGTTAAAACTTGAATGTAAAGGTTATGGGGATGAGTTGATGCTTTGATAGTATTAAGAAATTTGTTATCAAGTTCATATTCGTTTCCCCAGCTAGCATCTCCAAAATTGTTTACTCCTATGCCAAAATATTTATTATCATTCCAAATTTTAATGCCAACGAGAATATGAGCGATATGATTTTGACTAAATATTCCGTAGTTCTTTACAGTGCTTGTTTCCTGTAAACCTAATTGTCTTTTTATATTATCATATCTTTGTTCAGCACATGACTGACTATCAATTTTAAATTTATCACATCCAGAAAAAAATGTTTTATTGTTAACCAATAATATTATCTTTTTGTTAAGGTTTTCAAATCCAAACTGATGAAGAGTTTTATACAAGTAATTAACTCTTAAACTTTCAAATAAAATTAAAGATGTTGATAAAATACTTAATCCAATAAGACAAACCAGGATTTTTTTTTTAATATTATAATTTGAAAACAGAAACAGAATTCCTGTTGAGGTTATAAATATAAATAAACCTATTCTTTCGGTAGTTAGCAAAATTATTAAAAATACAAAGAAATATAAAAATTTTTTTTTTAGATTAGTTTCATGTATTAAAAAAGGTAAAGAAAAAATAATTATTTTAGATATATATGAGCCTAAAATTTTTTCATCGCCAAAAAAACCTGAGATATAATTTGCCTCTTTTTTAATTCCAACTACGTTTACCCCAAAAATATATTGTATTGTTGCATCTATACAAACAAAAAGAATAATCAGTAATATATATTTTTGATAATTAACTCTATTAATTAAATTATTTGAAAAATAATAATTAATGCATAAACCAAACAACAAAAATCTTAAAAGCCCTATAGATTTATATGAGTTTGGTCTTTCCAAAATTAAATCTAGTAAAATATTAATTAAAATAAATAGAAAAAGAAATATTAATTCGATAGAAAAAAAACTCTTTAATTCATTATTTTTTAAAAGATAAATTAAAAATAGTATACTGCATATTATTAAATTTAGATTTATTACAAAAGGTCCAGCTAATATAGATAGAGGAAAAAAATATATCATAATTATTAATATATTTTTTATATTCAGTAGTTTATTACTCATTTAATTAAAAGAAGTGATCTTCAAGTAATTGACAATATATTTGACCTATAAATAATTGATAAACTTGTATTAGAGAGACATCCTTAGAAGGAATTATAATAGGATATTTTGTATACTTTTTTAGAAGTCCTCCGTTATTTCCCGAAAAGCAAAAAGTCTTAACCCCTATTAAATTTGCAACTTTAGCGGCTTTAAATAAATTTTTACTGTTACCAGAAGTTGTGAGGGCAATACAAATATCTCCTTTTGAGCAAACACTTTCTATTTGTTTTGAAAAAATTAAATCAAAATTAAAATCATTTGAGATGGCTGTTATTTTGGAAACATCTGTTGTTAATGCTAAAGAATTTAATGGATGACGATTTTTTCTAAATCTAACTGATAGTTCAGTTGATAAATGTTGTGAGTCAGCAGCACTACCACCATTTCCATAAAATATAATTTTTTTTTTGTTTTTAATGGCTTTGATACTAAAATTAATAAGCTTTTGAAAATTTTTTAATTTTTCAATTTGAATTAAATTTAGTAATTTTTGGATTTTTAGTTTCTCATTACTATATAATTCATGTATAAGATTTTTTTTAAATTTTTTCATCTGTGCTGTATTAATTCTTAAACAATTAAAAAATAAATTGAAATATAAAAATAAGAAAAATCAAATTTAATGAAAAAATATATGATGAACTTATAATGTTTTATAAAGAAAGATCATTTTTTCTCATTGTAATTGGCATAATAGTTGATAAATAAAATACAAAAAAATCAAATTATTTAGAATTAAGTTAAATAAAATTTATGAAATTTCAATTTATTGGCAATGCTTCAGGAATTTTCCATGGATCTAAAGGTACTAAAATACTTTGTGATCCTTGGATACAAGATGGGGTATTTGAAGGCAGTTGGTTTCATTATCCACCCTTAAAAACCAAGTTAAGAGATTTAGAAAACGTAGATGCTATATATTTAAGTCACATTCACCCAGATCATTATGATCAGCGAAATTTTAATTTTTCCAAAACTAAACCAATTATTATTCTCGATGAAGGGCCTAATTTTTTAAAAAAAAACTTAATTTCTAAAGGTTATAAAAACATCATTTCTATAAAAGATAATCAAACAAAAAAATTTAATGAATTTAAGTTAACATTGTTCAAACCTTTTGTTGGACATATATTTGAGGAGTCATTGTTAGGAAATCTAATTGATAGCTCAATAGTTCTACAAGATCAAAACCTTACAGCAATTAATTTTAATGACAATACTCCAGATAAAAAGGCGTGTCATAAACTGAAAAAAAAATTTAAAAAAATTGATTTAGCTCTTGTCAATTATAATGCAGCAGGTCCATATCCATCTTGTTTTGATAATCTTTCGATTAAAGAAAAAAAAAAAGAAAATGTTAGAATTTTAAATAGAAATTTCAAGCATTTGTGCAAAGTTTTACCCAGTCTAAGTCCTAATGCTGTGCTACCATTTGCAGGTTCTTATATTTTAGCCGGAAAAAATTACAAAAAAAATGATTACTTGGGCACTACCACCTGGGAAACATGTGCACAATATTTAGAAAAAAATCTCAAAATTGTATGTAATGTTATTTGTATGCGTGAAAATCAAATATATGATTTAGAAAAAAAAATCAGCACACCTAGTTACATAAAGTTAGACATGCAACATATGAAAAATTACATTAAAAAAATTAAACACCATCCTTATGACTATGAGGAAAATAAAAAGGTTGATCCAGAAAAACTTGAAAGAGATATTTTAATAGCAAGCGAAAAGTTTAATGCAACTTTGAAGAAATTTAAATTAAATTTGAAGACTAATATATATCTAAAGATTGGAAGGAAGAAAAAAAAAATTTATATGGGTAGTGACAAGAAAAAAAAATTAATTTGCGAAATGGACACAAGACTTTTAAGAAGAATTCTTGATAAAAAATCACATTGGAATAATGCTGAAATTGGAGCGCATATAAATTTTAAAAGATATCCAAATATTATGGAGCCTGATGTGCATACTAGTCTAAGTTTTTTTCATTTATAAAATAATATCAAATAAATTTTAAGTTCTAATTTTATATAAATATCTAATGGATAGAGAATAAATTAATAAATATATAATTAAAAAAATTAACATTTTTGTTGAATAAAATATAATTATTAAGTTTGGAATAATTAAACCTAGACCCAGTATTAATGTAATTTTTTTATGACTTTTAAATTTTTGCTCAAGTAAATGATGCAAATGCTCATTATCACCTTTGAAAGGATTTTTTTTATTTATCAATCTATAAATGAAAACTCTCAACATATCTATACCAGGTAAAATTAATAAAAAAAATATTTGTTCACATTTTAATACTGGGCTATTATTAGAATATACATCTAAAATTAAATAAATTATTATAAAACTTCCTAAAAATGCACCTGCATCTCCTAGAAATATTAAACCTTTAAGATTAAAATATAAAAATATAAATAATAATAATGAATATAAGAATATTAAATAAAGATTTTCATCTTTAAAATTAATATAACCATAGTTGAGATAGCTTTCTTTCATTATATAGAAACCTATAAAAAATAAAATAATTACTTGGGTTGATGCACAAAGTCCATTTTTTCCATCTATCATGTTCATAGAGTTTGTTAAAAGTAAACAGCATAAAATAGTCAATGGAACTGACATAAATTCAAAAATGCTTTGAACATGTTTAAACGAAGAAAATCGTAATTCTTTAATGATTAAATCTTCATAAAAATAAAAAAATACCAGAAAAAATAATATAGTTATTAAAAATTTAACATTTGCAGTCAAATCATATTTATCATCAATTAACCCTATAAGGGTAATAATAGGGAATAAATAAATGAAAATATTTTTGATAAACAATTCACCTGAAAGTCTCAAAAAAAATAAATTTAAAAATAATATTAAACATATAATTAATCCTCCAATTAAAGGTGTAGGTTTTTTTTGGAATTTTCTAAGACGGTCAGGCTTGTCGACTAAGTTTATATAATTTGCTATTTTTTCAGCTTTATTTAATACTAGTACCTGCAATGTGGTTGTAATTAATAAAAAAATTATATAAGTCATTTGCAAATTTATATTTAATTTTATATTAAACATAAATTTTATAAACTAAACTTAAACTTATAACTTTAAAAATTTCATGTCCTTTAATAATAAAAGTGTTTTGATAACAGGTGCTACAGGATCCTTTGGAAAAACTTTTGTTAAATATTTAATTAATAATTTTAAACCAAAAAAAATAATAATATTTTCCAGAGATGAATTGAAGCAATATAATATGCAACAAGATTATATTGATCAAAAAAACCTACGTTTTTTTATTGGTGACATAAGGGATCAAGCAAGACTAGAATTGGCAACAAAAAATGTTGATATAATAGTACATGCAGCAGCTCTAAAACAAGTTGATACTGCTGAATATAACCCTTTTGAGTATATTAAAACAAATATACTAGGAGCAGAGAATATAATTAATGCTTCAATTAAAAACAAAGTTGGCAAAGTAATAGCACTTTCTACTGATAAAGCAGTTGACCCAGTAAATTTGTACGGATCCACAAAATTATCTTCTGACAAGCTTTTTATAGCTGCAAATAACTTGGTTGGTAAACAAAATATTCGTTTTTCAGTAGTAAGATACGGAAATGTTATTTCATCAAGAGGATCAGTAGTTCCATTATTTCAAAAAATGATAAATGAAAAAGCTAAATACTTAACTATCACACATAAAGATATGACAAGATTTTTTATAACTTTAGAAGAAAGTGTTAAATTTGTTATAAACTCAGTTTCAAATATGATTGGTGGTGAAATTTTTATACCAAAACTGTATTCATGTAAAATTTTAGATCTAGCTAATATAATGAAATTAAATAATCAGAAAATTAAATATATTGGTATTAGACCTGGAGAAAAAATACATGAAGTATTAATTTCAGATTCAAATCAGGCTGAAATTGTTGAATTTAAAAATTATTATGTAGTCACACCTAGTATTATTTTTTATAAAAAGAAAAATTATTTAATCAATCAAAATAAAGAAAAAGGTAAATTGATTAAAGAAAATTTTAAATATTCATCTAATAATAACTCGAAAAAAATTACCTCTTTAGATCTTAAAAAATTTGTCATTAAAAATGTTAATCCCTTACGCTAAGCAGAGTATAGACAATAAAGACATAAATAATGTCGTAAGAGCTTTAAAGTCAAATTTTATTACTCAAGGCAAGACAACAGAAAAGTTTGAAAAGAAAATTTCAAACTTTGTAAAATCAAAATACGCATGTGTAGTAAACAGTGCTACATCTGGACTATATCTGGCATGTAAAATATTAAATTTAAGTAAAAAGGATTGGGTTTGGACTAGTAGCAACACCTTTGTGTCAACAGCAAGTATTATTGAGCATGCAAATGCAAAAGTAGATCTACTAGATATTAATGAAGATGGTAATTTATCTATAGATTATTTAAAAAAAAAACTTCAAAAAACAAAAAAAAATAATCTGCCAAAAGCAATTATAGCTGTTCATATAGCAGGTCTTCCTTGCGATATGGAAGAGCTTCATAAATTAAAAAAAAAATATAAATTTAAAATTATAGAGGACGCAAGTCATGCTTTAGGAGCGTCCATAAAGTCTAAAAAAAATAGGTTCATGTAATTATTCTGACTTTTGTATTTTTAGTTTTCATGCAATAAAGTCTATTACCACTGGTGAGGGTGGATGCATTACCACAAATAATAAAAAAAATTATCACAGATTGTGTCAATTAAGATCACATGGAATAATAAGAGATAAAAATTTGTTAAAAACCAAAAAATTGTCTAAATATCACTGGTATTATGAAGTTAACGAAATTAGTTTTAATTTTAGATTGACTGATTTTCAATCAGCATTAGGTATTTCACAAATAAAAAAATTAAAAAAATTTATTGGTTTAAGAACCCAAATAGCAAGTTATTACTTAAAAAAAATCGACAAAAAAAAATTTATTTTACCAAAAATTTATAAAGACAAAAAAAGTGCATGGCATTTATTTATTATTAAACCTAAAAATAATATTAATAGATCAAATTTATATAATTATTTAAAAAGAAAAGGTATAGTTACAGTATTGCATTATATTCCAATATTTAAACATCCAT
>CACHWJ010000006.1 GCA_902583635.1 uncultured Pelagibacteraceae bacterium | reverse complement strand
TAGTTTTAAAATTGTAAGTGCCATGAAAAGTTGTCACAAATTTTCTTCCAGTAATTTTTGATGCTATCAAACAGGACCATGCAGGTGCTCGACTTCGAGCATGAACTATCGAAATATTATTTAATAAAATAATTCCAATTAAAATAATTGAGTTAATAAAAATTAATAAAGGATTTTTGCTATGCACAGGAAGCTTAAAAATTTTTACCTTTTTTTTGTCAACAAACTTGAGTAATTCACCACCACTAGTTACAATAAATGACTCACAATTATTTTCAGGCAAATAGTGGGCTATATCAAAGCAGCCTGTTTCCGCACCTCCATATCCTAATTTGGGTATAACTTGTAAAACTTTTAAATTAGTTGCCATCTGATAAACTTATATATTATTAGACTAAATATATAAACGAAATGGCAAATTTCAGATATCATAAGATCTCAAAAACCAAGAAAATTAGATATATTTCTAAAATTTATAAAAATAGTTTGTCTATAGTTTTTCTTCATGGATTTATGTCAGATCTTGAAGGAGAGAAGCCTAAAGCATTACTAAATTTTGCTAGAAAAAATAAAATTAATTTTTTGGCACTTGAATATTCTGGGCATGGTAAATCTTCAGGAAAATTTACTAAAGGTAATATTTCAAAATGGAGTGATGAAACTTCAAAATTAGTTAAAAAATATACAAAAGACCACAAAATAATATTTATAGGTTCAAGTATGGGTGCTTGGATTGCTTTAAAACAATTTAAAATTTTTAAAAATCAAATTGTAGGTTTTTTAGGGATTGGGTCGGCTCCTGAATTTTTAGAAAATATTATGTGGAAAAAATTTTCCAAAAAAATGAAAAAAGAAACAATTACAAAAGGGATTTATAATTTAAAACATGGGAATTATGAATATCCTATAACATATCAACTAATTAAAGATGGAAGAAAAAATAAAGTTTTAAATAAAAAAATTAATTTAAAAATTAAAGTTACTATGGTTCATGGAGAAAAAGATGAGGCTGTTAAGGTTTCTTATTCTAGAAAAGTTTTAAAACTTTTTCCAAATGCAAAGAAAAAGTTAAATATAGTCAAAAATGGCGATCATAGTTTGTCTAGTAAGAAAGGTCTAAAAATAATTCTTAAAGAGTTGAAAATATTAATTTAACTAACTTTTTTAATACCTTTAAGAGTAATTGGTTTGTCTAGTTTGTCTAACATTTCTTTAGGACAAACTTGGACAAAATTAATTAACTCCTCTTCATAATTTTTAATTATATTTCTTGAAAATTCAGATCCTGTCTCCTTAGAGTGTTCAGATATTAAATTCTTTAAAATTTCTTTCCAATAATCTGTTTCTACAGTTTGCCAAACAACTGACTCGGGATTTACTTTTTTTGTAAATTGATGCGATTTATCGTAAATAAACGCCATACCACCTGTCATTCCTGCTGCAAAATTATCTCCTACCTCTCCTAATATTACTACCATTCCGCCAGTCATATATTCGCAACCATTTGAGTCACATCCCTCAATTACTGTTGTAGCTCCAGAATTTCTTACAGCAAATCTTTCTCCTGCTTGACCTGCTGCAAAAAGTTTACCAGAGGTAGCACCATAAAGAACTGTATTTCCTAAAATTGTATTTTCATTGGAAACCAAATTACTTTCCTCTGGCAATTTAATTACAATTGTTGCACCTGATAAACCTTTTCCAACATAATCGTTAGCGTCTCCTTTAAGAACTATTTTTAGCCCTTTGGAAGAAAATGCTCCAAAAGACTGTCCAGCAGAGCCTTTAAAATTTAAAGTTAAAAAATCATCATTAAGTTTTTCATATCCGTATTTTTTGTAGAGATGATGAGAGATTCTTGTTCCAACAGCTCTATGTGTATTTTGTATTGGATAAACCTTTTCAATTTTTTCTGAACTATCTAAAGACTTTTCTATTTCAGGCCAAATCTTTTGATCCAAAGTATCTGGCACACTATTTATTTCTGGAATATCACAATACCTTTTATTATTTCCAGTATCAGCTTGAACAAAAAGTGGATTTAAATCTAAATCATCTAAATTTGAAGATCCTTTACTAATCTGTCTTAATAAATCGGTTCTACCAATTATATCATTTAAAGATTTAAATCCTAGTTTGGCTAATATTTCTCTTACTTCAGTTCCAATGAATGTGAAAAGATTGACTATCTTTTCTGGTGTACCACTAAATTTTTCTCTCAATTTTTCATCTTGGGTGCAAACACCTACTGGACAGGTATTCGAATGACATTGTCTTACCATAATGCAGCCCATTGCCACCAAAGCTGTAGTAGCAACACCATACTCTTCAGCTCCCATCATGGCTGCAATAACAACATCTCTTCCTGTTTTAATTCCTCCGTCAGTTCTCAAAGTAACTTTATGTCTAAGGTTATTTAAAGTTAAAACTTGATTGGCTTCAGTCAAACCCATTTCCCATGGTATTCCAACATATTTAACACTTGTTTGAGGTGTTGCCCCAGTTCCACCATTATGTCCTGATATCAAAATTATATCTGCCTTAGCTTTGGCAACACCGGCTGCAATTGTTCCAACACCAGAAGACGCAACTAATTTTACTCCTATTCTTGCTTTAGGATTGATTTGTTTCAAATCATAAATTAATTGCGCAAGATCTTCGATTGAATAAATGTCGTGATGTGGTGGAGGAGAGATTAATGTTACTCCTGGTGTAGAATGTCTAAGTCTTGCGATTTCCTTCGTAATCTTAAATCCTGGAAGCTGACCGCCTTCTCCTGGTTTTGCACCTTGTGCAATTTTAATTTCAATTTCGTTACAATTATTTAAGTAGTTAACTGTTACTCCAAATCTTGCAGAGGCTATTTGTTTTACTCTAGAATTTGCGCTATCTCCATTTTCCAATACCTTAAATCTTTTTTCATCCTCTCCTCCTTCTCCACTGCAAGAGGCACCTTTAATTCTATTCATTCCAGTAGCTAACGTTTCATGAGCTTCTTTTGACAAGGCACCATGTGACATGCTTCCACTTCCAAATCTTTTTAATATATTTGCTAGAGGCTCCACTTCCGAAATATCAATTGATCCTTTTAATTTTTTTGTTCTAAAATCAATTAAATCTCTTAAATTTATTGGTGGTAGATTATAAATACCCTCTGCATATCTTTTGTAAGCATCATAAGAATTAGAACCTACAGCACTTTGAAGTAAATGTATTAATTTTCCCTGATACTGATGTGTCTCTCCATTTTTCCTATATCTATAAATTCCACCTATAGGGAGAATTGTATCACTGCTTTCAAAAGCTTCTTTGTGTATTTCTCTAATTTTTTTTTCAATTCCCGTTAGTCCTATACCTGAAATTTTTGATACTACGCCAGGAAAATAGTCTGCAACAATTGTTCTACTTAAACCAACCGTCTCAAAATTACATCCTCCTCTATAAGAACTTAAAACAGAAATACCCATCTTAGACATTATTTTTAGAAGTCCTGCATTTACCGACTTGATATATCTTTCTACACATTCATCAAAACTAAATTTTCCAAACAATTTCTTTTCATGCCTTTGATATAAGCTGTCAAAAGCTAGATATGGATTTACTGTAGTTGCACCAACTCCAATTAAAGTTGCAAAAGAGTGCGTATCCATTGCTTCTCCTGACTGGACATTGATTGAAACATACCCTCTCAGTTTTTTTTCAATTAAAAATGAATTGATTGCACCAACTGCGAGTAACATCGGTATTGGAAGCTTCATGTTTGAAAGCTCTTTGTCACTTAAAATTAATTGTGTAACTCCTTGTCTTACTGCTATTTCTGCATCTTTTTGAATTCTTTTTATCGACTCGTGCAAATTTTCATTATCTGAGAAAGTACAATCAATTTCAGAAGAATTTTTCCCAAAAAAATTAATGAATTTCTCAAATTGTGAATTTGATAAAATAGGACTGTTTAAAACATAAATATTTTGCTTTGTTAGATTGTCAAAATTAAGGATATTTCCAAGATTTCCAAATCTTGTTTTTAGACTCATCACTTTATTTTCTCTTAAAGAGTCTATCGGAGGGTTTGTTACTTGACTAAAGTTTTGTCTAAAAAAATGATATAGGGGTCTGTATCTGTCTGATAATACTGCCAAAGGAGTATCGTCCCCCATCGATCCTACAGCCTCTTTGGCATCCTCTGCCATCGGATGTAATATCAATTCTAAATCTTCTAGACTAATTCCAAATGCATATTGTCTTCTTCTTAATTCGTCTCCAGAATAAGAATTTTTCTCATCAGAAATCGTTAATTTTTCATCTAAGTCAATAATTTGAGAATTAAAATGTTTGTACTCTTTTGCTAGATAATCTTTAATTTGCTTATTTTTAAAAACTTTTCCTTTTTCAATTCTTACACCAATAATCTCTCCTGGTCCTAATCTACCTTTAGAAAGTATTCTTTTTTCATTAAGTTCAATCATGCCAGTCTCTGATCCTGCAAATAATAATTTATCTTTTGTAATTGCATATCTTAATGGTCGTAATCCATTTCTGTCATTAGCAGCAATTACCCATTCGTTATCTGTTCCTGCAATAGCTGCTGGGCCATCCCATGGTTCCATTGTACTGTTTAAAAAATTAAACAATTGTTGATGATCTTTAGGTAAAGTTTGATTTTTTTTAGACCACGCATCTGGAACCAACATTAACTTAGCTAGAGGTGCTGGCTGACCAGAAATATTGAGCAATTCAAACACGTTATCTAGCGCAGCAGAATCGGAAGTACCTTGTTGAATTACTGGTTTTAAATTTTCTATGTTTTCAAAAAGATTACTATTCATTTCTTGTTCATGAACTTTCATCCAATTTTTATTTCCCCTGAATGTATTTATTTCACCGTTATGAGCGATTGCTCTAAAAGGTTGGGCTAAATTCCAACTTGGAGCCGTGTTCGTAGAAAATCTTTGATGAAAAATTGCAAATCTTGAAATAAATCTTTCATCTTTTAAATCTAAATAAAAATCTGAAATTGCCTCAGCTAAAAACATGCCTTTGTAAATAATTGACTTAGAACTTAATGAACAAATATAAAAATGATTTAAGGATTTTTTAAATGCCTCATTTTCTATTTTTCTTCTAGTTTCATATATTTTTCTTTCTAGATCTTTATTTGTAAGTTCTGGATCATACGATTTAAACAAAACCTGAATGATTTCAGGCATAGTCTGTAATGCCTTTTCGCCTAATACGTTTGGATTAATTGGAACTTGTCTCCAACCATAAATACTAAAACCATTTTTTGTTAATTCACTCTCCACTATTGTTTTGCAGCTTTCTTGAGCTTCATAATCGTTTCTAGGTAAAAAAATCATACCAACGCCTATTTCAGAGTTATCATGGGTATGACCAGTCACCTCTATTTTTTCGACAAAAAAATCTTTTGGAATTTCAACATGAATACCTGCACCATCTCCTGTTTTTCCATCTGCATCTACTGCACCTCTGTGCCAAACAGCTTTTAAAGCTTCAATACCATAATCAACAACTTTACGAGATTTTTTACCTTCAGTGGATGCAATAATTCCAACTCCACACGCATCATGCTCCATATCGTCAGAGTAAACATGATTTTGTTTTAATAATTCTTTATTCTTAATGTATTTTTTCACTAAGCTACTCTTCTCTCTTTTAAAGACTTATTTTCTAAATAATTTTTAATTGAATTTGCGGCATCTCTTCCATCTTTAATCGCCCAAACCACTAAAGAAGCGCCTCTAATTATATCACCAGCAGCAAATACACCTTTAATATTGGTCTCCATAGTATCAAAATCAGCTTTAATTGTTCCCCATTTTGTTACTTGTAACTCATTTGCTTCAAACATTTTTGGTAAATCTTCAGGGTCAAAACCCAAAGCCTTTATAACCATATCAGCATTGATTTCATAACTTGAACCCTCCTGAACTTGTGGTTTCCTTCTTCCACTTTCGTCAGGATCACCAAGTTTGATTTGATCTACAACTAATTTTTCAATTTTATTTGTACCTTTAAATTCTTTTGGACTTGATAGCCAAACAAATTGCACTCCTTCTTCCTCAGCATTAGCAACCTCTCTTGCTGAACCAGGCATATTTTCTTTATCTCTTCTATATAAACATTTTACAGATTTTGCTTTTTGTCTAATAGATGTCCTTACACAATCCATAGCAGTATCACCACCTCCAATTACAACAACGTCTTTACCTTCGGCGTTTAAAATTCCTTTGTCAAATAATTCAACTTCATCTCCTAAACCTTTTTTATTTGATGCAGTTAAAAAATCCATGGCTGGAAAAATATTATCCAAATCATTTCCCTTTAACTCAACTTCTCTTGCTTTATAAACTCCAGTTGCGATCAAAATAGCATCGTGCTTTTTACGTAATTGATCTAAAGTTGCATCTTTGCCAACCTCAAAATTTTGAACAAACTCTATTCCTCCATCTTTTAGAAGTTTCGTTCTTCTTTCAACAATTTCTTTTTCTAATTTAAAATTTGGAATTCCATATATTAATAAGCCACCTGCTCGATCGTATCGATCATAAACAGTAATTTTATATCCAATTTTTCTTAATTGCTCTGCAGCTGCTAATCCTGCTGGACCTGCTCCAATAATGCCTACACTTTGATTTTTTTCTTGGTTAACTTGAATTGGTTTCACCCAGCCTTGTTCCCAAGCATTATCAGTAAGATATTTTTCTACAGAACCAATCGTTACAGTTCCATGACCAGATTGTTCAATTACACAATTTCCTTCACACAATCTGTCTTGAGGACATATTCTCCCACAAACTTCGGGCATATTATTTGTGCTTTGTGATAATTCATAGGCTTCTTTAAGTCTTCCTTCAGCAGTAAGCTTTAGCCAGTCAGGTATATTGTTACTTAAAGGGCAATGAACTTGACAAAAAGGAACTCCACATTGTGAGCATCTACTAGACTGCTCTTTAGCTTTTTCATTTATATATTCGTCGTAAATCTCTTTAAAATCCTGTTTTCTAGAGGCAACTTCCCTTTTAGGTGGTGTTTGTTGACCTATTTTTACAAATTTTAACATTTTATCAGGCATAATAATTTCTTAATTTTTAGCAAGTTATAGCTTGATTTTATTTAATAAAGTATAAAATAGGTCATAAATTATGACCTTGATTTGATGACTCTTCGCGAATTTAAACAACTTTCTAATAAATGCATACCTAATATGATCAAATCGAATTGTTTTAAATCCATATTTTATAAGCTACGAAGAAGCGATGTTTCAAAATATAATAGAAGTATTAATCCTTTCAGTAATACAAGGTGTGTCGGAGTTCTTGCCAGTAAGTTCGTCCGCACACTTAATTCTGGTTTCAAGCTTATATGAGTTTAAGTCTAATTCTTTGTTAATAGATATTAGTCTTCATTTAGGATCTTTGTTAGCAATAATTTATTTTTTTAGAGAAGAATTATTAGACGTTAAAAATAACAAAAGATTATTAAGTTTAATTGTTCTTGGTTCTATTCCATTAATAATAGTTGGATATATTTTATACTCTACAAATTTTATTTATGCTCTAAGAGATATAAAAGTAATTGCATGGACCACCCTTGTATTTGCAATAGTTTTATACATCGCAGATAAAAATAGATTTGATAAAAAAATTTCAACTAATTTAAATATTCAAACAATATTTTTCATTGGTCTTTTTCAAGTTTTATCACTTGTGCCAGGTGTAAGTAGAGCAGGTATTACCATAACAGCCGCTAGAATTTTAAAATTTAATAGAGTTGACTCAGGTAAAATATCTTTTTTACTTTCTATTCCTGCACTTTGTGGAGCAAGCTTTTTGGGATTAAAGGATATTGTAAATCAACCTGTTGAATTAAATTATTTGGTGTTTGTTGCAATAATATCATCTTTTATATTATCTTTTATGACAGTCAAATTTTTTTTAATTTATATAAATAAATTTTCTATGAATGTTTTTGTAATTTATAGAATAATAATAGCTTTGATTTTATTTAGCTTAATTTATTAAGCATATCTTTTTTCATTAAAGGAAGTAACTGAGATAATAGTACTCCACACAAAATGAAAAAACAGCCAAGTAAGTTATTAATATCTAAAATCTGGCTCAATAGAAACCAAGCAGCTATTGTAGCAAACACTCCCTCAAGTGAAAAAATAATTGCTGCTGGCGCAGGTGAAATGTTTTTTTGAGCATAAATCTGTAATACAAATGCTAATCCTCCAGATAAAATTCCAGCATATAGTATTGAGTCTAATTCTTTTAATATATTTACTAAAATAAATTCTTCGTACACTAAACCAATAGCAAATGAAAATATTGAGACTATTAATGTTTGTACAGCACCTATGGTAAGTGGTAGATTGTATTTTTTTACTATAATTCCAACGAAAATAATATGAGTACTCCAAAAAAGTGCCCCTAAAATAACTAAACCGTCTCCAAGCCTAATTGTAGCATCATAAAAATTTGTTAGTAAATACCCTCCTATTAAACATAAAATTACAGACGGCCATATACTCCAATGTATAGAAATTTTTCCAAACAAAAAAATTATAATCGGCACCATTGGCACATAAAAAATTGTAAAAAAAGCTGCATTAGCTACATCGGTATAAAGTAAAGCAATTTGTTGCAAACCAGACCCTAAAAAAAGAGACGAGCCAATCAAAAAAGAGAAGATTGCAAATGTTTTGAAATCAATCTTAAACTCCGATTTCATTTTTTTTACCTCAAATAGGAGTACCAATGGTATGATAGCTAAAAAACCTATGAAAAATCGAGCTGCATTAAATGTAAAGGGTCCTATATTATCCATCCCAGTATCTTGAGCTATAAATGTTGTTCCCCAAATAAAAGTACACAGTAAAGCACTGAGTAAAGATATAGATTTTGTCATAAATAATTATACGGCTAACCTATAAGCGAAATTATTTCCTAAATTTTCTTTTAAATCGTTGTTAAACCGAGCAGCTTCTGCTCCGTCAATAATTCTGTGATCATAAGATAGAGAAATTGGTAACATTGTTCTTATTTGAAACTTTCCATTTAAAAATACTTGTTTTTTTTCTGACCTTCCAATACCTAAAATAGCTACTTCAGGATAATTTATAATTGGTGTAAAGAAAGATCCGCCAATTCCTCCTAGACTTGTAATCGTCATTGATCCCCCAAATAATTCCTTCTTATCTATTTTTAGATTTCTACAAAGTTCGCTGACTTGTTTTAACTCTTTACCGATTAATGAAATTTTTTTATTATTTGCATCTCTGATTTTTGGAACCATCAATCCATTTGGAGTATCAACTGCAATTCCAATATGATAGTATTTTTTTAAAGTCATTTTTCCGCTTTCAATCTCATCTATTGAAGAATTAAAACTTGGAAACTTTTTTAAAGAAGCAACTAATGCTTTAATAATAAATGCCAAAGGAGTAATTTTTATTTTTTCTCCAGTATAAACATCTTTCAAAGAAGTTCTAAAACTTTCCATTTCAGTTATATCTGCTTCATCATGATTAGTTACATGAGGAATGGTTGTCCAAGAATTTGTAAGATAAGTTGAAGCTAATTTCTTTACTCTTGGTATATCTTTAATCTCAACTTTTCCAAAATCTGCATGTTCATACTCATTCTTAATTTTAATTGGTTTGATTTCTTTTGCTTGATAATTATTTACTGTTTTTGAAGAAACAAATTTTTTAATATCATCCTCTATTACTCTTCCACCTTTTTCACTACCTACCACTTGGTTGATATTAACACCTAACTCCCTTGCAAATTTTCTAGCTTTTGGACTTGCTGAGCGAGTATCTTTAATTTTTTTTTCGGATATAGAAATTTGTTCTGTTGCTTGTTTTATTTCTACAATTGGCTCAGATTGTTTTTCAATTTTTGTTTCTTCTTTAATTTTACCTTCAATTGACAAACTTTCTAATATTAAAATTAAATCACCCTCTGAAACTTTATCACCAACTTTTAATTTAAGAGATTTAACTTTTCCTTCAAAGTTTGATGGAATTTCAACGCTGGATTTATCACTCTCAATTGTTATTAATGGATCATTTTTTAAAATATCTTGGCCTTCATTTACCAAAACTTCTATTACTTCAACGTCTGTGAAGTCACCAATATTTGGAACCTTAATATTAATCTCTTTCATTTTATAATTTAGTGGGCATTGGCTTATTGCCATCAATGTTATATTTTTTCATTGCTTCTTTTGCATGTTTTGAGGCTATAAGTTGCTCTTTTGCTAAAATACTTAATCCATATGCAACTATGTGCTCTTTATCCACTTCAAAGAATTTTCTTAAATTTTTTCTTGTATCACTCCTACCAAAACCATCAGCACCCAGAGAGTAGAAACTTTTATTAGTATAAGGTCTAATTTGATCTGAATTCATTCTCATATAATCTGAAGCAGCCATAATTGGACCCTCTGTTTTACCTAAACATTGCTCAACAAAAGATATTTTTGGTTCTTTGTCTGGATTTAACAAATTATATCTCTCAACTTCCATTCCATCTTTTCTAAGTTCATTAAAACTAGTAACACTCCAGATCTCACTATCAATTTGATAATCTTTTTGCAAAATTTCAGCTGCCGAAATCATTTCTCGTAGTATTGTACCTGATCCAAGAAGTTGAATTTTAGTTTTTTTATGTTTGTCAAAATCTTTTATTTTGTACATCCCTTTTAATATTCCCTCTTCTGTATTTTTATCTTTTGGCATCTCTGGATGGGAGTAATTTTCATTCATTGTCGTAATATAATAAAAGACATTTTCTTTTTTCTCATGCATTCTTCTCAAACCTTCTCTAAAAATTACTGCTAGTTCATAATGAAATGTTGGATCATAAGTTACACAATTTGGAATAGTAGAAGCAATTAAATGACTATGACCATCCTGGTGTTGTAGACCTTCCCCAGCCAATGTCGTCCTTCCTGCAGTAGCACCAATCAAAAAACCTCTGGCTTGACTATCTCCAGCTGCCCAAGCAAGATCTCCAATTCTTTGAAAACCAAACATAGAATAAAAAGTGTAGATTGGAATCATTTCAATATCATGATTTGTGTAAGCTGTTGCTGCAGCAATCCATGATGACATAGCACCTGCTTCATTAATTCCCTCCTCTAGAACTTGTCCACTTTTTTCTTCTCTATATGAGCTTAATTGTGCAGAGTCTTCTGGTTCATATTTTTGACCTTCATGAGCATAAATTCCAATTTTTTGAAAAAATCCTTCCATACCAAATGTTCTTGCTTCATCTGGAATTATAGGAACTAATCTCGGAGAAATATTTTTATCTCTCATTAAATTGGTTAACATTCTAACAAGAGCCATTGTTGTAGACATTTCTTTTTCACCAGTTGATACTTTCATAAAATCAAAAATATCTTTTGAGGGTGCTTTAATAGGTTTTGCAAAAGTCGACCTCTCAGGTAAAAATCCACCTAGTTTAATTCTTCTATCTTTTAAATATTTAATTTCTTGAGATTTTTCATCAGGTCTAAAATATTCAATATTTCTAACTTGTTCGTCTGTCAAAGGGACATCAAAACGGTCTCTGTAATACATTAAATCATCTACATCTAATTTTTTTGTTTGATGGGTTGTGTTCACACTTTCTCCAGATTTTCCCATACCATATCCTTTAATAGTTTTAGCAATAATAACAGTCGGGCTTCCTTGATGTTTGGTTGCTTTATCATATGCTGCATAAACTTTATGTGGATCATGGCCGCCTCTGTTTAATCTCCAGATATCTTTATCTGATAAACTTGAAACCATTTCTAAAGTTTGAGGATATTTTCCAAAGAATTTTTCTCTTACATAAGCACCATCTCTTGCTTTAGCAGCTTGGTATTCTCCATCAACTGTCTCATTCATAAGCTTTACTAAATGGCCTTCTTTATCGTTAGCCAGTAAAGAGTCCCAATAGGAACCCCATATTACTTTAATTACGTTCCAACCAGACCCTCTAAAACTCCCCTCAAGTTCTTGAATTATTTTTCCATTACCTCTAACAGGTCCATCCAGTCTTTGAAGATTACAGTTAATAACAAAAATTAAATTATCTAAATTCTCTCTAGCAGCTAATCCAATTGCTCCCATTGACTCTGGTTCGTCCATCTCCCCATCACCTAAGAAAGCCCATACTTTCCTTCCTTCATCTTTTATTAATCCTCTATTGATTAAATATTTCATGTACCTAGCTTGATAAATTGCAAGCATAGGACCAAGGCCCATAGAGACTGTTGGAAATTGCCAAAACTTTGGCATCAACCATGGGTGTGGATAAGAGGATAGTCCTCCAGGTTTAACCTCTTGTCTAAAACTATCTAATTGTTTTTCATTTAATCTTCCCTCTAAATATGCTCTTGCATACATTCCTGGAGCGCTATGACCTTGGAAGTAAATCAAATCTCCACCAAATTTATTATTTTTTGCTCTCCAAAAATGGTTCATTCCTACATCATACAGAGTTGCTGCTGACGCAAATGTACCTATATGTCCGCCTAATTCAGGAAATTTTTTATTGGCCCTAACTACCATGGCAGCTGAATTCCATCTGATTAATGATCTTATTCTTCTCTCAATATTTTGATCTCCATTTGATTTTACCTCAGCTTCAGGAGGTATTGTATTAATGTATGGTGTATTTTGAGTATAAGGAATATTTGCACCTTCACGGTAAGCTTTATTTATTAATTCTTTAATTAAAAAATGAGCTCTATGATTTCCATCTTTAGAAATTACAGCTGATAAAGATTCTAACCAATCTTTTGTTTCCAGAGGATCTATATCTGAACCATTGCTGACTTGAATAATTGATTGTTTTTTTTCAGGAATGATTTTTTTTATTTCTTCTTCTTTCTCTTTATTTTTTTGTACGGCAATAACTTTTTCTGCTTGTTTAATTATATTTTCTGTATCCTTTGGAATTGTATCAGTATTTGTAGTTATCGTTGAAGATAAATAATTTAAAATTAAATCCCCTTTTGAGACTTTATCACCAACTTTAAGCCCAATGCTTTCGATTTTTCCATCCACTGTTGAAGGAATTTCAACGCTAGATTTATCACTTTCAATAGTTATTAAAGGATCATTTTTTTTTATGTGATCTCCTGATTTTACTAGTATTTCAATTACTTCAACATTTTCAAATTCACCAATATCAGGGACAACTAATTTTTCGCTCATTATTTTTTATTTGTTTTGTATACTCCAAAAAACTTTATTAGATTCTATTTTTATCACATTAATGAGTTTTTTGTTAATGTTGTTAAGGTATTGTACAAAAAAATTCGCAAAAAACTTAATGTACTCTGTTAATTTCTCTCAACACACATAGCTATACCCATACCTCCACCAATGCAGAGTGCCGCACATCCTTTCTTTTTTCCTTGTCTTTTAAGTTCATGAATTAATGTGACAAGTATTCTTGTTCCTGAGGCACCTATAGGGTGACCTAAAGCTATTGCTCCACCGTTTACGTTAACTTTTTCTTCTGGAATTTTAAGTTCTCTTATAACTGCTATAGATTGTGCTGCGAAAGCTTCATTGATTTCAAATAAATCTACATCCTCTATTTTCCACTGAGCTCTAATAAGAGCCTCTTTAATTGAAGGTATCGGTCCAAGTCCCATAAGAGAAGGTTCGACTCCTGATGATGCCCAAGACACAATGTTTGCAAGTATTTCTAAGGATTTTAACTCGGCTCTTTCTCTAGTCATCAAAACTGTAGCAGCTGCACCATCGTTTAATCCAGATGAATTTCCAGGTGTAACAGTTCCATTTTCTTTAAATACTGTTTTAAGTTTTTCTAAATCATCCAGATTTATGTTATTTCTTAAATATTCATCATGTTCAAAAATAAATTTTTCATTGTTAGTTTGGATTTGTAACTTTATTAATTCATCCTTAAACTTTTTTTCCTCATAAGCTTTTTTTGCTTTTTTTTGGGAACTTATTGAAAAAATATCCTGCTCATGTCGCGAAATATTATATTTTTCTGCAATATTTTCCGCTGTAATACCCATATGATAATCGTTAAAAGAGTCAGTCAGTCCGTCCTTAATCATGGTATCTATCAAATTGTCTTCAATAAATTTTTTATCATCTTTTAAGAATATCGCATGTGTTGCTCTAGACATGCTCTCTTGACCACCTGCAACAACAATTTCATTTTGCT
The DNA here is from genome assembly GCA_902583635.1 of uncultured Pelagibacteraceae bacterium. Lineage (GTDB taxonomy): Bacteria > Pseudomonadota > Alphaproteobacteria > Pelagibacterales > Pelagibacteraceae > Pelagibacter. Next base: position 35,694 of record CACHWJ010000006.1, on the reverse strand, counting down.
CTAACTTTATTGATTGATAGGCAGATACAACGGATCTTAAACCAGAACCACATACTTGATTTACTATATGAGCTGGTTTTGAAACAGGAACGCCTGCATGAATTGAAGCTTGTCTTGCTGGATTTTGACCAAGACCTGCTGTGAGAACATGTCCCATAATAACCTCATCTACATCTTCTCCTTTAAGGCTTGATTTGAAAATTGCCTCTTTAATAACCAATGCACCAAGCTTATCTGCACTGATGTTTTTGAGAGATCCTTTGTATTTACCTATTGGTGTTCTTAATGCAGAGGTAATAACAACGTCTTTAGGAATTTTACTCATTAAATTGTCAACATATTATTTTATAAGTTAAATTACATCAAAAACTTTGATATATGAAATATATAACTAATAAGGACCGCTGGCCAAATTGGATAAGGCGCTCGGCTACGAACCGGGAGATTCCAGATTCGAGTTCTGGGCGGTCCACCAAAAGGAATTAAAATGTTTGATTGGCTTATAAAAGCTTCTTTACAAAAATCAGTTGTATATTTTTTTATTATTATTGTGATAATTTTATTAATTTTAACTTACATTTTATAAAAATGACTAAAGAATTTGAACAAATAAGTATCAAACCTGGGTTTATGAAACATAACGGTGGTGTTTTGTTTAGAACAATATCTGAAACAGAATATGAATTTAAATCTGTAATAAATAAAAATCACTTAAATGCTATAAGCATAACTCACGGTGGATATTTGTCGGCTCTAATTGACTCTGGTGCTGGAACTGCTGCTCATCGAGCTGCTGGTAACGTTCCCTGTGTAACAATCTCTCTAGACATAAAATTTATTGGTACTTCAAAAGAAGGGGACGAAATAGTTGGACACACTAGAATTTTAAAAAGAACTAAAACGCTTGTTTTTCTGTTTTGTGAACTCAGATGTGATAAAAAAATTATAACCTCCGCTTCAGGTATTTGGAAAATTTTAAAAAAATAAAATGAGAACTTTTTACCCTCCGATTCGGTCATGTTTTAGTCTATTTTTGTTCTATAGATACAACAATATCTGGTAGGGGGAAAAAAAATAATACCAAACATAGAAATGAAAAAAAATAAAATTACTGCTGTTCTTGGACCTACAAATACAGGAAAGACCCACCTTGCAATAGAAACTATGCTCTCGTTTGAAACTGGAATGATTGGTTTTCCTCTTAGATTATTAGCAAGAGAGGTATATGACAAAGTAATAAAAAAGATTAGCAGTGATGAAGTTGCTCTAATCACTGGTGAAGAAAAAATTATTCCATCAAATGCAAAATATTTCTTATGCACTGTTGAATCTATGCCAATCGATAAATACTTAGAATTTGTTGCTGTAGATGAAATACAAATGTGTGCAGATCATGAAAGGGGACATATTTTTACTGACAGACTTTTAAATATGAGAGGTGAAAAACTTACAATGTTAATGGGATCTCATACTATAAAAAATATTATTACTAAGTTAGATGGTGATATAGAGTTTATAAATAGAGAAAGATTATCAAAACTTACATATTCAGGTCATAAGAAAATTTCTAGAATAAATAGAAAAACCGCAATAATAGCATTTTCTGCAGAAGAAGTTTATGCAATAGCTGAGCTGATAAGAAGACAAAAGGGTGGAGCAGCTATAGTGATGGGTTCGCTTAGTCCTAAAACAAGAAATGCTCAAGTAGAATTATATCAGTCTGGAGATGTGGATTTTTTAGTAGCGACTGATGCTATTGGAATGGGTATTAATATGGATTTAGAACATGTTTATTTTTCCAATCTTAAAAAATTTGATGGAAAAAAATTAAGGAGACTTAATCTTTCTGAGATAGGTCAAATAGCTGGGAGAGCTGGAAGATATTTAAATGATGGAAGTTTTGGTATAACTGGAGAATGTAAAGAAATAACTGCTGAAGATGTGGATCTCCTAGAGAATCATAAATTTGAGGAAATAAGAACTTTATTTTGGAGGAATACAGATCTAAATTTTAATAACTCTTCTAGTTTAATTAAAAGTTTAGATGAAAAACCTCACATGGAATGGTTAAGAAAAATACATGAATGTGAAGATGAAAAAGCCCTTAAATATTTTTTAAAAGATACCAATTTTATTAATTTAAAATTTAATGAGAAAACCTTAAGTCTGCTTTGGGAGTGCTGTCAAATTCCTGATTTTGTAAAAAAAACTTATGGCAATCATTATGAGGTTATTGGAAGTGTATTTAAGTTTTTAAATAGTGATAAAAGAGTGATTTCTAATGATTATATGAGATTGCAGCTATTGAAACTTGACAAATTAGATGGAAATGTTGACTCTTTGTCAAATAGAATTGCAAATGTGAGGACTTGGTCATATGTTTCAAATAAAAATAATTGGGTAGAAAATCAAGATTATTGGATTGAGAAAACTAAACACTTAGAAGATAGACTTTCAGATAGACTTCATGAAGAACTTACAAAAACTTTTATTGACAAAAGAGCAAGCGTTCTTGCAAGAGGATTAAAACAAGAGATGGAATTTAAAACAGAAATCTTGGAAAACAATGACGTAATGATCGATGAACAATTTATTGGAAAAATTAATGGGTTAAAATTAGAATTAGACCTTAAAAAAGGTGCTCTAGAGACAGATATCAAATCCTTAAAAAAAGCAGCAAGACAGACTATTGGCCCAGAACTTGAGAGAAGAATTCAGGCAATTATTGATACAGGTTTAATTAAACTCCATGAAGATTTCAAAATTTATTGGAATAAATTTCCCATTGCAAAACTTTCTACGGGTACCGATTATCTAAATCCTAATTTTAACTTGTTAATAGATGACATAATTGACCGAGGTCCTAAACAAAAATTAAATGAATATATTTACGGGTGGATTCAAACAAAAATTAATGAGGTATTAAAAAGTCTTATTGACCTAAAAAATATTAAAGAAAATAACTCTTCTATAAAAGCTTTGGCCTATCAACTTTATGAAAACAATGGTGTCTTAAAGAGAGATCAGGTATCTGAATATTTAAAAAATTTAGGTCAAAATGAGAGAAAAATTCTTAGAGAATTAGGTGTAAAATTTGGACGGTATCACGTATTTCTGCATCAATTAATTAAGCCTGAGGCTGTTTCTTTAAGGACTTTATTATGGAAAAATTTTCATCAAAAATATTATAATTTAAAACCCCCTACATTTGGTCTTAATTTTGTAGACAATAAAGACTTAAAAAATCAAAACTTCATGCTTTTATGTGGATTTGAGAAATTTGACGCATTCTTTGTTAGGATAGATATTCTAGAAAGACTATTTATGTTAATCATTAATTCGAATTCAAAAGATAAAAGTGACATTAAAGTAGTTCCTGAAATGTTAAATTTATTAGGATGCAGTAAAGAAAACTTTAAAAGACTCTTAACAAAGATGAATTATAAAGTATTTGAAAAAGAAAAAGAAATATATTTTAAATACAATCCAATTAAAAAATTCAAAAAAGCTTCAATTAAAAAAGTTTCGAAAGAAAATCCATTTGAAGTTTTAAAAAATTTAAACCTAAGCTAGTCATTATGTTTTTTAAGAAAGACGATAAAAAAATTGAAGATAGCTTTCTAATTAAAGTTGGTGCTTTGTTAATCCATACTGCTAAGATTGATGAAAATTACACTGATAATGAAGAAGAAATAATTAAAAAAACGCTTTTAGAATTGGGAGTTAAAAAAGAAAATCTTTCTTCCACAATTAAGGAAGCAAAAATTATTGAAGAAAATTCAAATCAAATACTTGAATTTACAAGAGAAGTAAAAAATTTATCTGAGAATGAGAAAATCAAAATAATAAAGGCACTCTGGGCTATAATATACTCAAATAAAGATGCTGATTTATACGAAACTAATTTAATGAGAAGACTTGCTGGGCTTCTTTATATAGATAGCAAAGTTATGGGAGATATTAAAAACAAAATTAAAAATGAAAGTTCGAAATGACATATCTTGTTAACGACAATTGCATTAAATGTAAATTAACTGACTGCGTTGATGTATGTCCGGTAGATTGCTTTTATGAAGGGAAAAATATGCTTGTAATTAAACCGGATGAGTGTATAGATTGTGGCGTTTGCGAGCCAGAATGTCCCGTTGATGCCATTAAAGCTGATACTGAACCTGGAAGTGAAAAATGGTTAGAGATTAATACTAAATATTCTGAGATCTGGCCTAATATAAGTGAAAAAAAAGATCCTCCACCGGATCATGAAAAATTTAAAGATGAGCAAAATAAATACGAAAAATATTTTAAAGAAAATCTTTAATAGAAAAACCGAAAAAAAAGTGAAAAAAAAAGTTGCTAAAAAAAAAATTGCTAAAGTAAAAGTTAAAAAAACAAAAAAAATAAAAAAAGTCATAAAAAAAGTTCCCACAAAATCTATAAGAAAAAAATCAATAAAGAAAACAGCTTCAACTCCAACAGAGCCAAAGGTTGACAGTCTAAGAATCTCTAAAACTAACGAAGTAAAACCAGAGATAAAAAAAGTTAAGAAACAAGAAACTGAAAAAAGAGAATATAAAATTAAAGATTATGTTGTTTATCCCAAACATGGTGTTGGACAAATTACAGAATTTAAAAAAATAAATATAGGTGGAATTGACGTTGAAACTTACGTTATAAAATTTGAAAAAGATAAAGCAAATGGAATGGTGCCAGTGAATAAGCAGTCTAATTTGAGACCCTTGGCAACTATTAATCAGGTTAATAAGTGTATTTCGATTCTTAAAAGCAAACCAAAAATAAAAAGATCAATGTGGAGTAGACGTGCACAAGAATATGAAGCAAAAATTTCATCTGGAAAAATTTATGAATTAGCAGAAGTAGTTAGAGATTTGAACAAAGGTGATGATCTAATGGTAGATCAATCTTATAGTGAAAGACAGCTCTTTGAAAAAGCTTATGAGAGAATATTATCTGAATTTCAGATTATTTTGAATTTATCATTAGAAGATACTCAAAAAAAATTAGATAAAGCATTAAAGAGAAACATGGGTACCCAAGTACAGACTGCACCAACTGCTAAAGCAGCTGCTACTGAGCTTCCAGTAGATGAACCAATCTCTGATACAGACGAACCTATTGAGGAATAAAAAAAACGCCTCTCACACACAAACTGTAATGAGAAGCGTTTTTTGTAAAGAATACTAAGTTACTATTTTCTTCTTCTTTTTTTTGCTTTTTTCTTAGCTTTTTTCTTAGCTTTTTTCTTAGTTTTCTTTGCCGCTTTTTTTCTCTTCTTAGGCATCTTTAGCTCCCTTTTTTAGTTAAACGAATCAAAATGATTCGCTGTTACTATATTTTTATTTTTTTCTATAAGTTATGTCAAACCTTTAATTGAAACTTAAAATTTGAAAAATTATTTTTTATTTTTTATTTTTTTTTAAATTTTAATCTATTAATTAAGTTAATGTTTATGCGGTTAATAAACCATCTTATAAAAATAAATTAATAAAGATTTTCTAATTCATTTTTATATTTCTTTATAATTTTATATCTTTTTAATTTTAATGTCGGTGTTATCAGTCCATTTTCAATTGTAAATTGATCTTTAATAACAATAAATTTTTTTATTTTTTCTATTTTTGATAAGTTTTTATTAACTATTTCCAGTTCTTTTAGAATTATCTCATCAAGTATGTTCGACTTTTCTTTATTTAAAACTAATAGCGCAACCAAATAAGGTTTATTATCTCCATACACTAAAGCTTGCTCAACAAAATCAATTTTTAATAAATCATTTTCAATTTTTATTGGTGAAATATTGTCTCCTCCAGGAGTAATTAGAATATCTTTTTTTCTATCTGTAATTTTTAAGTAATTATTTTCAAAATGACCAATGTCACCAGTAGATAACCATCCATCATTTAAAACTTTTTTGGTTTCTTCCTCATTATTCCAATAGCCTAACATTACGTTTTCACCCTTAACCAAGATCTCGCCATCATCTGCTATTTTAACCTCATTTGCAGTAAAAGCAGGTCCAACAGTATCTATCCTTATATCATCTTTTGGATTACAACTAACCACTGGAGAGGTTTCTGTTAAACCGTATCCCTGTAGTGTCGGTAATCCTATTGCATTTAAAAATACCCCTACATCTTTATCTAAAGCACCACCTCCAGAAATAAATAACTTTAGGGAACCACCAAATTGTGCTTTTATTTTTTTTCTAACTAATTTTTCACAAATAATGTTTTGTACTTTTTCTAATTTAGATAATTTATTTTTAAATAAAACCTTTTCCCCAAGAGAAAGCATTTTGTTGATAAGATATTTTTTAAGGCCTTTTGTTTTGTTAAAAGATGCATTTATCTTTTGATATAAATTTTGATAAAATCTTGGGACAGCGGTCATTATATCAGGATTACATTCGCCCATATTTTTTATTAGCTTGTCAATACTTTCAGCATAAAACACTCTGGCGCCCAATGCTATTTGAACAAATTGAACAGTATGCTCGTACGAGTGTGACAACGGTAACCAAGTTAAAAATCTAGCTTTTTTTGAAATAAACTCTTTTAGTAAAAATAAAGCTCCTTCACAATTACTCAATATTCCTCCATGACTTAACATCACACCTTTGGGGTTTCCTTGTGTGCCTGAGGTGTAAATTATACAGGCAAGATCTTTTCTAGAAATATCTAAATTTAGAAAATTTTTTTCATGATATTTTTTTTTCGCAAAAATATTTTTAACGTAAATAACCTCATTTGCATCTTTAATCTCTTCAAAAGATAATATTTTTTTTATGAAAGGTTTGGATTTAACTATATTTTTAATTTTATTATATTGTAAAGAGTCTGAAACAATTACAACTGATGGATTACAATCATTAATTAAATATTCGTAATCTCTTTCTACATAGGTCGTATAAGCTGGAACAGTAATACCTTTTGATAACATTATTGCTAAATCAGAAATCATCCATTCAGGTCTATTTTCTGAAATTAATAAACAACGATCTTTATTCTCTATAAATGAACTTAACTCTTCAGATAGTTTTAAAATATTTAAATAGGTTTCTTTCCATGTAAATTTATTTTCTAAATTTTTTAATGATTTCAAAAAAATTTGATCAGGCTTTTCTTTTAAGTACTGTTGATAAAAAAGTTCTAAAAGATTATTTTGTTTGTTTATTTCCATATCTTTTGGTGGGCGAAGAGAGAATCGAACTCTCACTTCTTACAAAACACGATTTTGAGTCGTGCGCGTCTACCAGTTCCGCCATTCGCCCGCTAATTTGAATTAAATTATATTTAAATAGTATAAGAACTAAAATTATATTAAAACCAAAAAATGTTTCAAACTCTTTACAGGAAATGTTTAGATTTAGCATCACATAAGAGCTCAAACTTTTATTTGGGTTTAGTTTCGTTTATTGAAAGTTCTTTTTTTCCCATACCACCAGACGTAATGATTGTGCCTATGGTCATTGCAAAGAAAAAAAATTATATAAAAATATTTATGATAGCATCCATTTTTTCAGTTTTGGGAGGTATTTTTGGATACTTCCTGGGATCATTTTTTTATGATCTATCTTTCAGTGTGATCGAATTTTATGGATATGAAAATAAAGTTGAAAAATTAAAATATAGTCTATCTATTGGAGAGGGGTTTCTAGCATGGCTAAGTATACTTTTTTTAGCAGGTTTTACTCCTTTGCCTTATAAAGCTTTCACAATTGCTAGTGGATTAATTGGTTTCAATCTGCTCATATTTATCCTTGTAAGTCTTATCTCTAGAAGTCTTAGGTTTTTTATTATTTCTTACTTGTCGTATAAATTTGGACATTTATTTACTGATTTTATGAACAGACATGGATCAAAATGGTTTACCATTTTGGGGATGCTACTTGTTATTATATTTTTAATAATATTTTTATTTTATAAATTTAATGTTTAACCTCAGCAAAAAAAATTTATTTACAGGTATATTTTTAATAAGCTTTATTGCATTAGTATCTGCATATTTCATAGAATACATTCTTGGTCACCAACCTTGTAATCTTTGTGTATATGAAAGGATCCCATATTTTTTAGCAATGTTAATTGTATTAATAAATTATAAATACAATAAACTAGAAAAGTATCTAATTCTCTCATTGGCTATAATTTTTTTAATAGCAACAATATTGTCTTTATATCACTTAGGAATTGAACAAGGTTTTATAAAAGAGTCTTTACTTTGCGATCTTGAAAAGGGAGCAAATATTGTTGATAAAGATGAAATATTAAAGCAATTACAACAAAAAAGTATAAGTTGCAAAGATGTAACATTCAAAATTTTTGGATTATCCCTTACAAACTACAATATTTTAATATCTTTATTATTAACTATTGGCTTAACAAAAATTTACTTTGGATATGAAAAGAACAGATAAAAAAAAAATTGAGGAATTTATAAGAGTGGATCACGCTGGTGAAAGAGGTGCTGTAAAAATTTATGAAGGTCAATTACTTGCTTTAAATACATTTGTAAAAAATGATAAATTAAAAGAAACTATTGAAGAAATGAAAATTCATGAAAAACAACATCGTGATTTTTTTGAAAAGGAAATAAAAAAGAGAAATATAGCTCCTACAAAATTTTTACCTCTTTGGGATTTATTAGGTGTAGGTTTAGGTTTTGGATCTACTTTATTGGGTAAAAAAGCTGCAATGCTTTGTACTGCCTCTGTTGAAGAAGTTATTGATGAACATTATTTAAATCAGATTAACCAACTTGACGATAGTGAAAAAACGTTAAAGAAAAAAATTATCAAATTCAGAGAAGATGAGCTAAATCATAAAGATATAGCTTATGAAAAAGGTGCAACCAAAAAAGGACCTTACTTAATTTTAGATAAATTAATAAAAACTGGATCTAAAATTGCAATAAATATATCTGAAAAAATTTAAGCTTCTAGTTCTACGTCCCAATATAAATAGTCCATCCAACTTTTATGAAGAAAGTTTGGAGGAAAATGTTTTCCATTTTTGTGTAAATCTTCTGTTGAAGGTCTATATGGGTGCTGATGTAATTTCATTCCTGAATTTTTTAATAATTTTCCACCTTTTTTTACATTACAGGCAGAACACGCAGTAACTACGTTATCCCAGTTAGTCTCACCACCTTTTGATCTTGGAAGCAAATGATCAAAAGTAAGTTCCTCGTCACTACCACAATACTGGCAAGAAAATTTATCTCTTAAGAATACATTAAATCTTGTAAAGCTTGGTTTTGATTGTGGAATAATATAATCTTTCAGTGCAATAACGCTTGGTAATTGCATATTAAAAGAAGGGCTTCGGATGACTCTATCATAATTGCTAACTATGATCACTCTATCTAAAAAAACTGATTTTACTGTGTCTTGCCACGACCATAATGATAAAGGATAATAGCTTAACGGTCTGTAATCAGCATTTAAGACTAATGCTGGACACTTTTCTAATGAAACGTTTTGTTCAATAAAGTTATTCATAGATTAATTTTAACTCACTTGATCTACTTAATCAATATTAAGAGATATTAAAGTTTCTTTAATATATAATTCAATGCTGTACTAGAAGCTTGTACAGGAATGTGATGATCACAATTTTTAATTAAAAGTGTATCAACTTTGACATTATTTCTTATTAAAAAGTCTTTAGCTTCTAGTAAGTTGATTGATGGGACAATTTGATCGGTATCACCGTGGATAAGCAAAGTTTGAGTTTTATTTTTGATTCTATTTTTTAAGTTATCCTTATCGATAATTTTTCCAGAAAAACCAACTATGCAAGAAAATTTTTCATCTGATGTTAAGCCAACATTTAAAGACATCATACAACCTTGACTAAAACCAGATAAACATATGTCTTTATTTGATAAATCAAATTCTAATTTAACTTCCTCTATAAATTTTTTAATTACATTCTCAGCTTTAATTGATTGCTCCAATATATAAGATGGTTCTTCTTTGCTAAGATCAAACCATTGATATCCTGAAGGGTTCATAGCACATGTCTCGTGCCCATTTGGACATATAAAAACTGTATTTGGCATATGTCTTTTCCAATTTAATGAGAGCATACTAATATCCTTTCCATCACCACCATATCCATGTAATAAAATAATTGCTTTTTTTATTTCAATTCCATTTTCAGGTCTAATAATCACAGTGTTAAGGCAAAATGTCATAGTTAATTAATTAAGTGTTTTATCTTTAAAAACAATCTACAATACAAAAATGTTATCAGGAATTATAGTTAAAGTTTTATCTATTGCTCTTTTAATTGCAGTGGGTGTCGTCCTGATATTAGGTATAGGAACTCTTTTCAAAGGTGGAGAGACAAGCAAAAAATATTCAAATAAGTTAATGCAAATGAGAGTCATTTTGCAATTTATTGCTATAATTGCTTTGGTCGCTTTTGCTTATTTTTTTAAAGATTAACTTAAATTTTTTAGCCAGTTGATAAATCTTTCATCATCAAAATTTATTGAACCAATGATCCTAGCAAATTCTTCTCCTTTAGAATTTAAAAGTATGGTAGTTGGAAGCCCTCTTAAAGAAAAAGTTTTTGCTAGAGTTGATGGATTATCAAAATAGGGCTCTAAATTATTTATATCTAATTCAGTAAAAAAACTTTTAACTTTTTTTAGATTTTCTTTACCAATATTAATTGGATATATTTTTAAGTTCTTCAGATTTTGATTTGCTTGTAACCTGTTTAAAGAGGGCATTTCCTCTTTACATGGTTCACACCAAGTTGCCCAAAAATTTAATATTATCAGCTTACTATCTAAATTTTGAATATTAATTTCTTCATCTGCATCATCTAAAAAAATAACATTATCGTATATTTTTGGGATTTTATGGACTACAAGATTTTTTAAATCTGGCAATTCATTTGCAAGAGCACTTGTGATTAAAAAGATAAATAATATTAAAATTCTCATATTAAATAGGTATAATTAAATATCATGGCAAAAAATAAAAACAACCAGGCAATATGGAACACGCGTATTAAGAAAAATTCATCAAGCTTGTTTCAAAAAGTTGGTAATTCTTTAGATTTCGATAAAAGACTCTACAAAGAGGATATCAAAGGATCAATTGTCCACGTGGAGATGCTTTTTAAGCAAAAAATAATCTCATTTAAAATTAAAAATAAAATTATTTATGGTCTAAATAAAATAGAAAAAGAGATTTCCAGTAAAAAATTTGAGTTCAATAAAAAATATGAAGATATTCATATGAATATTGAAAAAAGACTTTTTCAAATTATTGGTGAAGAGGCTGGGTATGTCCATACAGCTAGATCAAGAAATGATCAGGTGATCACTGATTTTAAAATGTGGTTAAAAACTGCAACTAAAGAAATAAATAAAAATATTGATAAAGTCATTACAAGTTCTATAAAATTAGCTGAAAAAAATATTAAGACTATTATGCCTGGTTTTACTCATTTAAAAAATGCTCAGGCAATTTCATTCGCACATTACCTAATGTCTTATGTTGAAATTTTTAATAGAGATAAAAAAAGATTTTCTAATAATATAGACAGTTTGGATGAAAATCCTCTCGGCGTTGCTGCTTTATCTGGCACGTCATTTAATATAGACAGAAATTATACAACCAAAAAACTTGGTTTTAAAAAACCTACAAATAATTCTATTGATACAGTTTCAGATAGAGATTATGTTCTTGATTTTCTTTACAGTATATCAGTATGCTCTATGCATATTTCAAGAATTGCTGAAGAGTTGATTATTTGGAACTCAGATGGATTTAATTTAATTAATTTATCTGACAAAGTTGTAACTGGATCTTCGATTATGCCACAAAAAAAGAATCCTGATCTTTTAGAGTATCTAAGAGGTAAATCTGGAAGTACTTATGGAAATCTTTTTTCAATGCTTACTATTTTAAAAGGATTACCATTATCTTATTTTAAGGATCTTCAGGATGATAAAGAGATAGTATTTAATTCACACGATACACTTATAAATTGTCTAAAAATTTTTGATGAAGTGTTAAAAAATTGCAATCCTAATAAAAAAAAAATGTATGAGCTCGCGAATAGTGGATACATTACTGCAACTGACTTAGCTGACTATCTTGTTAAAAATCATTCAATGTCATTTAGAAAAGCTTATCAAAAAACTTCAGCCATTGTTAATTTAGCTGAAAAAAGAAAAAAAAAATTAAACGAACTATCTTTAGATCAACTTAGAAAAATTGAGCCTAAAATTACTGAAGATGTTTTAAAAGTGTTTGATTTAGACAATTCTGTTGATTCAAAAAAATCATTCGGGGGAACATCTTTTGATAATATTAAAAAGATGATAATTAAATATAAAAAATAAATATGATCAGAAAATTTGCCTTAGCTTTGATAATGTGTTGCATCTTAATCTCTTGTGGGAAAAAAGGTGATCCTGAATATAAAGAAACTACAATGAAAATAAATATGCAATCACTTTTAATTAAGCAAGCTTAATGAGATATAACAATAAAAAATTAACAATAGAAAAGATCAATTTTCAAAGTTTAGCTCATAAATTTGGTACACCTGCTTATTGTTATTCTTACTCAAAGTTAAAAGAAAACATAAATAATTTTAAAGAAAATTTTAAATCCTTTTCTCCATTGATATGCTTTTCAGTAAAATCTAATACTAATATAAATTTAATTAGAGAAATTAAAAAATTTGGTTTAGGAGCTGACGTTGTTTCAAAAGGAGAACTTATGTTAGCTTTAAAAGCAGGAGTGAGTCCAAGAAAAATAGTATTTTCAGGAGTAGGAAAAACAAATGAAGAAATCAATTTTGCAATCGAAAAAAAAATACTACTTATTAATGCTGAGTCAAAAAGTGAAATTCAAGAAATTAATAAAATTGCAAAACGAAAAAAAAAAATAGTGCAAATTGGCATAAGACTAAACCCAAATACTGATGCAAAAACTCTTAAACAAATTTCTACTGGTAAAAGTGAGAATAAATTTGGTGTTAATAGTAAAAAGTTTAGTGAACTCGTAAAATACTGTGAAAATTCTAAAAATATCAGCCTACAATGTTTAAGTGTTCATATAGGTAGTCAAATATTAGACTATAAGCCATATGAAAGAATGCTCAAAGCTGTAAGTAATATAATAAATAAAACCAAACACAAATTTAAATTCGTAGATTTAGGCGGGGGCATGGGGATTTCTTACAACAATAAAATTAAAAAGCTTAATTATAAAAAATATAATTCAGCAATTAAAAATTTTTTAAAAAAACATAACACAAAGATTATTTTTGAACCAGGTAGATCGATAATTGGTAATACAGGAACTTTGATATCTAAAATAATTTATATCAAAGATGGTGGTGCTAAAAAATTTATTATTTTAGATGCTGCAATGAATGATCTTATGAGACCAGCTCTATATGGAGCAGTTCATAAAATATTACCAGTAAATAAATCTAACAATGTCTCAAAAAATACTTATGAATTTGTAGGTCCTATTTGTGAAAGTACAGATAAATTTGTAACTTTAAAAAAATTTCAAAAACTAAAAGAAAAAGATTTTATAGCTATATGTGATGTGGGTGCATATGGAATGTCTCTAAGCTCTAATTATAATCTTAGACCAAAGCCTGTTGAATTGCTTATAAAAGGAAGAACAATTAAAATAATTAAAAATAGACAAAAGCATACAGACTTAATTTAGCTTTTGATAAAAATGATCAGAAATTTATTATTTTCAATATTTTTTTTTGTAGGAATAATTATAATTTCAATAACATTTTTACCTGCATTACTTTTGCCAAGAAAAATTACTTTACTTGGAGGAAAATTGATGGGTTATTGGGCTGAATTTTGCCTAAAAATTTTTCTATCAGTAAAAATTATAATTAAAGGTAAGGAAAATATAGTAACTGATCAAAAATTTTTTATTGCTGCCTCCCACCAGTCAATGTTTGAAACATTCTATCTACAAACCATTTTTAATTCACCAGTATTTATCTTAAAAAAAGAGTTACTTCGAATCCCAGTTTTTGGATGGTATTTAAAAAAAATTGGATCTATCTCAATAAATAGAAACAAAGTAAGTAAAGACAATTTAGGATTTTTTGAGGATATTTTAAAAACAGTAAACAATAGTGATAGACCATTGATAATTTTTCCTCAAGGAACTAGAGTTATGCCCAGTGAACGTACTCCATTTAAAAAAGGTGCTACAAGAATTTATGAGGAGCTAAATATAGCCTGCCAACCAGTTGCTATTAATTCTGGTTACGTGTGGCCTAAAAAAGGTCCAAAAAATAGTCATAAAACAATAACTGTTTCAATTTTAAATCCTATAAATGCTGGAATGGGAAAAGAAAATTTTTTAAAAGATTTAGAGAGTAAAATTTATAAAGAGCTAAACTTATTAAATTAACCTTTCATGGGCATAACAACATATATACTGTCAAAATCACCTGGATCTTTTATTAAAGCTGGAGAGCCTGTATCGTTAAAAAATATTTCAACTTTTTCCCCATCTAGTTGGGAAGCTACATCTATTAAATATCTAGAGTTAAAACTAATTTCTAAATCGTCATCAAATTTAGCGCTTATTGTTTCCTTACCATCGCCACTGTTAGCATTGTTCACAGATAAGTTTAAAGTATCTTTTGATAAACTAAATTTTACTCCATCTTTTTTATCTAAAGATACAGATGCTACTCTATCAACAGAATTAAGAAATAATTTTAGATCTATCTCTAATTTTTTTTGATTATTTTTAGGAATTACCTGAACATAATTAGGAAATTTACCATCTATAAGCTTTGATATTAATATGCTATTGTTTAATTCAAATTTAATTTTAGATTTAACATTTGAAACTTTTACATCACCGTCATAGCTATCCAAAAGAGAACATAGCTGAAATATTGTTTTTTTTGGCAAAATAATAGGATCAAAATCAATTTTTTCATCTAATCTAATTTTAGAAATGGACATTCGATGACTATCAGTAGCTACAGCTGTAAGATAATTTTTATCTTCTACCTCTGTTTGATGGAAATAAATTCCACTTAAGTAATGTCTGGTTTCATCGCTAGAAACTGAAAATTTGCATTTGTTTAGTAGTTTCAAAAGTTGTTTAGATTTTATGACAAATGCATTTTGGTTAAAATTTTCATCTGTAAGTGGAAATTCTGATGGGCTAAGACAGTTTAAATTAAAAATAGATTTTTCTGACTCTAAATGAAGTTTACTTGAATCATTTAAAGTTAAATTAATTTTTTTTCCAGATGATAACTTTCTTACAATATCATATATAGTTGAAGATACTGTTGTAGTTTTTCCTTCCTCCAATACTTCCACATTATTTATTCTATGAATAAAAATTAAATCTAAGTCTGTTGCTGTTATTATTAAGTTTGAATTATTTGCATCAATTAAAATATTCGACAAAATTGGCAAAGTGCTTCTCTTTTCTATAACTCCCTGACAATAATTAAGTGCCTGCTGGAGGTCTTGTTGATTAACGTTAAATTTCATTATCTTTGTTATTGTATAATATTTGATTTTTTAATTTATTAATATTGTCAACCATCTCTGGATCCTTATCTTTAATTTTTTCAATAGTTTTAACTGAATGTATTATTGTTGTATGATCTCTATTTGAAAATTCTCTTCCAATTTCAGGTAATGATTTTGAGGTTAGAATTTTGGTTAAATATATTGCAGTTTGTCTAGGTCTAACTAAATACCTTGATCTTCTCGAAGATAACATCTCATTCTTACTAATTTTAAAAAACTTACACACCATTGTTTGAATTAAATCAATAGTAACTCTGTTTTCAGATATATTTAATAAATCCTTTAGGACTACTTTTGTTTCAGATAAATTTGGGACTTTTTCATATATTCTTGAGAAAGAAACCAATCTATTAATTGCTCCAACTAGCTCTCTTATACTACCTTTGACTTCAGTGCTGATAAAATCTTGAATATCTTTTGAAATCTGTAATTGGTCTAAATATATACTATTTAGTTCTTCAGTTTTTTTTTGAACAATTTTTTTTCTTAATTCTAGATCTGGTTTTTGGATATCAACTACTAATCCACCTGAAAATCTAGATTTAATTCTTTCTTGAATTCTTGCTAATTTATTGGGAGGTCTATCGGCAGAGACGATTATTTGAGAACCTTTATCTAATAAAGCATTAAATGTATGAAAAAATTCTTCTTGCATGGCCTCTTTACCACTTATGAATTGAATATCATCAATTAATAAAATATCTGTGTTTCTAAAATATTCTTTGAACTTTACCATATCATTCGATTTTATTGATTTTACAAATTGATACATAAAGCGTTCTGCTGAAATAAACATAACTTTATTATTTTTTTTTAATTCAAAACCAATGGAATTCAACAAGTGTGTTTTTCCCATTCCAACACCGCCATAAACATAAAGTGGGTTGTAATGCGAAATATTTTCTGAGACCTTTAGTGATGCCTCATAAGCTAGCTTATTACTTGATCCCGTGATAAAGTTATCAAATCGTTTATTGGGATCAATTCTATTATATTGTAAATAAGAGTCTTTAATAAACGAAACATTCTCTTTTAAGTTACTTTCTTCTTTTATAACCTCTTTGGTTTGAGCAGGATTATCTGGTTCAACTATTTTAAATTCAATTCTTACAATATCTTTTTTGTAAGTTTTTATGATTTTTATTATTTGGTCTAAATATCTTGATGTTATCCAGTCTCTAATAAATCTGGTTGGTACAGACAGTAATATATAATTATTAAATTCCTCTATAAATGAAATTTTTTTTAACCAACTTTCATAAACTTCAGACCCTAATTTATCTCTCATATCAGCTTGAACCAATCGCCAGTCAAAACCCTCAGATTTAAAATTCTCTATATTTTGGTTGTTTGGTAGTTTGTTCATAACTTTTGGAAGAAGATCAGTTAGAACCGATTTAAAATAATTTGCAACAAGTTAATAAAAAATTTAAAAAAAAAATAAAATCTAGGATTGTGGATTTAGATGTCACATAGCTAAAGTTGAGTTTTAATTTTAAAAGAATTTAGAAATTAAAATTATAAATTGAATCAAACTATGATTGAATCAAATATAGATTGCATTTATATTAAGTAAATATTTACTAAATCTAAATATAGTAAAAATAAATCACATTTAAATAGATAATGTGCTTACTAAAAGTTGTGAAAAAAAATAAAATATTTTTAACGCTTAGATTGCAGAAATTTTCTTTGTAATTCTAGAAACATTTCTAGAGGCGTTTTGTTTCTTGATAATTCCCGTCTTAGCAATTTTCATTAGCTCTGAGTTAAGCTTTGGTAAAAATTTCAAAGCTTCGTCTTTTTTTTTTTCTTCAATTAGGAGGTTCATTTTCTTTAAAGCGTTACGAAATCTACTTTTTCTAGCCTTATTAACTACTGTTTGCTTAGAAATTCTTCTAATTCTCTTAATTGCTGATTTTGTGTTTGCCATCTGCGCAGGGGTATAACTTGAGAATTTATAGTGGTCAACATAATATTTTACTATTTTTGGCAAGAATCACAAAAAAAAGTTGATCTATTTGATACAATTTTTTTTTTTATAATATCTAAACATCCAGTTGCTTTGCATCTGTTTCCCTCTTGCTGATAAACCTTAAACTCTTTTTGATAACCTCCCAATGTTCCAGATATATCTTGAAAATTTCTAATACTGGACCCTCCTTTAATTATTGCTCTATGTAAAATTTTTTTAGAATTCAAAATAATTTTTTTACATTCATTTTTATTTAATAATTTTGCCTGTTTAAAAGGATCAATTTTGGATAAAAATAATATTTCACTAGCATATATATTGCCAATTCCTGAAACAAATCTTTGATCCAATAAAAAACTTTTAATTTCTTTATTTTTGTCTTTAAAAAAACTCATCACATAATTTAAATTAAATTTTTTATCAAATGGCTCTGGACCCAAATGTTTAAATCTTTCATTTAAAGCATTTTTATTTTCAATTAATTGAAAAAAACCGAAACGTCTTGGGTCATTATAAATTACTTTAAAATTGTCAAATTCAAATACAACATGATTATGTTTTTTAGGAAGTGTTGGTGAGTGATAAAAACTAGTGTTTGTAAATTTTGATATTTTAAATCTATCAACAATATGAATTGTTCCTGACATGCCTAGATGAACTAAACAATAATCCCCTTCTAAAAAACGTATTATTAAATATTTTGAAAATCGATCTACTTTAACTATTTTTTTATTTTTAATATGACTTTTAAAATTATTTGGTATTAAAAATCTTAAGTTTCTATTTCTTATTATTACTTTTTTTACCCTTTTTTGATAAATTTTTTTATTTAAAGATTGTCGAACAATTTCTACTTCTGGTAATTCTGGCATTTCACACTATATTCAATATATAATTTTTTATGCAACAATATCTTCAAAATAAAAAAGGACTAGTAGAAGGTGTATTCGATCAAGTCTATGACCGTTATGATTTGATGAATGACTTTATGTCATTAGGCATACATAGGCTTTGGAAAAAAAGTCTGATTAACATGATGGGCCCATCTGTTAACAAAAAGTTAGTGGATGTTGCTTGTGGCACTGGCGATATTGGTAAACTTTTTTTAGACAAAACTGATAAAAAATCTAAAGTCACATCTGTAGATCCTAACAAAAAAATGATTAGCCAAGGGAGAAATAAATTATCTAAATATGTAAATATTGAGTGGATTACAGCTCCAGCTGAAAAGTTGCCATTAAGTGATAACTCTTTTGACTACTACACAATCAGTTTTGGTTTGAGAAATACAAAAAATCTAGATCGAGCACTCTCTGAAGCTTATCGAGTTTTAAAGCCTGGTGGTCGGTATCTTTGCTTAGAATTTTCTAAAATTCAAAACACAAATCTAAATTTAATTTACAAAAATTACTCAAAGTTAATCCCTATAATTGGTCAATTTGTAGTGGGGGAAAAAGAACCCTATGAATATTTAGTAAAAAGTATTGAGCAGTTCATTAATCAAGAAGAGCTAATTGATTTGATGCAAAAACATAAATTTGAAAAATGTTCTTATAGGAATTTTTCTAACGGTATTGTTTCAATTCATAGTGGGTGGAAAATTTAATGATTAGAAAGTTAATTACCTTGTTTAAATTAGGTAGAAAAATTGCAAAATCAGATATACTTTCAATTGCATCAAAGTTTAAAAAACCTCCACTGATTATAATTGTTTTATTTAAAATATTATCTTTTTCATTTCAAAAAAAAGAAGAGCATTATTTGGATACAGACGAAGGAGAAAGACTTTCTAGATCGCTAGAGTCAATGGGCACTACTTTTATAAAGCTCGGACAATTTCTAGCTACCAGACCTGATATAATTGGGGAAGAATTATCGAAAAAACTTGAAAATCTTCAAGATCGTTTACCTCCATTTTCTTTAAGTGAAGCAAAACAAATCATTAGAGATGATCTTGGAGAAGAGTCTTTTAATTCTATAATTGATTTAAGTGAACCTATTGCAGCAGCATCAATTGCTCAAGTACATAAAGCAAAAATTAATGATACTGGAACAATTAAAGATGTTGCCATAAAAATTTTAAGACCAGATATAAAAAAAATATTTAATGAAGAAATTGATGCAATGATGTTGTTTGCATTTATAATCGAGTCTTTTGTAAAAAAAACAAAAAGATTAAAACTAATAGAGGTTGTTTTTTTATTAAAAGAGATAACAAATCTTGAAATGGATTTAAGATTTGAAGCTGCAGCTGCTAACGAATATGCCGAGAATACAAAGAATGATGTTGGATTTAAAGTTCCAATGATTTATTGGAATTTTACCAGTGAAAATGTAATGACTCTGGATTGGATTGATGGAGTTTCAATTAGAGAAACTGAAGAATTGAAAAAAAGGAATTTAGATACTAGTAAAATAGCAGAAGATATTATTCAACATTTTCTAAGACACGCCGTAAGAGATGGCTTTTTTCATGCAGATATGCATCAGGGAAATATTTTTATTGATGATAGTGGTCAAATTGCACCAATAGATTTTGGTATAATGGGCAGGCTAGATAAAGTTAGTAAGAGATTTCTGGCAGAAATTTTATTTGGTTTTATTCAAAGGGATTACCGTAAGGTTGCTGAAGTACACTTAATGGCTGGGTTAGTTCCGAAAGATGTTCCAATAGACGACTTGGCTCAAGCTTTAAGATCAATAGGAGAGCCCATTTTTGGACAAGAGGTAAAAGATATCTCCGGTGGAAAATTATTGAAACAACTCTTTGATGTGACAGAAAAATTTAACATGCAAACTCAACCACAGTTATTAATGCTCCAAAAAACAATGGTTGTAGTTGAGGGTGTTGCAAGAAAATTAAATCCAAGTACAAATATATGGACGACATCTAAACCTGTGCTTGAGACTTGGTTGAGAGAAACAAAAGATCCAATAACAAATTTGAATGAGACATTAAAGAGTACTTCTGAGGTAATTAAACGATTACCAGAATTTCCTGAGATTATGGATAAAGCTAATCAAGCTTTAACGTTTTTAGCTAGCGGACAAATCCCTCAGAATTCAAATTCCTATACTGCTTTAAATGATAAAAAAGCAGAAATGAATGCTTTTAGAAATCAGTCTATTATTGGTTTATTACTACTTGTAATTTTTGGACTTATAGTATTCTAATTCTCGAAATGAAAAATCTGTTAAACAAAAAAATTTTATTTATCATATGTGGTGGAATTTCTGCCTACAAAAGTCTTGAGACAATTAGGCTTTTCAAAAAAAGTGGTGCAGAAATTAAAACTATACTTACTGCAAGTGCTAAAGAATTTGTGACACCTCTTTCAATTACTGCACTATCTCAAGGTAAAGTTTACACTGAATTATTCAGTGTCGAAAACGAAACTGAAATGGACCATATTTCGCTTTCAAGATGGGCTGATGTTGTTGTTATTGCTCCTGCAACAGCAAATACTATTTCAAAGCTTGCTCAGGGTACAACAGATGATCTAGCATCTACGGTTGTTCTCGCTTCAGATAAAAGTATTTATTTAGCTCCAGCAATGAATGTGAGGATGTGGGAACATCAAACTACTAAAGCAAATTTAAAAAAATTGAAAGATTGTGGTTATAAATTCATTGGTCCTGAAATTGGGGATATGGCTTGTGGAGAATATGGTGAAGGCAAAATGTCTGACCCAAGAAAAATTACAAAAGAAATTGATCAATTTTTTTTAAATAAGAAAAGAAATAAAAATTTAAAAGCTTTGGTTACAGCAGGACCTACTAATGAATATATTGATCCTGTAAGATTTATAACTAATAAGTCTAGTGGCAAGCAAGGTTATGAGATTGCAAAATCTCTCTCTAAAAAAGGTTTTGATACGACGCTCATTTCTGGTCCCACTAACTTAGAAATTAATGATGATATTAATCTAGTTAAGGTTGAAACTGCAGAAGAAATGTTTCTTGCAACTCAAAAAAATTTACCAACCGATGTAGCAATTTTTGCAGCAGCTGTAGCTGATTTTAAGTTACAAAAAAAATATACAAATAAAATTAAAAAACAAGAGAGATTAAATTTAAATCTTGAAAAAAACGTCGATATTTTAAATTACGTTTCTAATCATAATTCAATGAGGCCAAGTCTTGTTATTGGTTTTGCAGCTGAAACTAATAATCACGAAAAAAATGCTGAAGAAAAGTTAAATAAAAAAAATTGTGACTGGATAATTTCGAATGATGTTGCAAATAAAAATATAGGATTTAATTCTGATTTTAATGAAGTAACTATTCACTACAAAAATAAAAAAATAAATAACGAAAAACTAATTTATAAAAAAAAGTCAGAGATATCTGATGAAATAGTTGATAGAATTATTGATCTATTAAATTAATGGCAAAAGTTCTAATCAAAAAATTATATTCATCTGTTCAATTACCTACTTATAAAACTAGTGGAGCTTCAGGAATGGATTTAATGGCTTTTATTTCTGAACCAATAATTCTTAAACCACAATCTTCTTGTTTAGTACCAACTGGTATTTCTGTTGCATTTTCAGAGGAGTTCGAAATACAAATAAGACCAAGGTCTGGTTTAGCAGCTAAAAATAATATTAGTGTATTAAATACTCCTGGCACAATTGATAGCGATTATAGAGGTGAAATAAAAGTTATTCTCTTTAACCATGGAAATAAAGGATTTATAATCAATAATAATGATAGAATAGCACAAATGATTTTGACACCAATTGTTAAAATGGAACTAGAAGAAACAGAAACTTTGCCAGAAACAATTCGAGGAGAGGGTGGATTTGGCTCAACAGGAAAATGAGCATAAAATTAAATAAAATAGAAATAGAAAAGTTTTCTCGTCAAATTATTTTAAAAAATATCGGTGCAATAGGTCAAAGAAAGATAAAAGATGCAAAAGTTTTAGTTATTGGAATGGGTGGTTTAGGGTGCCCTGCTGCTGAATTTTTAACACGCTCAGGAATTGGAACACTAGGTATTGTGGACCACGATAGGGTTAGTTTGTCAAATATCCATAGACAAACATTATACACTGAGAAAGATGTTAATAAATTAAAAGTTAAAATTGCAAAAAAAAAATTGAATGAGATTAATTCAAAAACAAAAATAAATATTTTTAATTATAAATTAAATAAAATCAAATTTAATAAAATTATCAAAAATTATGATTACATCATTGATGGCACAGACAACTTTGAAAGTAAATTTTTAATAAATGATATAAGTTTAAATTATAAAAAATTTCTTGTAGTTGGTGCTATAAGTAAGTTTGATGGTCACATTTTTAGCTTTGATTTTAAAAATGAAAATAATCCTAGTTTAAGAGATTTTTATCAAGAAGAAGTTGTTACTGATGACATTTTAAATTGTGAATATGATGGTATTTTAGGAACGGTAGCAGGAATTGTTGGAACAATACAAGCAAACGAAATTTTAAAAAAAATTATTAATATTGGTGAAAATTTGCATGGATTTATTTTAATTCTAGATTTATTGAATTTAAATATAAGAAAAGTAAAATTAAAGAAAAAAAATAGTGGTCTTCAAAGTAAAAATTAAAGAAATTTCTATATTATTTTATTTATTATTTTTTTGCACAATTAGTTCTGCAAATGAAATTTTTGTCTCTTTGAAAAAAAATAAAGTTAATGTTCGTTACGGTCCAAGTTTCGACTCTGATATCAAGTATGTTTATAAAAAAATAAATCTTCCAATAAAACAAATAGATAAAAAAGAAAACTTTAGACGAATAATTGACTTAAAAAATAATAGTGGGTGGATACACGTTTCACAATTAAAAAGAATTAATTCAGTTATTGCTACTAAAGATAAAATTTTATTCAAAGAACCTACATCATTTGCAAAACCCATAGCATTAATAAAAAAGGGAAGGTTATTAATTGTTCAAAAATGTGAAAAAAATTGGTGTAAAATAAAAACCGATGATTTTAACGGATGGATTAAAACAGATGATCTTTGGGGTTTAACTAACTAAAATCTGCAGACAAAGAGGATATATTTTCTTTGCTTAATTTAGTGGTGTGAGAGTATTCTTTGTGATCCATTCCAAGTTCTATATCAACGCCATTTGATTTAAATTTTTCAATTTGCTCATCTGTAAAGTTAAAATGTATAAATTGAACTGAAGAAGCCTTACCCTCGGCAGAAGTTCTGTCAACGTCCTCTTCAGGAACAGCTTTAACAGTCTCACCATTTATCTTCATAAATACCATTTCTTCAATTCCACCAACCTTACTTAAAAAAGCCGCTCTTGATATAGGGTTATCTATTTCAAACATAAGAGTAGCTGTTAACTCTTTCCCATTTGGAATTAATGGATTGTATGCAATTAGTTCATCATGCAACTGTTCATCTCCACCTTTTTCGATGTAGAGCATTTCTTGAACTTGAGCTAACATAGTTTCATAACTTTCAAAATAAAATGTAGCGTAGGGTCCCAGTGCAACTCTTCGATTTTTTTTAAAGTTTACAATTTTTTTTCTTAATTCTTTTCTGTCTTTTATATATGCATCAAGTGGCATTATATCCGATTTATCTATCTTTTTTTTTTCTTTAGGCACAGTTATAGCTTATAACTTTTTGCCATAAGTTCTATAGGATGTAGTGCCTCATCGTTAGCAATGTTAGTGTCAACTTCTAATTGTTTTAAATGCTTTCCAGCTAAAGGACAATCAGATGCCATATACTTATTATTTTTGTTTTTTATTTGTCTTGCTGTTGGTCTTCCAACTTTATTTGCTAAATCATGTGTTTCCCTCATTACCCCAAAGGTTCCACCATGGCCTGCACATCTTTCGACAACATCAATTTTTACATTAGGAATATTTTTTAACATATCTCTAGCCTTGATACCCATGTTCTGAGCTCTTGCATGGCACGCATGGTGAACTGTAACACCACCGTCAATTTCCTCTAATCCTTCAGCCAATCCCTCATTATTAGCAATATCAACCACATACTCGTCAATATCCATTACATTTGAAGATAATTTTTTTACATGTTCACTTTCAGGTAATAACAAGGGCCATTCAAATTTTAACATTAAGCCACAGCTTGCCGTTAAAGTTATTACTTTGTAGCCTTTATCAATCCATTCAATTAAATCTTTTGATACTTTTTTGGCTTGTTCAACTACTTTTGGAAGATCTGCCTGTTCTAAGAAAGGCATTCCACAACAGCCTGGATAAGCTTCTTGAACCTCTACTCCATTTTTTTTTAAAACTTTTAATGCAGCTACACCTGTATTTTTTTTATTAAAATTTACAAAACATGTAGAATATATTACTACTTTTCTACCTTTGTTGATTGCATCATAAGTAATTTTATCATTATTCTTTTTAAAAAAATTTGAAAACGTCTCTGAGTTATATTTTGGTAACTGCACTCTTTTATCTATCCCAGATATGAATTCTAAAATTTTTCTTATAAATTTATTTTTAATATTTGATGCCCAATTTACGAGTTTAGAAAACATAACCCCTATTTTTGCGTTTCTATCAATTTTGGCTAATTGAGTTGGTACACTTGGTAGTTTTCCTAACCTCTTCTGCGCAGTTCTATATCTCAGCATTAAATGAGGAAAATCTAAATCAAAGTCATGAGGAGGGACATATGGGCACTTTGTCATGAAACACATATCACATAAAGTACATGCATCTACAACGGGAGCAAATTGATCACTGGATAAACTCTCAACATCTTCATCTTTAGACTCATCAATCATATCAAATAACTTTGGAAAAGAGTCACAAAGATTAAAGCATCTTCTACAACCATGACAGATATCAAATACTCTTCTCATTTCTGAGTCTAATTTTTCAGGATTTAAAAAATCAGGGTGCTCAAAATTAATTGGATGTCTAGTTGGTGCATCTAAGCTACCTTCTTTGCTCATAATTTTTGAATTTTTATTTGGATTTTAGTGGACAAGTTAATGTCCACTAAACGAATTAATTAGCTAATAGACTCTAAAGTTTTTTGGAATTTACCAGCATGAGATTTTTCAGCTTTTGCTAAAGTTTCAAACCAGTCAGCAATTTCCTCAAAACCTTCTTCTCTAGCTGTTTTGGCCATACCTGGGTACATATCAGTGTACTCATGTGTTTCACCTTGAACAGCTGATGCTAAATTTGCTTTAGTTTCACCAATTGGCATACCAGTTCCAGGATCTCCAACTTCCTCTAAATACTCTAGATGACCATGTGCGTGACCTGTCTCACCTTCGGCAGTTGATCTAAAAACTGTAGCTACATCGTTATAACCTTCGATGTCAGCTTTTTGTGCGAAGTAAAGATATCTTCTATTCGCTTGGCTTTCGCCAGCAAAAGCTTCCTTTAAATTTTCTTCAGTTTTACTTCCTTTTAATGACATTTTATTCTCCTTAATTTAATAATTTTTTAAGGATATAATAATTCTAAATTGATTGTCAACAGTTTAGAATAATTATAATTTATAATTTAAGTAATTGATTTTATTAAATTAATTTTGATTTTGATTATCACTCGCAACTCTAACCAGAACTTCTACTGAGTTAATTTTTTTTCCAGTGATATTATTTTTAACATTCACATTTTCTATTTCATTTTCATCACAGTCTATTAATTGATGGGTATCTTCATCATAAAAATGGTGATGAATAGTAGTGTTAGTATCAAAATAGCTTTTGTCTGAGTTTATTGATATCTCTTTTAAATATCCCTTTTTTTGTAAGGCATGAACAGTATTATAAACTGTTGCGAGAGATATTTTTTCGTTTAGCTCATCAGATATCTTTCTAGCAAGATCGTTGATTGTGAAATGAAAAGTTTTTTCTCTGTTGAACAAAACCTCACAAATTTTAACCCTTTGCTTTGTAGGTCTGAGCCCAGTTTCTCTTAATTTTTCAATAAAATTGAAGTTTTTTGTCATATTTCTTTATAATAATTCTAAACTAAGAATAAATTGTATTGTTTTATTATATTATATTATCATTAAATCAAGTAATAAGGGAACTCA
Organism: uncultured Pelagibacteraceae bacterium; assembly: GCA_902583635.1. GTDB lineage: Bacteria > Pseudomonadota > Alphaproteobacteria > Pelagibacterales > Pelagibacteraceae > Pelagibacter. The sequence goes on along the minus strand of CACHWJ010000006.1, from coordinate 9,083 downwards.
ATTTTTATGAAAAAAAACTCCTATAGCTACGATGACCTAATTACTTGTGGAAACGGTGATCTTTTTGGCGCTGGTAATGCTAAATTACCCCTTCCTCCGATGCTAATGTTTGATAGAATAACAGAGATTAATGACAATAATGGAACCTTTAACAAGGGATCTTTAAAGGCTGAGCTGGATATTAAAGATGATCTTTGGTTCTTTGATTGCCATTTTAAATCTGACCCCGTTATGCCTGGTTGCTTAGGATTAGACGCTATGTGGCAGCTAGTAGGTTTTTACCTAGGTTGGCTGGGAAATCCTGGAAAGGGTAGAGCACTAGGTGTTGGAACAGTGAAATTTACTGGTGAAGTTTTACAAAGTGTAAAAAATGTAAGGTATGAAATAGATATGAAAAAAATTATGTCACCAGGAGGCACGACTGTCGGTCTTGCTAATGGGGTAGTTTTTGCAGATAATAAAAAAATATATTCAGCAGATAGTTTGAAAGTGGGATTGTTTAAATAATGAGAAGAGTAGTAATTACAGGCCTAGGAGTTGTTTCATGCTTGGGTAATAATCAAGAAGAAGTACATCAATCGTTATTAAGAACAAAGTCAGGAATATCTTTTAGTGAAGAATACAAAGAACATAATTTAAAAAGTCATGTTCATGGTAAGCCAAATATAAAGCTTGAAGATCATATTGATAGAAAAACAATAAGATTCATGGGTTCAGGTTCTGCTTACAACTATATAGCAATGAAAGAAGCAATCGAAGATTCTGGATTAGAAGAAAGTGAAGTTAGTAACTTTAAAACAGGAATAGTTATGGGTTCGGGTGGTCCATCAATTGAAAATGTCATTTTGGCAGCAGATAAAACTAGAGCTAAAACTCCAAAATTAATGGGACCATTCATTGTTCCAAGAACTATGGCTAGCACTGCTTCAGCAACACTTGCTGTTCCATTTAAAATTAAAGGAACTAATTACACAATGAGTTCTGCTTGTGCAACAAGTGGCCACTGTATTGGAAACTCAATGGAATTAATTCAAATGGGAAAACAAGATGTTGTTTTTGCAGGTGGTAGTGAGGAGATACACTGGGCAATGACTGCAATGTTTGATGCAATGACAGCCTTATCTTCAAAATATAATGATACACCAGGGACGGCATCTAGAGCATATGATAAAACTAGAGATGGTTTTGTAATTGCTGGTGGTGGTGGAGTGTTAGTGCTAGAAGACTATGAACATGCTAAAGCAAGAGGGGCTAAAATATACGCAGAATTAACTGGTTATGGGGCAACTTCAGATGGATACGATATGGTGGCTCCATCGGGAGAAGGTGCTGTGAGATGTATGAAGATGGCTATGGCAACATCAAAAAATAAAATTGATTATATCAATACTCATGGAACATCTACGCCAGTTGGAGACATTACAGAATTAAATGCAGTAAAAGAAGCTTTTGGAAATGAAATACCAAAAATAAGTTCAACAAAATCTTTGTCAGGTCATCCTTTAGGAGCTGCATCCGTTCATGAAGCGATCTATTGTTTAATTATGATGAAAAATAATTTTATAGCAGGATCTGCTAATATTAATGAAATGGATGATGAGGCTAAAAAATTTCCAATAGTTTCTAAAACCGAGACAGGAGCAATTTTAAATACAGTAATGTCTAATAGTTTTGGTTTTGGTGGAACCAATGCTACTTTAATTTTTGAGAAAATATAATTATGAGCTTGATGAAAGGTAAAAAAGGATTGGTAATGGGTGTTGCAAATGAAAGATCTATTGCTTGGGGTATTTCACAAAAACTTTCTGAAGCTGGTGCTGAACTTGCGTTTACCTATTTAGGGGATGCATTAAAAAAAAGAGTTATTCCATTAGCTGAAAAATTAAAATCAAAAGTTACATTTAGCTGCGACGTAGAAAAAAAAGAAGATGTAACTAAGTTATTTAAAGATGTTAAATCACAATGGGGCGAAATAGATTTTGTGGTTCATGCAATAGCTTTTTCTGATAAGTCAGAATTATCAGGAGAATATTTAAATACAACTAGAGAAAATTTTTTAAAAAGTATGTTAATTTCTTGTTTTTCATTTACGGAAGTTGCAAAAGAGGCATCTAAAGTAATGAAGGAGGGTGGAAGCTTAATCACATTAAGTTATGAAGCAAATAAAGCTATTCCAAATTATAATGTAATGGGTGTTTGCAAAGCTGCACTAGAATCTAGTGTTAAGTATTTAGCAAGAGATTTAGGTGCTAAAGGCATGAGGGTAAACGCCATAAGTGCTGGACCTATTAAAACGCTGGCAGCGTCTGCAATTGGAGATGCAAAATTCCTTTATAAATGGAATGAAGACCATTCTTTACTTAAAAGAAACGTTGACATCCATGATGTTGGAAATTCAGCATTATACCTATTAAGTGACCTTGCAAACGGTGTTACTGGTGAAATTCACTACGTAGATGCTGGATATAACAAGGTTGGGATGCCAGATCCAAAAAATATTACCTAAAATAAATTTAAATTCATTCTAAAATTTATTTTTTTTAATAACAACAATGTCTGAAACGTTTTTTTTTTGTTCAATCATTATTCCTTTATGAACATATATTTTTTGAATTTTGTTAAAGAGAAAATCTTGATCATGATTATTTAAAATTTTAGATTTAAATTTTTTTTTTTTTTTTAAATTAGTAATAATTTTATCAAATAAAATTTCTTTATTTTTTGAATTATTTAAAAAAGGATAATACTTGGGATGGTTATAATCCTCTATAATATAATATCCACCATTTTCTAAGAAATTAAAGAAAAATTTTAAATTATGAATAATATCATTTAGTAAATGAGAACCATCATCAATGATAATTTTAAATTTATTAGATTTAAGCTTTTTTTTTAAAATTTTTAAATCAAAAGAATTAGTTGTATCGCAATAGATAAATTTTAGTCTTTTAGAGTAAAATTTATTTTTAAAATTTCTATCTATTCCATAAATATTTGCTTTTTTAAAATAATTATGGAAGGACGCTAACGATGCACCTTCCCATGTTCCAATTTCTAAAAAGTTAAATTTATTATTTTTAAACTTGTTAAAATATTTTTCATAAAATCCTCCAAAACCATGCCCTATTATTTTTTGAGAACTTTTATTATATGGATTTTTTACATCGGTTCCTTTATCAGATCCATAATAATTAAAAATTTCATTTAAAGACTTTTTTGAAATTTTATTTTTTTTATCTAAATTAACTTTAGTTTTTATTTTAAAAAAAAAGCTTTTATAATACCAACTTATTTTTCTCATAATAAAATTAAATATTTTAAACTTTTCCTAACAGACTAAAGTAATTTAGATCAAATAATCTAATTAGTTCTTTTATTCAGCAGCTTGTTTCATAGAAAGTTTTACTTTACCTCTGTCAAAACCGATCACTTTAACTTTAACTTCGTCACCTTCTTTGACAACGTCTGTAACTTTAGCAACTCTTTTGTCTGCTAATTCTGAAATATGAACAAGTCCATCTTGTTTTCCTAGAAAATTTACAAATGCGCCAAATTCCATAATTTTCATTACTTTACCAGAATAAATTTTATTCATTTCAGCTTTTGCAGTGATATCTTTAATCATTTGCGTAGCAATGTTTCTAGACTCTTCATCTGGAGCTGCAACTGTTACAACTCCCTCGTCATTTACATCTACTTTTGCACCTGATTTTTCAACTATCTCTCTTATCGTTGCTCCACCTTTTCCAATAACAGCAGCAATGTCTTTTTTATCAACAGTTACTTGTTCCATCTTAGGAGTATGCTTTCCAACATCAGATCTGGACTCCCCTAAGGCTTTATTCATTTCACCTAAGATATGAATTCTGCCATCTTTGGCTTGGCTTAATGCCTGTTCCATGATCTCAAAAGTAATACCAGTAATTTTGATATCCATTTGAAGTGAAGTAATTCCATCTTTAGTTCCAGCAACTTTAAAGTCCATGTCCCCTAAATGATCTTCATCACCTAAAATATCTGATAGCACGCTGAAATCATCACCCTCTTTAATTAATCCCATTGCAATACCTGCAACTGGTTCTTTAATTGGAACACCAGCATCCATTAATGCTAAAGATGCACCACAAACAGTAGCCATAGAGGAAGAACCGTTAGACTCTGTAATCTCTGATACTATTCTAAAAGTATATGGAAACTCCTCTTTTGAGGGTAATGAAGAGTTAATTGCTCTCCAAGCCAGTTTACCATGACCAATTTCGCGTCTACCAGTTCCAATTCTTCCAGTTTCTCCGACTGAAAAAGGAGGAAAGTTATAATGAAGCATAAATCTCTCTCTTTGAAGACCATCTAAACTTTCAATTCTTTGTTCATCATCAGATGTACCTAAAGTAGTAACAACAATTGCTTGTGTTTCTCCTCTAGTAAACAAAGCAGAACCATGTGTTCTTGGTAATACACCAACTTCACATTCTATAGGTCTTACATCTGATAATCCTCTTCCATCAATTCTGTTTTTATTCTTAAGAATATCAGTTCTAACAATTTTCTTCTCCAGATTTTTAAGCTGAGAATTAACATCAAGATCAGAATAATTTTCATTCTCTTCAAAAAGCTTTTTAGCTTTATCAGTTATTTCTGAAATTTGATTTGATCTATCCTGCTTGTCCCTTGTTGCAAAAGCTTTTTTAAGATCTTCCGTAAAAGTTTCTTCAAGTTTTTGTTTGACCTCAGATAAATCTTTTTTCTCAACAATCCACTCTGGTTTTCTACACTCTTTAGCAAGTTCCTCAATCATTTCAATTACTGGAACAAATCCTTCGTGTCCAAATTTTACCGCTGCTAACATTACTTCTTCTGATAAACCTGATGTTTCAGACTCAACCATAAGCACTGCATCTTTAGTACCTGCTACGACTAAATCCAAAGTTGATTTTTCTAACTCTTCTTTTGATGGGTTAAGAATATACTTGCTATCGACATAACCCACTCTAGAAGCTCCTACAGGGCCCATAAATGGCATTCCTGAAATAGCTAATGCTGCTGATGAAGCAGTAATTGCTAGAATATCTGGTTGGTTTTCTTTGTCATATGAAATTACTGTTGGTAACAACTGTACTTCATTTTTAAATTCATCAGGAAACAAAGGTCTGATTGGTCTGTCAATTAATCTTGAAATTAATGTTTCACTTTCAGTTGGTCTTGCTTCTCTTTTAAAATATCCACCAGGGATTTTTCCACCCGCATAGTATTTTTCTTGGTAATTAACTGATAAAGGGAAATAATCCATATCTGGATTTACTTTCTTTGCTCCTACGACTGTTGCTAGAATTACTGTTTCACCGCATGTTGCTATGATTGCTCCATCTGCTTGTCTTGCTACTTTACCTGTTTCTAAACTTATTTTCTTTCCTGCTACTTCTATTTCTTTCTTGTGTACTTTAAACATTTCATTTCCATTTCTTTTCGTTCGTTTCTTTCCATTCCATTCTATCTATCTTGACTTCTATTTTCTTAAATTCAATTTCGACAGTACATTCTTGTAAGAATCCATTTTTGTTTTCTTTAAGTATTCCAACAATTTCTTTCGTCTATTTACCGCTCTCAACAATCCAACAGAGGAATGTTTGTCTTTTTTAAATTGTTTAATGTGTTTAGAGAGAGTTTCAATTTTCTCAGTTAACAAAGCAATCTGTATCTCAGAGGACCCAGTGTCTTTATCATGCATTGCTAATTCTTGTGCCTTTTTGTTCATGCTTCGTTTTCCTTATTTATTTGTTTGTTTTATTAAGTTCTCTATTTTTTCCGCATACTCAAAAGACTCATCTTTTCTAAAAAGTAATTTTGGTAAAAATTTCATGACCACTTTCTGTGATAAAATTTTTCTTATTAAAAATGAGTACTCTTTAAGAGTATTTATAGTCTCCTCAGCATCTTTTCCACCTAATGGAAGCACATATGCTTTAGCAATTTTTAAATCAGGACTCATTCTAACCTCAGTAACAGTTATTGTATTTGTTTCTAAATTCGGGACCTTAGCCTCATTTCTAATAAAAATCATGCTTAAAGACTGTTTGATCATTTCTCCAACTCTAAGCTGTCTTTGTGAAATTGGTTTTCCTATTCTATCTGCCATTAAATTGACCTTTCTGTAGATGTAACACTAAAAGCCTCTATTGTGTCGTTTTTTTGAAAATCCATATAATCTTTAATTGTTATTCCACATTCTTGTCCATCGCTAACCTGTTTTACCTGGTTTTTTTCCCTAAAAATAGTTCCAACTTTTCCTGTATAAATTATAGCTCCATCTCTAATAATTCTGACATCTGAGGCACTAGTAATTTCTCCTTCCGTAATTTTTGAACCTGCTACTTTGCCAGCTCCAGAGACTTTAAAAATTTCTAAAATTTGCGCTGATCCAGTTATAATTTCTTGAACATCTGGGGTTAATAGTCCCGACATTTTTTGTTTAATATAATCTAGTACTTCATAAATAATATTGTATGAAGAAATTTTTATTTTTTCATTTTCAGCAAGTTTTTTTGCTTCTTTACTTGGCTTAACGTTAAAGGCGATTAACACAGCATTCGACGCTTTTGCTAAAGTAACATCAGTTTCTGTAACCATTCCAATATCTGCTAAAATAATTTTAGGTTTAACTTCATCATGTTTAATTTGACTTATCGCATTTTTAATTGCTTCAGAAGATCCATGTACATCAGATTTAATAATTAAATTTAATTCTTCTGAAGATTTGTCTGAAAATGCTGATTCTTGTGTAGCAAATGATAAGGGATTTTTTCCATCTTTTGTCTCTTCTGCTCTGTTTTCACTTAATGTTTTAGCCTCTTTTTCACTCTCAAGAACAATGAAATCATCCCCCGCTTTTGCTGCACCATTGATGCCCAAAATTTCAACTGGAGTAGATGGTGATGCTTTATCAATATTTTTACCTTTGTCATTTATTATTGCTCTAATTTTCCCCCACTTTAATCCGCTGACAAAAAAATCTCCTTTTTTTAGTGTTCCTGTAGTTACAATAATTGTAGCAACTGGTCCTCGACCTACATCAATTTTAGACTCTAATACTATTCCTGTGGCTTTAGACTCATAATCAGTTTTCAGATCTAAAATTTCGGCTTGAAGAATTATAGACTCTACTAGTTTATCTAAATTTAATTTTGTCTTTGCTGAAATCTCTACCATTAAAGTATCACCTGATAGATCTTCAGCAACCAGCTCATGTTCTAATAATTGATTTTTAATTTTTTGTGGATCTGCATCTGGAAGGTCACATTTATTAATTGCAACAACAATTGGAACATTTGCTGCTTTTGCATGTTTAATTGACTCAATTGTTTGTGGCTTTACACCATCATCTGCAGCAACAACTAATACAACTACATCAGTTAATTTTGATCCTCTTGCTCTCATTTCTGTAAAAGCTGCGTGACCCGGGGTATCAATAAAAGTTAGTTTATTTTTTTGGCTTTCTATTTGATAGGCACCTATGTGTTGAGTTATTCCACCGAATTCTCCTGAAACAACATTTGCACTTCTTAAAACATCAAGGACTGATGTTTTACCATGATCAACATGGCCCATCACTGTAACGATGGGTGGTCTATTTTTCAAATTTTCTACCCTTGTTGCTTTTATTTTCTGAATTATTTCCTCTGCCTTTTCTTCTCTAATTGGATTATGTCCAAACTCTTTAACTAAGAACTCAGCAGTATCTGCTGCAAGAGTTTGATTTATTGTAACTGTTACCCCCATACCAAATAAATATTTAATCACATTGCTAGATTGCTCAGCCATTCTATTAGCTAGCTCTCTAACAGTGATAGCTTCTGGAATATTGATATCTCTTTTAACCGGTTTGAGACTTTCTTGATTTTGATCTTTAGATAAATTTTTATTCTCTTTTAGTCTTGCTCTTTTAACTGAAGCTAAACTTCTTTCCCTTGCTTCTATTTCATCACTTAGAGCCCTTGAAACTGTTAATTTTAATTCTCTTTTCTTTGTTCCAGACTTTAAAGATTTTTTATCTTTTCCATCAACATCACCTTTAAGTCTCTTTGTTGCTCTTTGTTCTGCAAGCTTACGTCTTTCAAAATCATTTATTACTGGGGGTGATTTTGGTGCAAAAGTTGGTTTAATTCCAGTAGCTCTACTAAAAGAAGAGATTGGTTTTGGTTTACCTGAGTTGGGTCTAAAAGATCCTCCTCTATTTGTATATTTTCCAGTTTGCTTTTCTATGACAACTGCGTTTTTGCTTTGGGTTTTAGCAATCTCGATATTCTTAATGGATTTTTTGGCTGAGCCAGATATTGTTAATTTTGTTTTTTTTTCCATAGCTCATCACTCAATCTTTGTAAACAATGTTTCTAGCAGACATTATTAGTTCATCTGCCTCTTCTTTTGATAAGGCAAAATCTTCAAGGTATCCCTGAATTTTTACTCTTTCACCTTTTACTACATCAAAACCACCAGTTAATTCGTCAGATGCTAGATCTGCGAAATCCTCTAAGGTTAAAATTTTTTGTTCTCCTAAAGTAACCAACATTCCTGGTGTAAGTCCTTTTAAATTAATTAAAGTATCCTCAAGACCTAATTCTTTAATTCTTGTCGATATGTCTTCTTGATCCTTTTGATGAAATTCTTGAGCTCTTTCTATAAGTGCTTTTGCAGTATCCTCTTCGATACCTTCTATCTTCATTAAATTTTCTGCTGAACTATCTTTGATATCATCAATTGTTGAAAAGCCTTCTGCCACCAATAACTGACCGAGGGTCTCGTCTAATTCTAAGTTCTTCACAAAGTTTTCCGTTTTTTCTTTAAATTCCAACTGTCTTCTCTCAGAGTCCTCAGCATCTGTCATTATATTAATTTCATAATTTAATAACTTCGTTGCAAGTCTTACATTTTGTCCTCTTCTACCAATTGCTTTACTTAAATTTTCTTCTGTAAGTATTACATCAAGTTTTTTTCTTTCTGCATCAACATTTACTCTTTGAACTTCAGCTGGAGATAAGGCGTTTGATACCAAAATAGCTGGATCCTCCGACCAGTTAACAATGTCAATT